>JAAELL010000391.1 GCA_024226735.1 bacterium | reverse complement strand
CTCCTCTGCCAATACGGTGATACTGGGATTGGTCGGAGGAGGCGCAACGCCGCAGCGCGCCGGTACGGGCCGATCGATACGCCCCATAAGAGTGAATCACACCACTAGATGACCGACCTCGACGACAAGCGCTCAGCCGAAGGCCGCACCTCGCCGTGGGAGCTGGCCGTAGGACCGAAGCCGGAACAATGGGACGACTGGGTCGAGCTCGACCCGCGCAGCTGGCCGAAGCAGAAGGAGCGGCACTACCGCTGCATCCCGACGATCTGCTTCAACTGCGAGTCGGCGTGCGGCCTCTTGGCGTTCGTCGACAAGGAGACCGGCGAAACGCAGAAGTTCGAGGGCAATCCGGTGCACCCCGGGAGCCGTGGTCGGACGTGCGCGAAGGGACCCGCGACGATCAACCAGGTGCGCGACACGGAGCGCATCCTCAAGCCCCTCAAGCGCAAGGGACCGCGCGGTGGAGGTGAGTGGGAAGAGGTCAGCTGGGAGGCCGCGCTCGAGGACATCGGCGGCCGCATCGCCAAGGCGCTCGACGAGGAGCGCCACGACGAGATCATGTACCACGTCGGACGACCCGGCGAGGACAACTTCGCGCTGCGCATGCTGCAGGCGTGGGGCATCGACGGACACAACAGCCACACCAACGTGTGCAGCGCCTCGGCGCGTCTGGGGTTCTCGCTGTGGCTCAAGGCCGACCGGCCGTCGCCCGATTACTCGCAGGCGAAGTTCGCGCTGCTGCTCTCCGCGCACCTCGAGACCGGGCACTACTTCAACCCGCACGCGCAACGCATCATCGACGCAAAGACCGGAGGCATGCGCATCGCGGTCGTCGACACGCGCCTGTCGAACACGACGACGCACGCCGACCACTGGATCTCGCCCTGGCCCGGGACCGAAGCCGCGCTCCTGCTCGGCATCGCGCGCGAGCTGCTCGAGTCGAATCGGATCGACGCGGCCTTCGTCGAGCAGTGGACGAACTGGAAGGCGTTCCTCGCGGCGCGCGACGCGGACGGGCCGGGGACGTTCGAGCGCTTCCTCGAGCTCTTGCGCGCCGAGTATTCGCCGTACACGGACGCGTTCGTGACCGAGGAGTGCAAGATCCCACCGGGCATGGCGGCCATGCTGGCCGACGAGATCGCGGCCGCGGGCAGCCAATTCACGAGCCATCTCTGGCGCAACACCGCGGCCGGCAACCTGGGCGGCTGGCAGACGGCGCGCTCGCTCTTGTTCCTGCACGTGTTGACGGGCAGCGTCGGGACGCCCGGCGGCTTCAACCCGAACTCGTGGGACAAGTTCGTGCCGAAGCCTTCGGAAAACCCCGAGCCGAACGCGCGTTGGAACGAGGCGCTGTGGCCCAAGGAGTATCCTCTCGCGCATTACGAGATGAGCTTCCTGTTGCCGCACCTCTTGCGCGACCAGGACGCGAAGGTCGACGTGTATTTCACGCGCGTCTACAACCCGGTATGGACCAACCCCGACGGTTGCTCGTGGGTCGAGATGTTCAGCAAGGACAAGATCGGCCTACACGTCGCGCTCACGCCGACGTGGTCGGAGACGGCGCAGTGGGCGGACTACGTGCTGCCGATGGGGCTCGCCTCCGAGCGCCACGACATCATGAGCCAGGAGACCCACGCCGGGACCTGGATCGGCTTCCGCCAGCCCGTCGGCCGTGAGTTCACCCGCCTGCAGGGTGGCGCGCCGGATTCGACCCTGGGCACGAACCCCGGCGAGGTTTGGGAAGAGACCGAGTTCTGGACGGCGCTGACCTGGCGCATCGACCCCGACGGTTCGCGCGGCATCCGGCGCTTCTTCGAGTCGAAGGAGCAGCCGGGCGAGCCGGTGACGATGGACGAGTACTTCGCCGACGTCTTTCAGAACGTGCCCGGCTTGCCCGAGCGCGCGCGGCAGGAGGGCTTGAACCCGCTCGAATTCATGCGCCGCCGCGGTGCCTACGAAGTGCCCTACGCTGGTCAAGAGCGCTACGCCGCCAAGGGCAAGGACGGCAAGCCAGAAGGCTTTCATACGCCCTCGAAGAAGCTCGAGTTCTACTCGCCGACGCTGTCCGAGTGGGGCTTTGACGAGCATGCGATCCCGGGCTACATCCGCAGTCAGGTCAACTGGCGCGACATGGACTTCGCGGCGGGCGAGCGAGCGCTCCTGCCGACCTTCCGCCTTCCGACGTTGATCCACACGCGCTCGGCGAACGCCAAGTGGCTGCAGGAGATCTCGCACACCAACCCGCTGTGGATCCACCCCGAGGACGCCGAGCAACTCGGCATCGAGAACGGCGGCCTCGTCCGTGTCTCGACGCGCATCGGCCACTTCGTACCGCGCGCGTGGGTGACCGAGGGCATCCATCCCGGCGTCGTCGCGTGCTCGCACCACGTCGGCCGCTGGAAGCTGTTCGACGGCAGCGGCAACCGCTACGCCCACGCGCTGGTGCGCATGGAGCGCGGCAACGGCAAGTTCCTCTTCCGCAACCAACGCCCCGTCGGTCCGTCCGCGAGCAGTGACCCCGACTCGAGCCACATCTTCTGGGACGAGGCGGGCGTGAACCAGAACCTGACCTTCCCCGTCCAGCCTGACCCGGTCAGCGGCATGCACTGCTGGCACCAGAAGGTGACAGTCGCGCCGGCGCACGCCGACGATCGGTACGCGGACGTGTACGTCGACACCAAGAAGTCGGTGGAGGTCTATGAGGAGTGGCGTGCGCGGACGCGCCCGGCTCCGGGGCCGGGCGGGCTGCGGAGGCCGCTCTGGATGAACCGGCCGCTGCGGCCGACGGACGAGGCGTACGGGATGTAGGCGAAACTCCAGTCTAGCCCGCCGTTCCCCGGCCCGCCCAAGGCCGGATCCCCGATACCTCCTCCGGAATCGACCCGTGACCGAGATCACCATCACGCCGGACATGACGATGGAGCAGATCATGTCCATCGCCCCGGCTGCTCAGCGCGCCCTCTTCCAGCGCTACCACGTCGGCGGCTGCTCGTCGTGTGGCTTCCAACCCAGCGACACGCTCGCTCAGGTCGCCAAGGACCACAACGTCCTCGACATCAACGACATGGTGCGGACCATCGTCACGGCTCAGGAATTCGATGGGAAGATCCAGGTCGAACCGACCCAGGTCAAAGAGTGGTTGGACGCCGGAGAGGACTTCTCCTTCATCGACTGCCGGACGCCGGACGACCGTTCGGTGGCGCGCATCGAAGCGGCCGAGTTCCTCGACTATGAACAGTCCGGTAAGTACATGGGCCTGCCCAAGGAGCGGCGCCTCGTGTTCGTCAGCCACAAGGGTGACCGCAGCCTCGACGTGGCCACCTACTTCATCGGCCACGGATTCAGCCAGGTCTTCAGCGTGCGGGGCGGCGTCGACGCCTGGTCGCAAGAGGTCGACGCGGCGGTTCCCCGATACTGATTCGCGCCGGCCGCCAACGGGAATACGGTCTCCGATTCCGTATGCCCTGGGTTTTCGACGGCCGGGCGTGGACACATTTCCCGGCAGGCTGGTACATTCACATCGTCGATGGGAGTTCTGCCGCTTGCATCGACTCGGGCCGATCCGTCGGTTCGATTGCCCCGGCCCGGTCGGGGTGCCGCAAGCGAACCCTGCCCTCACTTGCGGCGGTCAGGTGGGGTCTTCTGCCGACTCGCCTGGCAGTCGCTGGTGCGCAAGCATCAGTGCGACCGCGCGGAGTCGTCTCCCTATGGAGACGACTCCCTTTGTATGGGGGTTGCTCGCTCGCGCCCGCGGCGTCCCTCAGTCGATGGTGACGTCGCCCTCACCCGCGGAGATCGTCAAATCCCGCTGCTCGCCCCTGAACTCGAGCCTCAACCGTACGTCGGCAGCGACCAGTCCCATCGGGTTCACGACGACCGCCCCGAGCTCGCCCGCCTCGATCGAGCTCATGCGCACCCCGCGGAACACGGCGTCGCGCGAGTACTCACGCACGAACGGACCGTTGCCCACGGGGGCCTCGAGCGCCTCGCGGGCCTCGTTCTCGACCCGGTAGCCATCTCCACCGGGGTCCAGCACGACCAGCACCTGTGCACCGGCCAGCACCGCGAGGTCCTGGGCGTAGCGGATGTCGCGCGCGATGAGCTGCGCCGCCTTGTCCAGCGTGACTTCGCCCTTGGAGAAGTAGAGCGGGATCGCGATGCTCGCGACCAGGGTCAAGACGATCAGGCTGAGGCTGACGTGCAGCAGCGAGAAGCCGCGGGGCTGGGTTTCGGGGGCCGACATTCTGGAGCTTTCGGTTCGCCGACCGCGTCCCCTTGAGGGCCTGGGCAAGTCTGCCGTCGAGCCGCCCGATGGGGCCTTCCCAGAGGGGCCTCCGGGGGAGATCCCCAGCGGCCTGCGGGGGCTCAGTTTTCGAGGGCTCGGACTTCCTCGAGGAGGCTCGAGGCGAGGACCTCCGGGTCGACGGGCTTGCTGAGACAGCGGGCGTTGTGGAACTCCGGGGGCAGCAGTGCGGCGCTCTCGTAGCCCGTGAGAAAAAGGAACGGCCGACCCTCGGCGCGCAGGCGCTCGGCGACCGGAGCCGAGCTCTTGCCCTGCAGGTCGATATCGAGGATGGCAACGTCCACGGTTCCCGCATCGATCAGGTCGAAGGCCTTGCGTGACGTTGGCGCCGGTCCGACGACCTGGCAGCCGAGTCCTTCGAGGGCCCAGCGCATGGACTCCGCGAGGACGTAGTTGTCCTCGACGACCAGGATCCGCAGACCCTTCAGCGGTTGATCATCATCGACGTTCATAGCACTACCGTCCGAGCCGCCCGATACGCGACGCTAGTGTACCCCTCGATCGCAGGCATTGGGAAAGAGATCTCGCATACCAGACCGCGCGGCTCGAAGCGCAGGAAACACGTCACCGTCGAGCTCGTAGCGAATCCCCGATTCGATCAGAGTCGTGCCGAACCCACGCTCGAGAGGCGCGGCGACCGCGGGGCCACCGTCTCCCACCCACGTGATCCTGATCCAGCTGGTCTCGGCTTCCTGCGTCGAGTTCCAGGACACACGAACGGTTCCGGTGTCGCGTGAAAGAGCCCCGTACTTCGCCGCGTTCGTCAAGAGCTCGTGAACAGCCATCGACAGCGGTCGGACCGCGTGGATGGGAAGGAAGACGTCCGCTCCTTCGAGGAACAGTCGGTCTCGATCACGCGAGCGAAAAGGAGCGAGTGTCGCTTCCGCCAGCTCGCGCAAGCCCACCCCCGTCCAGCGATTGCTCCTCGGCGAACCGCACGGTTTCCTCGGCGCTGGCTGCGAGGCGAAGCCGAGCCAGAGCACGACGATCCACGCCGGTGGGAGGGCGGCGCTGATCGGCGATCGTGATCGCCTGCATCAGCATGCGGCCGTCGTCCTTCAGGAGCTTCCCGCAGGTCTCGAAGAACTTGGGGTAGTGCCTGTGCCCGACCGCCTCGATCATCTCGACGGATACGAGCTTGTCGTAGTCGCCCTCGAGGTCGCGGTAGTCCGAGAGCAGCAGCGTGATGCGATCCTCGAGCCCGGCGGCGCGCACGCGTCGCTCCGCGAGAGCGCGTGCCGACATCGACTGGCGGTGTGATGCAGACAGTTGCGGTCCTATCCCGGCCCGCGTGCACGCGCCACGGCGTTGCGGCTCCTGCGACCAATCCCAGTATCACCGTATTGGCAGCGAAGTTGCGTCGTCGCCGCGCCTTGTGGCACGCACACGCGAATTCGGGATAAGGCCGCAACTGTCTGCATCACACCACTAGCAACTTCAGCGAGTCCCGGATCGTGACGTTCCAGTAGGAACGGCGTCGAGAGGGCATCGGGACGGGGGCTCCCTTCTTCGTGGGCGCGCCGGCCCGTAGACTCTCGCCCCTATGGAACCCGGCCCTCCCCGACCGCGGCCGACGTGGCCGTTCCGCCTCTGGCTGTTCAACCTCGCCCTGGGGTGCTGGATCGGACGCGCGTGGCTCGCGCACGGGCCCGAAGACCTGACGCCTAGCGCGTGGTGCTTCGCGACGCTGGCGCTCGTCTCGACCATCGCGCTCTTGTCGCTGGTGCCATTCCTGGCCCTGCGGCTGACGACGTTTTGGATGTCTCTCGGCTGGGCGCGTGGCGTTCACGCCGTCGTGTGGACGCTCTTTCAGGGGGCGCTCTTCGTCGACACGCGCATCTACAACCTGTTCCGGTACCACTTCAACGGAATGGTGTGGAACGTCCTGACGGCGCCCGACGCCGGGGACTCCGTGCAGCTGTCGACGAAGGACTGGACGATGGGCGTCGGCGGCCTGGTGGTTCTGCTGATCGTCGAGTTCGCGCTCGCCGCCTGGCTCGCGCGGAGGGTGAGCACGGTGCACGTGCGTTGGCTGTCACCGCGCTGGGTGTGGGGTCTGTTCCTGCTCCCCACGATCGTCGTCGAGAAGGGGCTGTACGCGTATGCCGACCTCAACCGCGACCTCGAGGTGACCGCGCTCGCACGGCTCTTTCCTCTGTACCAGCGACTGACGGTCAAGCAGCTCGCGGAGGAGGTATTCGCGATGGACCTCGGAAAGCGCCCAGAGGTCCGGGTCAACATGGAGGGTGTCCTGCTCGACTACCCGAAACAACCGGTGGCTGCCCCGGCGGACGGTCCGCGCCCGAACGTTTTGATCCTGGTCATCGACTCTCTGCGCGTCGACGCCCTCGAACCGGAGACGATGCCTTTCCTGGCGGAGTACGCGCAGGGGGCACGCACCTTCTCCGATCACATCAGCGGCGGCAATGCGACGCGTTTCGGCCTGTTCAGCATAATTTACGGCATGCACGGGCCCTACTGGCATCAGGTGTACGAGGAGAAGCGGTCACCGGTCCTCGTCGACGTCTTGCTCGACGCGGGATACGACCTGCACGTATTCTCGACGGCCTCCATGAGCTCGCCGGAGTTCCGCTCGACGGCTTGGGTGCGGATCGAAGAGCACGTGACCGACCGGATGGAGGCGAGGACGAAGCACGCGCGGGACACGCTCCTGGGCGAGAAGCTCGTCGACTGGGTCGGTCAGCGCGCGGACACTGAAAAGCCATTCTTCGCTTTCGGCCTGCTCGATTCCCCCCACCAGCGCTACTCGTTCCCGAAGAAGAAGGCGCGCTTCGCGCCCTTCGCGACGAAGATCGACTACGTCGATCTCTCCGATGACCTCGACGCCGAGACGCTCGAGCTTCTGCACAACGGCTACAAGAACGCAGTGCACCACACCGACGGTATCGTGCGCCAGGTCCTCGCGGGACTGGATGAGCTCGGTGTGCTCGACGATACGCTCGTCATGATCACGGGCGACCACGGCGAGGAGTTCGGCGAGAACGGTTTCTGGGGCCACACGAGCAACTTCACGCGCGCCCAGATCCAAGTCCCCTTCGTCCTCGCAGGCCCCGGCGTCGAGGCCGGAGTCGAGACCGAGCCGACGAGCCACCTCGATGTCCCCGCGACCATCCTCGAATCCCTCGGCGTCGCGCGCGACGCGCGCGCGGACTACACGCTGGGCGGCAACCTGCTGGAACCAGGGGACACACTGCGGCTCGCATCTGGCTGGGACACGATGGGCCTGCTCACGGACGACGCGATCATCGTCGTGCCCTTCGCCGCGTACGAGGGGATGACACGCGGCTATACGTCGGACTGGAAGCCCATGGAGGACGACCAGCCGGTGCTGGACGCGGAGAGCGGCAGCCTCGTGCGGATCGCACGCGAGTGCGCGCGCTTTCTACGCTAGTGGTGTGAGTCACTCTTGTGCGGCATTTTGGTCGGCCCGTACCCGCCCGCTGCTGCGTTGTGCCTCCTCCGAGACTTGCAGCGAAGTCGCGTCGTCGCTGCGCCTTGCAGCGAACGCGTACGCACCGACCAAAATGCCGCACAAGAGTGACTCGCACCACTAGTTGATGACCATCCACTTCCCGAAACGGTTCCAGCCGACCTTGGGCAGCAGCGTGCCCGCCTGCGTCAGCTCGGCACCGGTCAACTCGAAAGCGACGTCGTGCTTGAAGCCGCCCGCCGTGCTGTCGCCGAACTCCGACCACAGGGCGATGCCGGGAGAACCACTGGGGATCTCGATCGTGAACGTGGTGGGGCCCGTCCAGGTCACGGGCGAGGACGGCGGCGGCGCGCTGTAGAACGTGAAGGCCGCGTTCGGATGAGCATCGACCGTCGCCTCGATCGTGATTCCCTCGGGAAGTTCGAGCAGGACACCGTCGACGTAGCCGTTCGTGTTGCGGTCGACGTCCTTGAATCGAATGCCGAAGTAGCCCGTCGTGAAGTCGCGCGCGACCTTGGTGCTGACCTGGCCCTCGGCGCGGCGCGTCGCCGGCGTCGTGTGTCCGAGCTGGACGTATGGGCCGAGCCCGGGTCGGAGCTCTTGGATCGTCAGGTTGCCGGGGCCACCGGAGCCGGCTTGGGCGACGCCGACGCGGATGTTGTAGACGTCGCCGAACGTCACGCTGCGCGAGACGCCGCTGCCGGCCGTCGGCGTGGACGCGAGCGAGCCGTTGTCGCAGTCGAGCGAGCTCAACGAACCGCAGAGGCCCGCGTAGAGCTCGACGACCGAATTGAACTGTGCGTCGAAGCTGTCGAAGAAGAAGTCTCCGGTCGCGGGCGCGGTCCAGCGGAACCAGATGTCGTCCCCGGAGCCACAGGTCGCTTCGTTCGAAGGGCTGCGTCCGGTTGTGTCGAAGGGGAACTTGCCGACGCCGGCGATCGGAAGAGCCGCCGAGCAGTCATCGCCAGGCGAGCCCGGTGGCGCGTTCGCGTTGTCCTCGAGCAGCCACGTGACGCGGTCGTTGGCGCCGACGAGCAAGGGCGGCGGGGCTGGAGGCGATCCGTTCACGGCGACCGATTCGATCTTGACGATCACCGACCGCAGCGCTTCGACGGTCATGTCCGGGTCCGTGAAGAAGCGGATCTCGAGCGAGCGCCTCTTCGACGTCGTGCTCGCGGTCCCAGGAATGACGAGCTGGAATCGGTTGCTGATCGGCTCGATTCGCTGTGGTTCTCCCGTGTCCTCCGGCCAGGAGTAGAGCTCGTAGTCGCAGCCGTAGGTCGTCGTCGTGCTGAGGATGACGAGCTCGACGGTGTAGTCGAACCCGACGGCGATCTCACGCCCTGGCGCCGTCGATCGCAGGGGCGTCTCGTCCTCTTCGTCGGTCAAGACGATGCGCACGACGTCCGGGTTCGTACGGTCGGACGACGCGCACGGCAGGGGCCCCGTCGATGGGTCGCCGACACCGAAACCGTCGTTGTCGGCCTCGACCGCCGGCAACGTGTAACGGGGCGGGTTGGCCGCTGGGGTTTGCTTCTGGAAGTGCGCATGGAAGGGCCCGGCCGGATCGACGATCCGGACGTAGTTCAGGCGCGTGCGCGTGTCGCTGCCGCCTGGACCATTGACCGTCAGCGCGACCGTGTACGTCCCCGGGGTCGCGTACTCGTGGACGGGCTCTTCCTCCGTCGAAGTCGTGCCATCGCCGAGGTCCCACGCGTACGTGTCGATCGTCCGCGACGACTGGTTGAGGAACGTGACGGGCAGCGGCGCGGCTCCGACGGGCGAAACCGCGCTGAACGCGGCGATCGGCGCGACCGCCGAGACCGTGACGTAGCCCCAGCGAACTCGACTGTCGGAACCTCCCGGACCCGTGACCGTCAGGGACACGGTGTAGGTGTCCGCCAGGGGATACGGGTGATTGGGGTTTGTCGCGGCCGATGTCTGGCCGTCACCAAAGTCCCACAGGCGGCTCGTCACGTTCCCGGTCGATTGATCCGTGAAGCTCACGGTCAAAGGCTCGGTGCCCGTGAGCGGCGACCCGGAGAAGTTCGCGACGGGCGGTGCATCGAGGACCGTGATGTAGCTCGTTCGCGTGCGCGTGTCCGCTCCGCCCGGACCGCTGACTAGCAGCACAACCGTGTAGGTGCCTGGGGTCGTGTACTGGTGTGACGGATGGGTCGAAGGCGACGAGCCGCCGTCGCCGAACGTCCACAGCCGACTGGTGATTGTGCCGGTCGACTGGTCGGTGAACTGGACGGTCAGAGGCGCGACGCCCGAGAGCGGCGTGCCGACGAAGTCGGCGGTCGGCGCGGGATGCGAGACGGTGATGTAGTTCGTCCGCGTGCGGACGTCGGAACCTCCGGGCCCGGAGACGGTGAGGGAGACGGTGTAGGTGCCGGGCGAGGTGTACAGGTGAGCGGGATTCGTCGCGCT
>JAAELL010000390.1 GCA_024226735.1 bacterium | reverse complement strand
GACTGCGCCAGCGTCTACCAGAACGAGGACGAGGTGGGAGAGGCGCTGGACTACGTGGTGTCCCGTGGCCTGGTGCGCCGCGAGGAGCTGTTCGTGTGCTCCAAGGTGTGGAACACGGACCACTCGGCGTCCCGCGTGCGCAAGGCGTGCGAGGCGAGCCTTCGCGCGCTCAAGGTCGACTACCTGGACCTGTACCTGATCCACTGGCCCGTGACGGGCAACGCGGGCGCGGACGTGTCGCCGTCGATCCGCGAGACGTGGGAGGCGCTGGAGTCGCTCGTGCGCGACGGGCTCGTGCGGTCGATCGGCACGTCCAACTTCTCGGCGAAGAAGCTGTCCGACATCCTGTCGTACGCGACGGTGAAGCCCAGCGTGTGCCAGGTGGAGGTCCACCCGTACCACCGCAACGACGCGCTGCTGTCCTTCTGCCGGGGCCACGGGATCCACGTGACGGCGTTCTCGCCGCTCGGCTCCCCCGACTCGGAGTCCATCTTCCCGCGCGCCGTGCCCGACGCCGTGCTGATGAGGGACCCGAGGGTGCAGCGCGTGGCCGAGCGGGCGGGCAGGAACGTGGGCCAGGTGCTCATCCGCTGGGCCCTGCAGCACGGCACGTCCGTCATCCCCAAGAGCACCAACCCGAGCCGCATCGCCGGCAACCTGGACGTCCTCGACTGGGAGCTGTCGCCGGCGGACTACGAGCTGCTGAGCACGATGGCCTTCCAGATGCGCATGGTGAACGGGGGCATGTGGCTCAACCCCAGGGGCCCGTACAGGACCATGGAGGATCTGTGGGACGAGCCGGAGCT
>JAAELL010000389.1 GCA_024226735.1 bacterium | reverse complement strand
GCGCGGTTGCGGCGTAGCCCCAAGACAGTAACTGTCCCGGGTGTGAGTAGCACGGGGGCGGCGGACAGAACCCGGCGCCTTGCCCCCACACGAAAGCGGCTCGGACAAATGCGCCGAACTTTCGACTCACACCACTAGAAGAACGTTATGGAAACGCCGTCCGTGAAGTTGCTTGTCGCCGGCTGATCGCGGAACCAGCACTGGAAGTTCCACGTATCCCCGGCCGTGACCGCCACCGGCGGGTTGACGGGGACCGCCCCGAGGTCGAGCTCCAGCGTCCCCGTCGGCCCGACGATGATCTGCTGCGGCTGCGCGTAGCGGCCGATGTTGCCGCCCAGGCAGAGCAGTCCCGTCGAGCCCGGAGGCTGGAACGTCGACTGCGTTTGGCTCGCGAGGAAATAGCCGAACTCGAGCGGCAGATCGCGCGCCGTGAGCGTGACGTCGCCGTCCAGGGCCGCGGACGAACCGGCCGCCGTGATCACGCCCGGAACGCCGGTGCTGTTGGGAACGGCTGGGCCGCAGTAGCTCGCACCGATCGGCAGCTCTGCGATGCGCAACAGGCGTCCCTCGGGATCGAGGTTGCGCTGCGTCACGAGGATCAGTGGCTCGCCCTGGGCGTCCGCGCGCAGCGCGATCACGCCCTCGCGGGGCTCGCCCGTCGTGTAGGGCGGCTGGCCGTGGATCGTGTCGCCGCTCGGATCGATCATCAGACGTTCGATCGCGCCGGTGTTCACATCGAGCGTGAACAGGTGGCCAGCGATCCATTCGCCGAACAGGAACTTGCCGCGCAGAGCCGGGTAAGCGTTCCCGCGATACAGGATGCCGCCGGTGATCGAGACGAAGTTCTCGGTGTGGTCGTACTGGCCAATCGGATCGACGCCGACGAAGCCGGGCGGCAACCCGGTCAAGTCGTCGGTGACCCCCATACCGATGCCGAGGAACCGGAACGAGCCCTCCATCTCGTTCCATCCGTAGTTGCGCGCGGATCCGTCGGGCGCCAGGTCGACGCGGTTGACCTCCTCGATGTCGCGCTCGCCGACGTCGGTGACGAAGAAGTCACCGGTCGCGAAGTCGAAGCTCATGCGCCACGGGTTGCGGAAACCGTACGCGTAGATCTCGTCGAGTCCGCTCGGATCACCCACGAACGGATTGTCGGCCGGGATCCAGTAGCGGGCGTTCGCGCTGAGCGGGTTGCCCGACTGCCCGTCGACGTCGATGCGCAGGACGTTGCCATTGATCGTCGTCGTGTCCTGGCCACCCTGGTTGCTCAGGTCGTCGCCCTTCGCGGCGTAGAGGTAGCCGTCGGGCCCGAACGCGAGGTCGTTCAGGTTGTGGATCACGTTGCACTCACCGATGCGCAGAACCTCGCGCCGGCGCGCCGGGTCCTCGCGGTTCGGATCGTTCGCCATGGGCCGCAGCTCGTACAGGACGCTCTGCTGCGTGCCCGTCATGCAGCCGAAGTCGGTCATCCCCGTCGCCGGCGCCTCGACCATCACGACGTAGATGCGCCCGCCGATCCCAGCGGCTTCATCGGCGACGAAGTCGGGGTGGAACGCGATCGACGACATCGCGCTCGACGACGTTGAGAACGGCGGTGCCTGGCGCAAGTCGGCGAAGGGCACCGGCAGGATCGCGCCGTTCTGGACGATGTGCGTCCGGCCGTCGAACCCGTTGACGAACAAGCGCCCGCTGCCGTCGCCGGGGTCCGCGACGTCGATCGGGAACTCGAGCGTCGAGACCGAATCCGCGAGCCGCGCGGTCACGGGCGAGACGGGAATGTCGGGAAGCGGGTCAGCCAGCGGACCTTGCGCCGCAGCGACCGCCGGGGATGCGAGAAGGAGAGCGAGCGAGACGTGGTGCATGGACCCGAGTATATCGGTGCCGGACGATTACCGGCCCGGCTTGCCGATCCAGCGCGCTTCGTAGCGCTTGTCGAACCCCTCGCGCTTGCCCTCTTCGTACTCGATCATCGACCAGTCCTCGCCCTCCGACGGCAGTGACGTGTTGATGTCGATCCCCAAGGCGCCCTCCGGCCCAGCCTTGAAGGTGTGGATGTTGTCTCGCTCGGGGGTGAGCGACGTGCCGATGCCCGGGCGCAACAGGCGCGCCTGCGTCTTGCGCATCTGGAACTTGCCTTCGGTCCCAGGTGCAGGCGCTTCGCCGTCGATCTCGAAGTGCCGCACCCAACACGCCCCCTCCAGACACAACGAATAGACGTAGCCCGGCGTGTGGTTGTGCGGCGGGAAGAAAGCACCCGGCTCGAGCCGCCACATGATGACGAACACCTTGCCGCGCGCGACGGGGCGGATGCCGATCGCGGGCTCGTAGCCACCGAAGTCGCCGAGCTCCGGACGCGGGACGGAGCCTACGTCCAAGCGCGATCCGAGCGCCGCGAGGTGGTGCAGGTAGACGTCCGGGTCGATCCGGCCGCCTTCGAGGTGGGCGGCAGCCAAGCTGTCCGCGGACTCGGTGTACGCATCGAAAGCGACGGCGCTCTCGTCCGTCCGCGCGCCCGGCCGCGGCAACGCGAGCGCAGCGCCGAGGGCCGGGAGTTGTAGGAGCGCGCGGCGCTCGACGTGGATACCGGGAAGGGAATTGGGTTCGGTCATGGATGGGCCTCTCGCGTCTGGTCGACCGCGATCATCCCCAGGTGCCGATGCGATCGGGCAGGCCTTCCGCCCAAAAATCAGGAGGACTTACCGACCGCCTCGGCGAGCGCCGCCTTGAGCCGCGCCCGCGCCCGTCGCAAGAGGCCCTCGACCGCGCGCTCGCTCGTCTCGAGCAGCGCGGCGACGCGCGCCGCGCTGGTTTCATCGAGGTAGAACGCCTGGACGACCTCGCGTTCGCGGTCCGGCAGACGCGTGATCGCCGCCCGCACGCGCAGCGTCTCGTCGTCGTCGAGGCCGGGCTCCTCCCCCTCGACTCCGACCTCGTCGGGCAGCTGCTGCATCGCCCGCAACCTGCGCCGCGCCGCGACTCGGTGCAGGTTGCGGGCGATGCCCGCCAGCCAGGCGCCGACGGCGCGCTCGTCCTCCTCGTCAGCCGTTAACGTCGCGCGCGAGAGCCAAGCCTCGGCGAACACGTCCTGCGCCAGCTCCGTGGCCTCGGCCCAGCTCGCGCCGCGCGCCGCGAGCAGGCCGGTGAGAGGCGAACGCCAGGTGTCGATCAGGCGCTCGAGATTCACGCGCGCACTCCCCGCGGCTGTGCGCGCAAAGTCGCGGCGACGCAGAGGCAGGCGAGCAGGAACGCCGCGAGCACGACGCGGTAAGCAAGCACGCGCGCCATGAACGAGGGCGGACCGCCCGCGAGGGCGTCGAGCTGCACGATCGCGAGCCTGGCGAGCGGCCGCTCGTCGGGGAGGCCGAACATCACCATCAGGCGCTCGTGGCGGATGCTGCCTAGCAGCCACCTGCGCACCCCGGCCAGATTGATCTCCGGGGGCACTCCGTAGACGCCCATCAGCTCGATCGCCGCCTGCGTCGCGCCGACATCGCCCATGTGCGAGTACTGCAGCCAGGAATCACCGGCCGTCTCGGCCGCGCTCTGCGTTTGACTGAAACCTGCGCTGTCCCGCCCGCCATACGTGCCATTCCACATTCGCACGACGGCATCGAGC
Source organism: bacterium (assembly GCA_024226735.1). Lineage (GTDB taxonomy): Bacteria > Planctomycetota > UBA1135 > UBA1135 > JAAELL01. The sequence goes on along the minus strand of JAAELL010000389.1, from coordinate 35,771 downwards.
GCCACGTCGCGCCCGGACGCCACGAGCTCTTCGTGGCCGAGGAGCGTTAGCAGCTCGACCCGCACGCCCACGGCCGCGAGCACCTGGTGCTCGTCGGGCTCGGGCCAGGCCACGGCGAGGCGCATGGCGAGGGCCTCCCGTTCGTCCGGGCTGAGTTGCGCCGGGTCGTCGACCTCGAGTTTGCGCGGCATCAGAGCGGCGATGCGCTCGGAGTCGCTGGGAAGCTGCACAGCCTCGGGCAGCTCGCCCTCCTCGGCGAGGTAGGTGGCCGCACCTCGGCGCAAGCCTTCGTCCAGCGCCGGATCCCGGACCCACTCGGCGAGCTGCGCGCGCGACGGCTCGAGCGGGGCGAAGCTCGCCAGCACGTAAGCCGTCACCGCGACGACCAACACGAGCAGGAAGAACGTGAACGGCCAGACGATCACGCGCAGACTCCACGTCGTGATCTTGTCCGGATAGCGCATGCGCACCGGATGGGCGAGCCACTCCTTGACGCGTGCCCAGGACAACGAATGGGTCGCGAACACGCACACCGCTGCGCCGACGGCCAGGAGCCAGGGAGCGACGATCGGATCGATACCCGCCGGGTCCGCGGGCAGGAACTCGCGCATGAAGTACCAGTAGAGCGCGATGTTCCAGAGCAGGCCCGCCAGCGTCTTTCCGACATGCTTGCGGTCGGTCAATCCCGCCCGCGCCATCTCCGCCAGCAACATGGCCGTCATCGCCATCGACACGAGAACGAGGACGACCGCCACCTCGGAGTGCCGCAGCCAGACGAGGACGGCGAGCAGCGCGAACGTCAGGAGCGCGGGGGTGCGGTTGCGCCGCCACCACAGCCGGCGGACCTCCACGCTCGACATCTCGGCGCCCTCGGTCCCGGGCCTCTGCCGCGCGACGATCCCGACCGCGCCGAGGAACGTGACGAGCACCATCGCGAGCGACACGACGGGCAGAGCGAGCAACCCGGGCGCCGCCTTCAGGGTCAGCTTCTTGCCCGCGAGGCCGGCGAGTCCCACTGGGAGCAGGCCGGGCGGCAGGAAGCCCGCCACCATGCGCAGGCGCGGGGGAGCGGCCACGAGCTTCGCCTCGCGCGTCTCGCGCTCCGCCTCGGCGGCGGCGATACGCGCCTCGACGCGGGCCTGGAAGGCCGCCGCGTCGGGGCGGCGCGGGGCGAGGGCCTCGCGCAAGAGGGGCTCAGGGCAGAGTTCGGTCGGGTCCACGGCGGGTCTCCGGAGTCGGGGTCGCCCCCTGTTGATCCGGATCGACCGTACCCCACGCCGAATTCCGGCTTTTCCCAGCCGCCACGGCGTCAGCCGTGGCGCCATGAACACCACGACACCGAAGGTGTCGTAGGAGTCTGGCCGGGGGTCCTGCGGATCTCCGGTCGGGCTCCTACCTCTCACTCGCGCCGCAGCGCGGTGATCGGATCCATCAGCGCCGCACGCCGCGCCGGGAAGATCCCGAACAGGATCCCCACCGTGCACGAGATCACCAGCGAGATGCCGACGTAGTGCGGGGCGATCAGCGCCTTCCACTGGGTGAACTCGACGATCCCGAGCGTACCGGCGATCCCGAACAGACACCCGAACAGCCCGCCGATCGCGGCGATGGCGGTCGTCTCCGTCAGGAACTGCACGACGATGTCGCGGCGCCGCGCCCCGCAGGCGCGGCGGATGCCGATCTCCTTCGTGCGCTCGGTGATCGTCGCCAGCATGATGTTCGCGATCCCGATCCCACCGACGAGGAGCGAGATGCTGGCGATCAAGATCATCACGATGCTGAACACCTTCTGCGTGTTCTCCCTCTGGCGCATCAGCTCCATCGGGACGACGATCTCGAAGTCGCGCCGGTCGTGGTGGTGCGTCAGCAGGGCGTCGAGCACGCGCGCGGTCGGGAAGACGTCGTCCGACTCCTTCGTCGTCACGACGATCTGGTCGAGATCAGTCTGCGAGTACTCGGAGCTGCCGCTGCGCTCGATGTGCGTGATCGTGCCGAACGTGCGCATCGAGGTCGAGTACGGGATGTAGACCTCCTGCGCCCGGCCGTCGATTGCGAGCGCCTTGCGCGTGTGCGAACGAAACTGCTCGTCCGCCAGAACGCCGATGATCTGAAACGAGAAGTCTCCGATCAACAGCCACATCCCGACCGGGTCCTCGATCGTCTCGAGCTGCCGGATCAGCCCACGCCGGACCAGGCAGACCTTGGCGCGGTCGCGCGCGTCGGTCTCGTTGAAAGGCCGGCCCGCACCGACCTCGAGGTTGAACATGCGCAGGTACTCGGGCTCGACGCCGAGGACCGACGTCTCGAGGCGCTTGGAGCCGTACCACGCGCGCTTCTTGATGCGATTGACGCGCAGGATGCGGTCGACGGCGGGCACAGTCGCGTCGATCGCTTCGGCGTCTTCGAACGTGAGGCCGAAGCTGACGCGCCAGGTCTGCTCGGACGAGTCCGGCTTGACCTCCTCGGGCGGCTTGACGGAGTTGAGGATGATGTTGCGCACCCCGAGCTCCTGGATCCGCGTCAGGATCTCGTGCCGCGCGCCGGCCCCGACCGAGAGCATCGCGATGACGGAGCCGACGCCGAAAATCATGCCGAGCATCGTCAGGAACGAGCGCAGCTTGTTGCGCAAGAGGTTCTTGAGGCCGAGGACGAGGACCTCCCACATGCGTGCGAACCACATCGTCAGGCGCTCTCCGTCACGCGCTCGGACAGCCGGCCGTCGTGCATCTCGACGACGCGCGGCAAGCCGCCCGCGATCTCGGGGTTGTGGGTCACCATGACGATGGTGCGCCCCTCGCGGTGCAGGTCGTGGAACAGCTTCAGCACCTCCTCGCCGTTCTTCGAGTCGAGGTTGCCCGTCGGCTCGTCGGTGAGCAGCATCGCGGGCTCGACGGCGAGCGCGCGCGCGATCGCGACGCGCTGGCACTCTCCCCCGGAGAGCTGCGTCGGGTAGTGCTTGAGGCGGTGCGAGAGGCCGACCGCGTCGAGCAGCGCCAGGCAGCGTCGCCTGCGCTCGGCCTTCGTGACGCGGTCGTAGAACAGCGGCAGCTCGACGTTCTCCAGCACCGAGAGCTGCGCGATCAAGTTGAAGGACTGGAAGACGAACCCGATCGACTTGCCGCGAATGCGCGACAGGCGGTCATCGCCAAGCTTGGAGACGTCCGTTCCGCTGAGCTCGTAACGGCCACGCGTCGGACGGTCGAGGCAGCCGAGGATGTTCATCAGCGTCGTCTTGCCCGATCCGGACGCACCGACGATTGCGATGAACTCCCCCTCCTCGATGTCGAGCGACACGTCCTTCAGCACGGTGAGCGCGCCATCGCCCGTGCCGTAGTCCTTCTCGATTCCCTCCAGGTGCACGATCGGCATCAGCTCGTAGCCTCGGTCTGTGGCGTCGCGCCATCGGACTCGCCGTCGCCGCCACCGTCGTCGATCTCGCGCACGCCCTCCTGGCGCGGATCGTAGAGCAGGACACGGTCACCTTCGGCGAGCCCCTCCAGGATCGCGACGTGGTGCGCATTGTTCTTGCCGGGCACGACGCGCCGGCGCTCGATCTTGCCCTCGACCAGGACGTGGCAGAAGTGCTCGCCGCTCTCGGGATAGACGGCGTGGATCGGGACCTGCAGGACGTCCGGGATGGACTCGACCTGGACCTCGGCCCGTGCAGTGACGCCGGCGCGTAGCTCGCCGTCGACCGGGTTCATCGTCACCTCGACGCGGAAGGTCTTGTTCGTCTCGTCGTCCCAGCTCTGGGAGGAAGCGACGGTCGCGATGTCGGTCACCTTGGCGGGGAACGTCTTGCCCTTCGCCGTCTCGACGGTGACGACGACCGGCATGTCGGGCTTGACGAGGTCGATGTCGGCTTCGTGCACCTGGATCAGGACCTGCATCACCGACAGATCGGGCAACGTGATCGCAGTGTTGCCCTGGCGCAGCGTGTTGCCGACCTTGATCTGATCGCGCATCCAGCGCCGGTTCGGGTCGCCGTAGTGCACGAGTCCAGGCTGGGTCGCGCGCAGCGTCATCTTCCCGAGCTCGTCGCCGAGCTGCGTGAGACGCGTCTTGGTCGAGTCGACCTGACGCTCGAGCTGGGTGACGCGCGCCCTCTTCTCCTTGAGGTTGATGTCCGCCTTGACCCGCACGTTCTCGAGGCCGCGTTCGGCGTCCTTGAGCGCGTACTGCTTGGTCGTCCGCTCCATCGGGTGCGTGTAGGTGTTGTGCAGCTCGAGGTCGCGGCGCGCGGCCTCGTCCTGGATCTCGGCCTCGCGCAGTCGAATGCGCTCCTCCTCGACCTGAATCTTGGTCAGGAAGCCCTCCTGCGCGAGCTCGGGCACCTGCTTGTAGCGTTCCTTGGCCCGCTCGAACTCCGACAGCGCCTTCTCGGCGGCGAGCTCCTTCTTGCGCAGCTCGCTCGGCGCGTCGCCCTTCTCGTAGCGCTCGAGCGCCAGGCGCGCGAGCTCGACCGTGAGCTCGGCCTTCTCGACCTCCGCGGCGTTGTCGCTCTCCTGGATCTGCTGGTCCGCGCGGCCCGCCTCGAGCTCGATCTCGTACTGGATCAAGCTCGTATCGAGCTCGGAGATCTGGGTGTTGAGCTCGGTCTTGTCGAACTCGATCAACACCTCGTCCTTCTCGACGCTCTCGCCTTCCTCGATCAGCCAGGTGATCACTCCCTCGCGCCGAAACTTGGGCTTGAGCCGCACCGAGTTCTTCGCCTTCAGGTAGCCGTTCTCGGTCACGGAGATCTTCAGCGTGCCGCGGCGCACCGAGTGCAGCGCGCTCTCGGGGACCTCGGCGGCCTGGGCCGCCCTCGGATCCGCGAACTTCCAACCTGCACCGACCACGCCGGCCCCGAGCAACGCCAGGAACATCCACTTCATTCGGTCCACATCCCGTCTTCTTCGATGAACAGAATTCCCAGGTCCCGCAGGAGCTGCAGGCGTGCAATCTCGTAGTTCACTTGTTCGTTGATGAGGCTGTTGCGCGCGTCGAGCAAGGCCTCCTCCGCCTCGACGACGTCGCGGTTCGAGAAGTCGCCTTGCTCGAACCGCAGCCGAGCGATCTTCTCGTTCTTCTCTTGGTCGGTGATCAGCTGGCGCTGGATGTCGAGGCTCTGCACCCGCCGCTCGAGCTCGCGGAACGCGCTCTCGATCTCGACGACGAGGTTGTCGCGGAACTCCTCGTAGTCGCGCCGATCCTGCATGTAGCCGATGCGCGCGGCCCGGTACGCATTGGCGTCGTTGACCTTGTCGATCGGGATCTCGAAGGACAGCCCCGCGGTCAGCGTCTCGTCGCCGATGTCCTGGCCGGTGAAGGAGCCGTCGGGACCGACCGGGGCGTCGTAGCCCACCGACAGATCGAGCCGCGGCCGGAGCGAGTCCTTTGCGATGCGCAGGCCGCGCGCGGAGTCCTCCAGCTGTTCGGTCTGGTTGATCAGGTCGAGCCGATTGACGAGCGCGACCTCGACCGCCTCCTCGGCATCGTACATCCACGATGTGAACTCCGGTGCCTCGGGCGCGACGTCGATCGCGTCCTCGCGCGGCAGGCCGAGGAAGATGCGGAAGCGATCGAGCGCGAGCTCGTAGTTCTCCTTCGCCGCGATCAGGCTGTCGCGCGAGCTCAGCTCACTGCGCCGCGCCCGCAAGACGTCGAGCTCGGTCGTGCGTCCGACGCGGAAGAAGGCCTCGGCTTGACGCCGGCCGAACACGAAGCCGTCGAGGTTCTGGCTCAGGTTCGCGATCGCCTGCTTCTGCTGAACCAAGTCGTAGTAGCGGGAGGCGACGTCGATCGAAAAGTCCTCGCGGAACAGCTCGAAGCTGCGGATTGCGTACACGAGGTCGCGCTCCGCCTGCACGAGCGGCTCGTGGCTGATCTCGTGCCCCGCGCCACGCAGGAGTGGCTGAGTCAGCCTGATGTTCGCGCCCGAGTCGAACGACCCGCCGCCGTCCCCCGTGTCGCGAAAGCCCGAGCTCACGCCGGCCGAAACGTTGCCGCCCCACGGCAGGATCTGATCGACGGATGCCGAGAAGCCTGCGTCGCGCGCGGACGGCAGTCCCTGCGTCTTCGAGAACATCGCGTCGAGCGTCGCGGCGAGCTGCGGGGTGAAGCCGTGCCGCACGCTCGCCAACGAAAGCGCCTGCAGGTAGAGCCCCTCCTCGCGAGACTTGTAGCCGCGGTTGCCCAGTATCCCGAGCTCGAGCGCCTCGCGCAAGCTGATCACGCGCCGCTCGACGATCGGAGCTTCCTCGCCGGCACCCGGCATCGAGCCGTCGTCCAGTCCGTCATCCAGGTCGCCGGCGTTCTCCGGTTCCTCCGCCGGCACGCGCTCCGTCGGAAAGACCACCGCCTCCCGCCGATCGCCGAGAGTGCGCTCGGTGCCTTCGTCGAGAATCGCACGCGCTCTTCCGTCGGCGCGATTCTCGTAGACCGATGCCGCGCAGCCGCAGCACAAGGCAAGTCCGAGCAAGAACAATTTGGTGGACAGGCTCTCCTCCAGGTCCAAAGTACCGGCGGGTGTCGGGACAGCTCCGTACCCGAGACGCTCGGCAGGGTCACTTCCTTCCAGGCGGAAGTCGATTCTGAAGGAAAGGGCGTGATCCTGGAACCGCTACGGCCCTCTAACCGTCCCTCGCTGGTACGGCGTCAGCCGTGGCACCGTTGAATAAGACTCTGTCATTCCTGTTTAAGACGGTCGAGCACGTGCTGGCCGTCGGTCTCTCCGTCCTCCCACAAGACGCGTCCCTCCATCCCGCCCGCGACCGTCAGCACCTGTCCGCTGACGTGCCGCGCCGCGGCGGGAGAAGCGAGCATCACCGCGGCGCGCGCCACGTCGTCTGCACGGCCGAGTTGGCGCAGCGCCATCGTGCGGACCACCCGTTCAGCAGCCTCGGGCTGCTGCACCGTCCGACGGGTCATCTCCGTGACGGTCCAGCCCGGCTCGACGATGTTGACGCGGGCGTACGGATCGAGCGCGACGATCTCGTTCTTGAGCGAGCGCATCAGCCCGACGAGCCCCGCCTTGCTCGCCGCATAGTCCGTGTGACCACGCTCACCAAAGCTCGCCGCGGTCGAGCCGGTGAAGAGCAGCGCCGCGCCGTGCCCGTCCGGGCGCGGCCCCGTCGCGCGCAGCGTGCTCAGGAAGGCCTTCGCGGTCCAGATCGCGCCGAACAGGTTGACCTCGAACACGGTACGGATGCGGTCCTCGTCGAGATCGACTAGCGGTTCGTCGTCCGGCGGCCAGATTCCCGCGTTGGCGACGCACACGTCGATGCGGCCCCAGTGCTCACGCGCGCGCTCGAACGCGGCGGCGACGCTGGAGGCCGAAGTGATGTCCGCTTCGACGGGCAGGGCGCGCTCGTTCCAGTCTTGCTTCGCCACCCACTCGACGAGGTCGTCCCACTTGCGGTGGCCGTGCAGCGCGACGCGCGCACCCTCCTGGGCGAACGCGCGCGCCATCGCGCGCCCGATGCCGCCCGAAGCTCCCGTGACGAAGACGACCTTGTCGTCGAGGGCGAGATCCATCGTTTCGCTTTCAGTCGGCGGGTGCACGTGTGACGTCGACACGCGCGCTGTACAGGGAGTGGCCGGAGCCGAGATCGCTCTGCGCAGGGGTCGTGAGGGAGTTGACGCCGACGCCTTCGGGAATCGCCCTTTCGAGCGGGAAGCCGTCGACGCGCACCAAGCCGCGCGGGACGTCCGTGGTCACCCGCACGGGAAGGGTGATCGAGCCGCGGTCGTTGGCGATCCGCAGCGCGTCGCCGTCCGCCGCGCCGAGCCCCGCGACGTCGTCTGGATGCATGCGGCACTCCGCGCGCCCGGCCCGCGCCGCGTGCCGCTCCGAGTGCGTGTACGTCGAGTTGTGGGTCGCGATCGACGGAGCCGGATGCAGCCAGAACGGGCCTGCGTCACCGCCCGCGTCGTCCGGCACGAAGGTCGCGACCGCCGGCTGTCCGAGGGCGCGCGCCGTATCGCTCGCCAGCTCGATCTTGCCGCTCGGCGTGCCGCGGTCCGGACGCGCGCGCGGTGCCAACTCGACCGGCTCGCCCGCGAGCAGGCGCTCGTACTCGCTCTGGGTGAAGCGCTCGCGCGAGGCGGCGAGGAACTCGAGCGCGAGCTCCTCTCCATCCTTCGCCCACACGTCCTCGGGCAATCCGAGGCGCCGCGCGAGGGCCCGGAACGTGTCGACGTTGCTCTTCTGTTCGTCCGGCACCGCGCACGCCTTGCGCGAGAGATGGAGTACGCGGTGTCCGTAGCTGCGCAGGACGTCGGTGTGCTCGACGAACGTGGTCGCCGGCAGAACGACGTCGGCGAGCCGCGCCGTCTCGGTCAGGAACAGCTCGTGCACGACCAGGAACAGGTCCTCGCGCGCGAGCCCGGCGCGCACGCGGTTCGAGTCGGGCAGAGTCACGGCCGGGTTGTGCCCCCACACGAAGCACGCGCGGAAGCGACCGCTCTCCAGCTCGCTACCGATGCTGAGCTGACTGACCTTGTCCTTCGGCGCACCCGCGGGCCGTGCGCCCTCGCCGAGCAGCGTCGACTCCGCGAGCCCGAAGTGGTCGAAGCTCTCGTAGTGCAAGCGATCGGCGTGACCGAGCACGGCCGCAAGCGTGCAGACCGCGCGCATGTTCGTGCCCCCGTTGCGGCGCCGCGACCAGCCGATACCGGTCTTGAGGAACGGCGCGCGCGCGGCGAAGAGCTCGCTCTTCAGCCGCTCGATCTCGTGCACCACCAAGCCGGTGATCTCGGCCGCGCGCGCGAGCGACCAGCTCTCGAGCTCGACTCGCAACTCGTCCGTGCCGATGCACTCGTCGCGCAGGAACGCGAGGTCCGCGGCGCCCTCCTCGAACGCGGCCGCACACAGCGCCAGCGCGAGCGCCGCATCGCTGCCAGGCCGCACAATCAGTCCACGCCCCCCCCACGCCTCGACCGACCGCATCGTATCGGTGCGGTACACGTCGATCACGACCACGGTGGCACCGCGCTCGCACGCGGTCTTGATGCGAGGGACGAAGTGCTGGAGCGTACGCCGGGCGTCACAGCCCCAGAGCAGGAGCACGTCGCTGTCCACCGCGGCGTCGAGCTTCGGTCCGATCGCGTCGCCGAAGACCATCGCGTAGCCGGCGGTCGACGTGTCGTCGCAGATCGTGCCGTCTGTCTCCACCGCGCCGATGTGGTTCAGGACCTTCATCGGATAGCGGCGGTTCACGAGCCCCATGTTGCCCGCGTAGTAGAGCGCGAGCACGTCCTCGCCGGCCAGCGGCGCGACACGCTCGGCGATCACGTCAAGCGCCGCGTCCCACGATACCGGAGCGAAGGTGCCATCGGGCTGCCGCAAGAGCGGCGTACGCAACCGGTCGGGGCTGTTCACGACCGCATCGAAGATCGCGGTCTTGCCGCACAGCGAGCCGCGCGAGTGCGGATGCGCGGGATTGCCACGCACGCGTACGAACGCCCCTGCTTCGTCGGTCTCGACCAAGACACCGCACGCGTCGGGGCAGTCGAGGGGGCAGGTCGCGGGAAGGAGCGGCATGGGATCATTCTACGGAACGCACGAACGGTCTGCGTAGTCCACGCGCGATCAGAGGGGTAGGTTGGAGCGATGCCGCGGATCGTATCGATACTCCTCGTCTGCTTGATCACAGCAATGAGCGCCCATCTGCTCACGCGGCTGCTCGTCGGCGACACGGACCAAGCGCCACTCGCCATGGAGGCCGGGCGGGGCGAGTCCAAGCGCCGCGCCGCGAGCTCCGAGCTCGTCGACCCCGCCGCGCAGCAGCGCGCCATCGCGGCCCCGGACACCGATCGACGGACGATCCGCGGACGCGTGCTCGTGGGCCAGTCCCTCGAGGCGATCGAGGGCGCGGTCGTGACAGCGGCTGCACCTGGCCTGCCGCTCGTGTCGACACGCACGAACGCGACGGGCGAGTTCACGCTGCGCATCGCAGCGGAACGTGCAGCCGTCCTCGCCGAGCCGGGCGCGCAGTGGACGATCGACGAGCCGGAGGTCACCTGGCACGCAGGCGAGACGCTGGCGTTCCAAGCGCGCACCAAGACCACGGGCCCGCTGCGCGTCGTGCTCGTCGACGTGCAGACCCGCGAGCCCGTCCCGTACTACGCGCTGCGCGTCGACGGTCCCGGCGGCGAGACGTTCACGTCCGGACCGAGCGGCAAGGCCGAGACGGAGGGCGCGTTCCCGCCCGGACGATACGCTCTGCGCCTCATCGATCAGCGCGGCACGAGCTCTCCGGGCGTGATGGGCTTCGATCACGACCCGACGCGCGAAGAGCTCGCGGAGATCTCCGTGCCGACCGGACCGACCTACCGCTTCGACATGCGGCTTCCGGTGTCGTTCGGATACGCGGCGAGTGACTTTCGCGCCTTCCTCGCCGTGCGCGACGATCCACGCGCGCTGACCGTGACTCGGCTGCGCAACGAGCGCGGACTGTGGTGCCGCTTCCCGCCTCTCGCACCCGGATCGACGCCGGGCTTCGTGGTCGTCGAGAGCGACGACTCGACCTGGAGCGGATACGCCCCGGCGTTCGCCAGATCCGGGGCAGCGGGTCGCACTGCGATCGAGATCCGAAAGATGACCTCCATCGCCGGCCGTGTCTCCATGCGATCCGCGTCGTCACGGATCGAGGTCGAGCTCGAGCCACTCGAGGACGCGGATTGCTCGCCGCTCATGGGACGCAGGGTAGAAACGAAGAGGGGCTACTTCTCCTTTCCGCGCGTGTTCACCGGACAGTTCGAGCTACGCGTCTTCGCCTCCGGGTACGGCACCCGCACGCTGAGAGCCGACGCCGGCGATCACGTCCGCGTCGATCTGAAGTAGCGATGAGAGCCGCCCTTGCGCTCGGTGTGGTCGTCGCGCTCGCGACGACCATTGCGTGGCTCGCCGCGCCGGGCGCCGCGCCCGCGATTCCCGAGACGACCGGGACACCGCAGCTCGCGCCGCGGCCAGGTGCGCTCGAGGAACCCGCGACTCGTGCCCAGGGGCGCGCGACGCATGCAGCACGCCCCGCGCCGGCGAGCGCGCGGCTCGCTCTGCACTTGGTCGACGCCGCGACCGGCGAGTCGCTTCCCCACTATGCGATCGATGTCCCGGGCGAGCGGCTCGTCACCGACGCGCTGGGCCGGTGCGCGAGCGCGCGGGCACTTCCCCTCGGGCTCGTAGAGCTGCGGCTCCTCGATCACCCGGACCTGCCGCGCGACGGAGCACACGCGATGGCTCACAAGCACACTTCCGGTGCGCTCGCGACGATCGAGGTCCCTGCGGGGCCGACGTACACGCTGCTCACCCGTCTGCCCGAAGGCCGTGCGGAGGACGCCTTCGAGCTCGGGCTCCTCGACCTGCACACGCTCTCGATCTCGGCCATCCTTCCCGCACCGAACACGCCGCTGCGCTCGACCGGCGGCAAGCACTGGTGCCGGTTCCGCGCGAGCAGCGGCGCGGAGTGGACAGAGGAGTGGACGTTGACGCTCGGGTCGAAGGACGGAACGTGGAGCGGTTCCGCGCACGTCGACGCGGCCGTGGGGATCTACCCTCAGCGCGTATCGATCGACCTGCAGGCACGCGGACGACTCGTCGTGCGCCCCGTCAACCTGATCGGGCAGGCCGTACCGGAAGTGTGGGTACGGCTCGAGGGTCCTGGCGAGTGGACGTACGGGCGCCCCGCGTACGCTTCGCCGCCACCGGGCTCGCCGCTCTCACCCGCCGGAACGCTCACGTCCCCGTGGCTGCCCACCGGCGTCTACTCGCTGGCGGTCAGCTCGCCCGCGCACGAACGCCAGGTGCGCACGGTCACGCTCGCCCCGGGCACGAACCTCATCGAGGCGCGTCTCGTCACGCTGCCCCCCGGAGGCGACGTCGCGGGCTCGCTGCACAGCGCCAAGGGCGTGACGATCGGCGGCGTATCCATGCGGCTCGTGACCGAGTTTCCCGAGCACCGTGAGCTCTTGGGGATGATCGGCTGGGACCTCGACCAGGGCTTCGGACGGTTCCGCTTTCCCGACATGCCGGAGGGCACGTACCGCGTCGAGGTGATCTGCCAGGGCTTTCACGCCTGGGACCCTCCGTCGATCACCGTCACGGCGCCGCGCGACGATCTCGTCTTCACGCGCCAGGACGACGTCGAGTCCTTCACCGCGCAACTGCGCGTCGTCGATGCAAGGACGCGGGCCCAGCTCGACGAAGTGCGCGTGTCTCTTCGGAACGAGACCGGGGCGAACCTGAGCATCTCGAAGTGCGCGCCGGACATGCCCCTGCCGCCCATGCCCGCCGGCGCGCGCGTGAAGTGGCGCATCGAGCGGGTGGGTTACCGCGCCGCCGAGGGCTTCGATCTGGAGAACGACTGCCGCAAGGCGCCTGCGGGCGGGTACTTGCTCCAGGTCGCGTTGCAACGCGAGTAGGGCTTGCACAACCCGCACGGTGGCTCCACTTGCGTCCGGAGTAGACTCGGCGGCTCGCCGGTCCTCCGGGGCCGGAAACCGAACAGTTAGCCACATGAAACAAACAACCATCGCCGGCATCGCCGGCCTCGTGTTGGTGGCCTCGGCCCATGCGCAGAAGCCGACCTTGAAGGTCGGCGACCCGGCGCCCGACTTGCAAGTCGCCGAGTGGGTCAAAGGCTCCCAAGTCTCCTCCTTCGAAGCGGACAACGTCTACCTCGTCGAGTTCTGGGCCACCTGGTGAAGCCCTTGCATCGCGAGCATGCCGCACCTCTCGCAGTTGCAGAGAGACTACAAGGACAAGAACTTCACGATCATCGGAATGACCGCGGGTGACAGGAACAACCCGCTCGAGGCCGTGCAGGCCATGGTCAAGAAAAAGGGCGACGGGATGGACTACACCGTCGCCTTCGACGTCGAGCGCAAGACGTACGAATCGTGGATGAGCGCCGCGGGCCAGCGCGGCATCCCGACGAGCTTCCTCGTCGACAAGTCGGGCAAGATCGCTTGGATCGGACACCCGGCCAACGTCGACATCCCGCTCGCGAAAGTGGTTGAGGGTACGTGGGACTACGAAAAGGGTCCCGCGATGATGAAGCGCATCTACGAGGCGCGCGACAAGATCTACGAGGCCGCAAGCATCGAGCCGAAGCGCGCCCTCGAGCTGCTCGAGAAGTTCCGCACCGAGTACCCGATGGCAGCGAAGGGTCTCGACAGCCTGCACTTCAAGATCCTCGCGGGCATCCCCGAGCAGATGGAAGCCGCGACGAAGCTCGGCACGAAGCTCGTCGAGAAAGCGATCGCCGCGAAGGATCCGATGGCGCTCAACCAGTTCGCCTGGAACCTGGTCGACCCCGAGGTCAAGAGCGAGAACCGCTTCCTCGATCTCGCGCTGCGCGCCGCCAACAAGGCGAGCGAGCTGACCGAGGAGAAGGACGCCGCGACCCTCGATACGGTCGCGCGTTGCTACTACTGGAAGGGCGACCTCGAGATGGCCCTGAAGACCCAGAAGCGCGCCGTCGAGCACGCCGAGGGCGAGATGAAGAGCCAGCTCGAGCCCGTCGTGCGGGAGTACGAGAAGGCGCTGAAGGCCAAGAAGAAAGCGGGCTGAGAGCGCGCGCAGTCAGTTGGACCGGGCGCCCACCTGCATCTGCAGGTGGGCGCTTTGTAATTGGGGTCACCGGACGATCCGACACATCAGCAGGTCGTCGAGATACTCGCCTTCCCCGAGCATCACCTCGTCGCGGCGACGCCCCTCCTCCACGAAACCGAGACGCCGGTAGACCGCGATGGCACGCGCGTTGTTGGCCAACACCGCGAGCGACACCTTGTGGATGCGCGGATTCGCCTGAGCCCATTCCAGCAGGCCGCGGACGAGTGCGGTGCCGACACCGCGGTCACGCCACTCGGGCAAGACCGAGACGCCGAACGCGCCACGATGGGCGAGACGTCTGCGCGTTCCGGGCTTGAAGTTGACGAGACCGACAATCCGCTCGTCGACGAGTGCGAGCAACACGAGCTTGTCGGGATGCTCGGAGTGCTCTTGGATCCAGCGCACCTCCTCCTCCACCGTCAGCTCGGACTCGTCCGGTTCGAGGACCATGCCCTCTCCGTCGCGCTGGACCGTCCGCGCGAAGTCGAGGACCGCCTGCGCATCCTCGGTGCTGGGCGGACGCAGGTAGACCGTCACGCCATCCTTCAGCGCGACCTGCTCCGGACGAGGCTGGGCCATGGACTCACCCCACTAGCGCACCCGCCCCTCGCGCCACGCTTCGATCAAGTCCTCGTACGGCACCGTCTCCCCGCGCGGCTTCTCGTCGTCGAGCTTTGGCTTCGGTGAACCCGGACGCGCGAGCCACGCCTCCGCGCTCTCCTCGGGATTGAGCTTCGGCGTGCAACGCTTCATCCCCGCTCGCTCGAGGCGCGCGAGGATGTCGTCGATGTCGCTGGCGAGCGCGTCCATCGCTTCCTGCGCACTCTTCTCGCCGGTCACCGCGGCACTGACGTTCTTCCACCACAGCTGGGCGAGCTTGGGGTAGTCGGGCACGTTGGTACCGGTCGGCGTCCAAGCGACGCGCGCCGGGCTGCGGTAGAACTCGACGAGACCGCCGAGCTTCGGCGCGGCAGCCGTCACGGCCTCGTCGGCGAGGTCCGACTCACGAATCGGTGTGAGCCCCTCGAAGAACTTCTTCAGCGACACCGTCTTGCACACGGTGAACTGGGCGTAGAGCCAAGCAGCCTTGCGTCGCTCCAGCGGCGTGCTCGTGAGGAAGGTCCAGGACCCACAGTCCTGATAGCCGAGCTTCATGCCCTCGGACCAGTACGGACCGTGGGGCGAGGGAGCCATGCGCCACCTGGGCGTGCCGTCCTCGGCCATCACCGGCAGCGCCGGGTCGGTCAGCGCGCGCGTGAACGCGGTGTACCAGAACACCTGCTGTGCGATGCGGCCTTGGCCGGGCACGGGGCCGGCTTCGGAGAACGTCATCGCCGCCGCCTCGGGCGGCGCGTAGCCCTTGAGCCAGTCGCGGTACTTACGCAGCGAGTAGACCGCCGCCGGCGAGTTCACGGCGCCGCCGCGCGCGACCGAAGCTCCGACGGGAGCGCAGCCCTCGACGCGGATGCCCCATTCGTCGACCGGGTTGCCGTTGGGAATCCCCGCGTCGCCGACGCCGGCCATCGACAGCCACGCGTCGGTGAACCGCCAACCGAGGGAAGGGTCCTTCTTCCCGTAGTCCATGTGCCCCCAAACGCGCTCACCGTCGATCTCGCGCACCTCGTTGGTGAAGAAGTCCGCGATGTCCTCGTACGCCGACCAGTTGACCGGCACGCCGAGGGGATAGCCGTACTTCTCCTCGAAGCGCTTCTGCAGCTCGGGCCGGCTGAACCAGTCGTGGCGGAACCAGTACAGGTTCGCGAACTGCTGGTCTGGCAGCTGGTACAGCTTGCCGTCCGGACCGGTGCAGAAGGTCTTGCCGATGAAGTCGTCGACGTCGAGGGTCGGCAAGGTCACGTCCGCACCCTCGCCCTCCATGAAGTCCGAGATCGGCACGACCTGACCGTAGCGATAGTGCGTACCGATCAGATCGCTGTCGTTGACGTAGGCGTCGTACAGGTTCCGACCGGACTGCATCTGCGACTGCAGCTTCTCGATGACGTCGCCCTCCTGGATCAGGTCGTGCGTCAGCTCGATCCCGGTCATCTCCGAGAACGCACGCGCGAGCGTCGCGGCCTCGTAGCTGTGCGTGTCGATCGTCTCGGAGACGACGCGAATGCGCTGACCGCGCAACGGCTCCGCGGCCTGGATGAACCAGCGCATCTCCTCGAGCTGCTGGGCGCGCGTGAGCGTGCTCGGCTGGAACTCCGTATCGATCCAGCGTTCGGCGACGGTGAGCGGATCGACCGGCGCCTCGTCGGCGCACGAGGCGAGAAGGAGCAGGGCGAGAGGTGCACGCATGCCGGACATCGTACTGCTCGATCACCCCCACCGAAAAACGATGGCAAACACGACTACCGAAACAGCGAGTCCCCCCCACTGGGACACGTCGGTCAACCCCGTCCAAGCCAGGTTCGCCACCGCCACACTCACCAGCCCCAAGAACAGCCGATCCCCCCGCGTCGTCAGGATCGGCAGCCACCCCCGCCGTGCAAGATCAGGCGCCCGCAGCTCCCACACCGTCATCCCCGCGAGAATCAACCCGAGCACCACGAACACCACGGCGGTCGGCACGGTCCAGTACATCCACTGCACGCTCACACCCTCCCAAGGGCGAAGCCCTTCGCGATGTAGTTCCGCACGAACCAGATCACCAGTCCGCCCGGCACGAGCGTCAACGTCCCCGCGGCCGCGAGCACGCCCCAGTCCATCCCGGCCGCGCTCACCGTGCGCGTCATCGTCGCCGCGATCGGCTTGGCGTCCACGACGGTCAGCGTGCGGGCGAACAGGAGCTCCGCCCAACTGAACATGAAGCAGAAGAACGCCGTGACGCCGACCCCGGTGCGCACGAGCGGCAGGAAGATCCGCATGAAGAAGCGCGGGAAGCTGAAGCCGTCGAGATACGCGGTCTCGTCGATCTCGCGCGGCACGCCCGACATGAATCCTTCCAAGATCCACACCGCGAGCGGGACGTTGAACAGCGTGTGCGCGAGCGCCACGGCCAACGGCGTGTCGAACAGCCCGACGCTCGAGTAGAGCTCCAAGAACGGCAACAGGAAGACCGCCGCCGGCGACATACGGTTCGTCAGCAGCCAGAAGAACAGGTGCTTGTCCCCCAAGAACCGGTAGCGCGAGAACGCATACGCCGCTGGCAGAGCAACGGCAACCGACAGCACCGTGTTGATCGCCACGTACGTCAGAGAGTTCAGGTAGCCGCCGTACCAACTCGGGTTCGTGAAGATGGTGCGGTAGTTCGCCAGAGTCGGGTCCAGCGGCACCAAACGGAACCCGGAGACGATCTCCTGGTTCGTGCGCAGCGACATGTTCACCATCCAGTACAGCGGCAGGAAGGTGAGGGCGAGGAAGAGCCCGAGCCATGCGCGCCGTACCATCTCAGCTCCGCTCCTCACGCGTCATCAGCGTGTAGAACACGTAGCAGACGATCAGAATCGGCAAGAAGTAGATCAGCGAGAACGCCGAGGCACGCCCCAGGTCGAACTGCCCGACCGCCAGCGTCGACAGATGCTGACTCAGGAACGTCGTCGAGCTGCCCGGGCCCCCCCCGGTCAACACGAATGGCTCCGTATAGATCACGAAGCTGTCCATGAATCGCAGGAGCACGCCGATCGTCAGAACTCCGGAGAGCCGCGGGAGCTCGATATAGCGAAAGACCGCCCAACGCGAAGCGCCATCGACAGCAGCCGCGCCGTAGTACGTCTCGGGGATCGCACGCAGGCCCGCGTAGCACAAGAGCACGACGAGCGGCGTCCAGTGCCACACGTCCATCACCACGACCGTGCCCCATGCGTGGACAGGGTCGAGCGCGTAGTTGTAGTCGACGCCCAGCTTCGTCAGGACCGCACCGCCGAGGCCAATGTCCGTGCGCGCGAACACCTGCCAGATCGTCCCGACGACGTTCCACGGAACGAGCAGCGGCATCGCGATCAACACGGTGCAGAGCGACGCCTGCCACGTGCTGCCACCAGGGCCGCGCGGCAGGCACAGCGCGACCGAGAGCCCGAGTGGCAGCTCGATCGCCAGCACGACGACCGAGAACAGCACCTGACGGCCAAACGCCGCGTGCAGCTCCGGATCGCGCAGGACGCTCTTGAACCACTCCCAGCCGACGAACACGCGCTGGTCGGGCGAGACGATGTCCTGCACCGAGTAGTTGACGACCGTCATCAGCGGAATGAGCGCATTGAACGCAACGAGCACGCAGACCGGCAGGACCAGGAACCAAGCACGCTCGTTCCGGGGTTTCGCGTGCGGGCTCACCGCAGCGCCTCCCCGTTCGCGAAGAGCCGGATGTGTTCCGCGGGAAGACTCAACCAGAGCGACGTCCCCTCGCGCGGCAGCAGCCCGTCCGCAACCTTCACGGCAAATCGTTCGCCGCCGAGATCGACCGTCACGATCCGGTGCCGTCCGAAGTCCTCCACGCGCACGACCCGCGCCGCATGCGAGTCCGGCACGGCTTGCTCGCCCAGCCGCGCCAGCTCCGGCCGGACGCCGAGCTCCGCCGAGCCCCTCGCGCCGAGCGCGGCGGCGCGCTCGTTCAACGAGAAGGCGCGGCCGGCGACGCGAACGCTGGCGCCTGCGAGCTCGCAGGCGACGATGTTCATGCCCGGACTCCCGATGAAGCGGGCGACGAACGTGTGCGCGGGGTGCTCGAACAGCTCCTGGGGCGTGCCCTCCTGCACGATGCGACCCGCGTTCATCACGAAGACGCGGTCAGCGACGGTGAGAGCTTCGTTCTGGTCGTGGGTCACGTAGATCAGCGTAGGCGCCAGCTCCGCGTGAACCTCCCTCAGCTTGCTGCGTAGCTCCCATTTGGTCTTGGGATCGACGGCGGTCAGAGGCTCGTCGAGCAGCACGGCAGCAACGTCCTCACGCACGAGCCCGCGCCCG
The DNA here is from genome assembly GCA_024226735.1 of bacterium. Classification (GTDB taxonomy): domain Bacteria; phylum Planctomycetota; class UBA1135; order UBA1135; genus JAAELL01. The sequence goes on along the minus strand of JAAELL010000389.1, from coordinate 17,266 downwards.
AGAGCGACGCGCTGCTTCGCATCGGCCGGCAGACCGCGCGCGCGCCGCTTCAGGTCCGTATCGAGGTCCAACAGCACCGCGATTGCACGCACACGTTCATCGACGTCCTGGGGGGCCAGCCAGCGATTGCGCAGGGGAAACGCGAGGTTGTCGTACACGCTCATCGTGTCGTACACGACCGGGAACTGGAACACCTGAGCGACGTTGCGCTGGCGCGTCTCGAGCTGCGTAACGTCCCTGCCATCGAAGAGCACGCGTCCCGCCGCCGGGCGCAGGAGGCCAGAGATCGTCCCGAGCAACGTCGTCTTGCCGCAGCCCGAGGGCCCGAGCAGCGCGTACGTCTGCCCGTCCTCGCACGTGACGTCGGTCGGCTGTAGCGCGAAGTCCGGCGTACCCGGATAACGATGACAGATGCCGGACAGCTCGATCGTCGCCATGCTCAGTCGTCCCCACGTGAATGCGGCGCGGCCAGCAGGCCGCCGCCGGCGTCGAAGGCGAAGAGATCGGCTGGGTCGAAGAAGAGATCGAGCGGCGTGGCGCGCTCGATCCTGTGCACGCCCTCCACCTGCCCGAGAAAGCGCGTCGAGCCGTTCCGCACGTGCAGCGTCGTCTCGGAGCCCGTCACCTCGGCCAGCTCCAGCTCGCTGGGAATGCTGACGTCGAACACGTCGCGCGGCTCGAGCCGCAGTCGGTGCGCACGGAGCCCGAGTCGCACGGCTCCTGTGGAGAGCCCGGAAAGGTGCGTCGGGCAAGGCAGCACCAGCCCGGCGAGGACGGCGAGCTCATCGCCCTCCGAGGAGTGCGCCGTCCACACGTTCATCGGCGGATCACTGACCGCGCGGGCGACGCATTCGTCCGCCGGCGCGTCGTACACCGCGCGCGCCTCTCCCTGCTGCAGGAGTCGCCCTTCGTGCAGCACGGCCGTCCGATGCCCGAACCAAAGAGCCTCGACCGGATCGGTGGACGCGTAGACCACGGTGGTGCTCTGTCGATCGAAGGTCGCGGCGATCTCGTTGCGCAGCCCCTCGCGGAGCTTGTAGTCGAGGTTCGCGAGTGGTTCGTCGAGGAGCACGACGTCAGCCTCCTTGATCATCGCGCGCGCGAGGGCGGTGCGCTGCTGTTGGCCACCGGACAGCTCGGCGGGCAGACGCTCGAGCAGGCCGTCGAGCTCGAAGCGCTCGGCCGCCGCGCGCACGCGCCGCTCGAGCTCGTCCTTCTTGTATTGGCCCCGCGCCCGCAAAGGCGCGGCGATGTTCTCGAAAACGGTCAGCGACGGATAGTTGACGAACTCCTGATAGACCATCGCCAACGCGTCGCGCGGAGGCACGACGGGCTCGCCGCCGGCATCCTCGAGGCGCACCGAGCCGGACGTCGGCGCGTCGAGCCCGGCGATCACGCGCAAGAGCGACGTCTTACCGGCATTCGTCGCACCGAGCAAGACGGTGAAGGAGCCCGGCTCGAGGCACAAATCGATCTCCTCGAGGTGCATCCGGCCGTCGACGGTCCGGGAGAGGCCTTCGATCACGACGCGCGTCACGGGAGTTACGGTAGCGCGGCGTGGATGAGTTGACGACGGGGGGGGCGCCTATCTCCGTGGGCTAGGCGACGGGAGCGACGACCGGTCACGCTCCTGTCCCCCTCCCAGCAGCCCGAACGCGGCCTCAGTCCTCTTCGATCAGGTTCGGCCGCGACCGCGACGACCGCAGGATCTCCTGCAGGTGTCCGCGCTTCACCTCGACCAGCCCCCAGTCTGCGTCGAAGAACAACACGATCCCCTCGACCCCGTCGCCCCCGCGTCCGTACTGCACGGATGCGTTCGCGTCGCTCGAGACCGGAACGCTGACGTTGACGCTCATGTTCTGGAACCGGCGCCAGCCCCAGCCGAGCACCGCGCCATCGTCCAGCTCCTCGACGACGACGGGAGCGCCGAGGATCTCGAGGCATTGGGTCAGGTCGGACTCGCCGGGGACGAGCGGCAAGAGCACGTCCTCTTCGGGTTCGCGCTCGTCGGCGAAGCGCGTCACGTTGACCGTGACACACGCGGTGCCGAGGAGCGCGCAGAACGCGAGGGCGAGGCGCATCAGTCCGGGTCCTGGAACACCGGAACACCGTAGCCGGCCTCGGCCGCCTCGATCGTCGCGCCGACGTGCGTCAGGACGTCGTTTTCGTCGAAGAACGCCCACACTCTGTCGGCGTTCGAGTCGACGCCCCGCAACCCGAGCACGAGCAGGAACAACCCGGTCTGCTTCTCGACCTTGTGGTCGTAGCGGTAGGCCGAGCGCTTGCCGAGCTGCACGACGTCCGTCGGTGCGCCGAGGGCCTCCACGACGTCGCGCGCGGTGCTGGTGCCGGGCTGGAGCTGATCGAGACGCGCGGGCTCGATCGGCTGGTTGACGTGAGTGCGCTGGAAGAAGCAGCCGGACGCCGCGAGCCATACGAGCGACAGGAGAGCAAGGCGTTTCATGGAGCCAGAGATACAGGAGCGACCGCGCCACGGGAACCCGCGACACGACGATTCACGTCGAATGGACGCGGCGGACCGCGCTCGACACGTCCCTCGCGCGGATGAAGCGGTGCCAGGTGTGACGCTGGACAGACGTCCCCGGAAGCCGCAGCCGCGGCAGAACGACCTCCCCCGGGGCCCAGGCGGGGCGCCAGTGCCGCGCGATGCGCGGGCGGACGAAGAGCGTCACCGTCGGCGTCCCGACGCACGACGCGAGGTGCGACACGCCGGAGTCGTTGCCCAGGAAGACGCGCGCGGCGCGCAGGAGCGCCGCGAGGTCGTCGAGACGCTCGCGCACGACGAGCTCGAAGCGCGAGCCGAGGATCTGCGCGTAGCGCTCGCGTTCGTCCGAATGAACCAGCCAGAGCGGCGCGTCCCCCACCGCCGCGAGCCGTCGGCTCACTTCCACGAAACGCCGCACGGGCCACGCCTTGTGGCGCTCGCCGGCGCCGGGATGCAAGACGACGCGCCCCGCCGCGAGCTCGTCGCCTGCGCCCACGGGTGCCTCGAGCCCGTTCGAACGGACCGGCGACTCGATCCCGAAGCGCTCGCGGCAGATCGCGAGGTAGCCCTCGATGCGCGGTCGCCCGCGGTCGAGCAGTGGGTCGTCGCCGAGGACGAGCGTGTCCTTCGCAACACACGATTCGAGCGTCTCGGGCGACTGGTGCACCGCCGTCCGCGCCTCGCCGTCGAACGCGTTCACGATGCGCAGTCTCGGAAACCAAGCCCGGAGCGACTCGAGGAGCGGACAAACGACGGTGACCTCACGCTCGGCGCGAACGAGGTTGTTCGCGACGACGAGCGAGAGCAGCGCGTCGCCCAGGCGGGCGCGCGGCACGAGGACGTAGGGTGGCTCCAGCAAGTCCTACTTGAAGTCCACGGCCGGGTCGACGAGCTCGAGCACGCCGGTCTCGGCGATCAACGCCTCGATCGCATCGCGCTCCTTCGGCGCGTCCGCGGTGACGACCTCGCAACCATCCTCGGTGATGACGACGACGTCCTCGATGCGGATGCCGATCCCCGTCGCCGCCTCGTACAGGCCCGGCTCGATCGTGAAGCAGACGCCGGGCTCGAGCACGGTGCGGGTGCTGCCGACGTCGTGCACCTCCATGCCGACGTAGTGCACGGCGCCGTGGCGCATCAGCCGCTGGAAGCCGCGCTCCTGCAGCACCTTCGAGCACGCGCCGTCGACCTCGCCCACGGTCGCACCCGGCTTCGCCGCGGCGATCCCGGCCTTCTGTGCGTCGAGCACGGCGTCGTACAGCTCCGCCTGGCGCTCGGTGAACTTGCCGTTGACCGGCCACGTGCGCGTGATGTCCGTGACGTAGTGGTCGACCTCGGGACCGAAGTCGATCAACACGACCTCCCCGTCGCGCATGCGGCGCGTCGAGAAGTTGTAGTGCAGGGTGAGCGAGTTGACGCCCGAGCCGACGATTGCGGCGTACGCGATTCCCGCGGCGCCGTGGCGCTGCTGGATCCAGGTGAGGAGCGCGTCGAGCTCCCACTCACCGAGCCCCGGCCGCGTCGAGCGCATGCCCTCGCTGATCGCGAGCGCGCCCGCACGACCGGCGCGACGGATCGCGTCGATCTCCTCCGGCGTCTTGACGCGTCGCATCTCGTACAGGATCGACTCGACGTCCTGCACCTCGACGTCGTACTTCTTGCCGAGGTGCTCGGCCAGCATCTCCTCGCGACTCTGGCGCCCGTCGAGCGGATCTTTCTTGCGGCGCTTGTCGTACGGGCCCGCGGCATCGTAGGAACCGGCGAGCTCGACGTGCGCGGAGAGCGACGTCCAGAGCGCCGGACGCGCACCGTCCTGCTCCGCCATCATCTCGCCGAGCACGTCCATGAACTCGGAACGCGGCCGCACTTCGCTGATGCCGGTCAGGCCCGCGACCCACTCGTCGTCCGCGTCCCAGATCTCGCCCTCCCAGCGTTCGCGCCACTCGCTCGGCCGGTTGACGAACAGCACCTCGCGGCCACTCGCCGCGTCCATCACGAGCGCCGCGTCGGGCGTCTCGACGCCCGTGAGGTACCAGAAGGCCTTGTCCTGGCTGAACGAGACGTTCGCGCGCGGAACGCCGAGCCCACGGAAGACGAGCACGCCGCTCTCGACCTTCTCGCGCAAGAGCGCGCGGCGGCCGGAGTGGAAGTCGCGTCCGAGCCCGCAGATCGGTTCGCCATCGGCGGCGCGCTCGAGGCTGCCGGCGGGAACGAGCCAATCCTGGGCAGCGGCGGGCGTGAGCAGTAACAGGAACAGGGCGGGGAGCTGGCGGCACTTCATGCGGCCAGGTTACCGCCCGCGCGCGCGACGCACGCAGGATTTACGGGGAGCGGCGCCGCAGGACCAACCGCCCCCCCTTCGCCTGTCATGCCCTCGGCGCCACACCGTCAGGTGTGGCGCCAGAAGACCGTCGGCACCAAAGGTGCCGTAGGCAGCATGCTGCCCTCCTCGCGCTCGACCTCGATGAACGGACCGAAGTACCACGGGGTCGGGCAGATCGCGCGCAGCTCCATGTCCGTCACGCGCTCGATGTTCGTCGTCGGGTTCTCGGGACGCCGGATCATCGCGTCGGCGACGACCGAGGGTCCGCCCGGGAGCGCGACGGGAACCGGCGTCGGGAACTCGATCGCGATGATGTCCGGCCCGCCGGGCGGGCAGCCGCACGTGCCGACGCAGGACGGGGGCGCCGGGAAGATGCAGCCCGGCCCGGAGAGACCACCCTGCGTGAAGACGGTCTGTCCGTTGAGCAAGAGCTCCACCGAATTCGTCATCGCACCGAGCGGCGAGAAGTCCGGCTCGACCTGCACGAGGCCGCCGCCGAGGCTGCGCGCCGTCATGCGGCTGACGTCGGTCTCGCCGGGTTGACCCGCGAGCCAACCGCGGGCAGTCGCGAAACATTGCGCCCCGGGCGGAAGCACGCTGGGGAAGCGGCCACGCGCTCGAAAGAGCTCGGGGATCTCGCCCAGATCGATGCTGACGCCGTCGCAGCCGCTCGATCCGATGTTGGACACGACGAGACGACCACCCGAAGGATCGAGCCGGGCGCCACCGTTGCCGAAATGCTGGAAGCCGTCGAGTGAATCACACCACTAGCTCGAAACGAGCAGAGCGAAACCCCCGAAACGTCCACGCGATGCGACATCGAACCGCACGCGCGTTACGCTCCGCCGTCATGCGCATCGGCTTCGACGCCTCACCCCTCGCTCGCCCCCATCCGCCCGGCATCGTGCGCGTGGTCGAGAGCGCGCTCGCCGCGTTGGAACGCGCCGACGGAGTCGAGGTCGTGCGGCTCGCGCCCGAACCGAGCGAGCCCCTCGCGCGCTGGCGCCGGCGCACGCTCGCCGCAGCATCCGGGAAGCAGTCGTTGGCCGGCATCCACTCCTTCCTGTCGGCGTTCCCCTGGCGCGGTCCCGGACTGCGCGTGCAGACGATCCACGAGTTGCCGTGGAAGCACGGCGTCGCCGAGAATGCGGACTGGCGCCACAAGCTGTGGGCACGCTTCGGCCCGCGGCGCGCGGACGCGGTCATCACGGCGACCGAGTACACCGCGCGCGAGATCGGCCGGCCGCTCGCGCGGGAAGGCGGGAGGGTCCACGTCGTCGGATGGGGCGTGGATGAGCGTTTCGCGGAGGAGCCGCCCTTGGGCACGGTCGACGAGGTCGTCTTGACGCGCTACCGGCTGCCCGAGGGCCCGTTCGCCCTGTGCCCCGGCGCAGTGCGCGCGAAGAAGAACCTCGCGGCGGTCCTGCATGGCGCGGCACGTCTGCACGCGAGCGGCGGTCCGAAGCTGACCATCGTCGTCAGCGGTCCCGACACGCAGGACCTGCGGCGCGATCTGGGCCTCGCGTCGCAGCTCGGCCTCTCGCGCTGGGTGTCGACGCCGGGCACGATCGAAGAGGAGGACCTGCCCGCGATCCTGCGCTTGGCGGCGGTCGTCCCGGTGCTCTCGCGTTCCGAGGGTTTTGGCCTGCCGGTGCTCGAGGCGCTCGCGTGCGGGACGCCCGTCGTCGTTCCCGCCGACTCGGCGCAGGCCGAGGTCGCGGGCGAAGACGGCATCCGCGTCGATCCTGGCGACGCCGATGCGGTCGCCGCCGGTCTGCGCCAAGCGATCGAGACGCGCGAGGAGCAGCGCTACGTCCTGCCCGAGCGCGCGCGCGCGTTCACCTGGGAGCGTACGGCACGCGGGATCGCGGACGTGTGGAGAGCGATCACGTGAGCGCAGGCCCGCGCGTGCTCGTTTCGGGCGTCGTCCTCGGCCAGCCGATGGGCGGCGTGCGGCGGCACAACGCGGAGCTCCTGCCGCGCGTCGCGCGCATCCTGGCGGAGAGTGGCGGCGAACTGTGTGTCCTCGAGGGCGCCGAGCCGATCGACTTCGAGCTGCCCGAGCCGATCCGGATCCTGCGCTCCGACGTCCCGGCGCGGCCGATCCCGTTGCGCGCCCTGCGCGAAACGCGCGCGCTCGGACGAGCTCTCGAGGAAGCGCGCGCGACCGGCGCGCCGTTCGACCTCGTGCACACCGCGCACCTACCCGCCCCACGCCACCTCGCCTGTCCGTACACGATCACGCTGCACGACCTGCGCAGCCTCTTCGGCGAGCACACGCCGTTCTCGCGCCGCTTCGTCGCCAAGCACGTCGTCGGCGCCGCGGTCCGCAGCGCCGCGCGCGTGATCTGCGTCAGCGCGAGCGTACGGGCACAGCTGCTCGCTGGCTTCGGGCTCGACGCGGAGAAGGTCGCCGTCGTTCCGAACGCCGCCGATCACTTCACGCCTCTCCCGCGCGCAGCCGGCACCGATGCGCCGATTGTGCACCTGGGGCACATCGAACCGCGCAAGAACCTGGAGCTCCTCGTGCGGGCGCTGGCGGCGGCGCCCGACCTGCCGCCACTCGAGCTGCACGGTGCAGCGCGGGGAGAAGAGGATGAGCGGCTGCGCGGGCTCGCGCGGGAGCTCGGCGTCGGAGATCGCGTGCGTTTCGCCGGCCCCTACGCGGAGGAAGACCTGCCGCGACTGCTGGCGACGTGCGCGTGTGTCGCGCTGCCTTCGCGGATCGAGGGTTTTGGGATCGTCGCACTCGAAGCACAGCGCGCCGGAGCGCCGCTTGCGATCTCCAACTGTCCACCGCTCGTCGAGGTCGCGGGCGAGGACGTGCCGCGCTTCGGAGCCGATGACGTCGACGCCTGCGCGCGCGCACTCGAGACGGCACTGGCGGAGGGCGAAGACGTCGCCCAGGAACGAGCGCGGCGAGCGGGACGATTCCGCTGGGACGCCTCGGCCCGGGACTGGGCGGCCCTCTTGTCGCAGGACGCCTGAACGGCGATCAGAAGAACAGCACCCCGAGCCCGTCGGAGAAGTTCGACGTCGCGCCCACGTCGCGGTACCACCGGTGACGCACACGGACTGGATGGAAGCAACAACGAAGCCGCAGCGGCTCGTCTATCCCAACGATGGCATCGAGGGGATCGATGAGCTCTATGCCCGGATCACCCAACTGCGCGGCGTCGAGGGTGGGCACTGGATCATCGACGAGCTGTTCGCGTACGCCGACTACCCGGAGATTGGCGCGCTTCAGACGGAGCGAGCATGGCTCCTCGACAAGCAGAACGGTCGCTGAGAGCGAGCTCGGCGGCCGTCAAAACTCCTCGTCCACCACCGTCGCCGCCCGGTTCTCGCGCATCGAGCGCGTCAACTGGAACGCCCCCCACGCGAGCCCCGCGAACACGGCGGTCACGATCAAGTACAGCCCCCAGCGCACGGCGAGCGGCTGCTGCGCGAGGTCGGCGCCGCCGACGCCCGCTCGGTTCTCGACCTTGTTGAACTGCAGGATGCGCTTGCCCGAGGTCGTCGTCCGGACACCGCCGGCGGCGGTCGCGCCGAGCGCCGCGGCGCGTTTCTGCGCCGTCTGGGCCGCGGACGCGGCGGCGGGCTTGGTCGCGGCGGGTTTGGGACTCGGCGCCGGCTTCGCGACTGCGCGTGGCGGCGGGGGCGGAGGATCGTCGGACCATTCGCCCTCGAGCTCGAAGCCATCGTCGCCGGGCTCGGGCTCGGTGTCGAACTCGACCTGGATCTCGGGCTCCGGTTCGGGTTCGGGTTCAGGTTCGGGTTCGGGGTCCGGTTCGCGTTCCGGTGCCGGCTCTGCGACGACCTCCGGCGTGGGGGCAACCGCCTTCGGAGCGAGGTCGGGCGCGTCGAATCGCATGCGCATCTCGAGGTCGCCGAGGCGGAACTCGAGACCGTCCTCGAGCACCGCCGATTCGACCCGCTGACCGCCGACGAAGACGCCGTTGGCAGAGCCGAGGTCGGTGATCTTCCAGCCCTTGCCGTGCGGCTCGACGCGCGCGTGCTTGCGGCTGATCGAGGTGCCGCGCAGGCGCATGCCCGCGTCCTTGGCGCGGCCGAGGACGAGCGGTCCGGCGAAGTCGTGGGTGTGTCCGACGTCGTCGCCGGACAGGACGAACAAGCGCGGCATCAGCGGTTCTTTCCCTGCAGAATCTCGAGGCGGTAGCGGGCGGCGATCTTCTCGAACCGCCTCTGGAACAGGCCTGCGTCGAGGTTGCCTTCGCTGACGAGCTCGTCCGCGACCAGGAGCACCGGGACGCGCCAGCCGTACTCGTCCTGGAGCGCGGTGTCTCCGTCGACATCGATCTCGCGCAGCGAGTACTCGGCAGCGAGGCCCAGCCCATCCAAGTCGCGCTTCATCGTGTTGCACAAGGGGCAGTTCTCCCGCGAGTACAGGACGATCGGCACCGGCACCTTGGTGCGGCCGAAGGGGCGCTTCCAGAACATCGTCACCATTCTAAGCGCATTCTAGGGGCTATAGTGCCCCGATGCCCGCGTCGCGCCCCCTCGCACTCGATCTCTCTGGAATCGAGCGCAGCTTCCCGGTCGGACTCGGGTTCCGGCGCAAGCCCGTCCTGCGCGGCGCCGACCTCGCGCTCGAAGCCGGTTCGACGCTCGGACTCGTCGGGCCGAACGGGTCGGGCAAGTCGACGTTGATCCGGCTGTGCGCCGGCGTCGACCGGGCGAGCGGCGGCGAGACCAGAGTGCTCGGCGGGAGCCCGCTCGAAGCGGCCGTGCGCGCGCGCCTCGCCTACCTGCCCGAGGAGTCGCCGTTCCCGGCCGAGCTGACGGGCATCGCGGTGATGGAGCTGCTCGGAACCCTGCGCGGCATGCCGCGCAGGCGCGCGCGCGAGCGCGGCGCAGAGCTGCTCGAGCGCGTCGGGCTCGGTGCGCACACACGCGCGCGGGTCGGCGGGTACTCGCGCGGGATGAAGCGCCGCTTCGGCCTCGCCCAGGCGTTCCTCTCCGACCCCGAGCTCGTCCTGCTCGACGAGCCGACGGCGGGGCTCGACGCGCCGGGTTTCGCGGTCCTCGAGGACCTCTTGACCGAAGCCCACGCGCGCGCGGCGACCGTCGTGATCGCCTCGCACCTGATCTCGGACGTGCACTCCCACTGCGACCGGCTCGCCCTGCTCCTGGACGGGCGCGTCGTCGCGCACGATGTGCCGCACGCGCTGCTCGCGGCCGAAGGGCGTACCGAGTTCGTCGTCGAGGACCTCGACGAGCGGGCGCTCGACGCGCTCGAAGCCTGGATCGCCCAGAACGGTGGACGCATCGTCACCCGCCGTCCCGGAGGTCGCACGCTGCTGGAGCTGTACCGTGTCCACGCGCGGGGCGGGACCGATGATTGAGCGCGGGCTCGCGAGGCTCGAGCTGAGGCGCACGGCCGGCGGAGCACTCGTCCTCCTCGCGCTGGCGGTCGTCATCGTCGCGTCACGCGTCGACTGGACGCCGAGCGCGTCGCGCCTCGACGACGACGTTGCGCCGGCTGTCTTGCGCGGCCTCGCGCGCGAGACCGCTTGGACGGCGGCGCTCGCGCTCTTGCTTCCGGCAATCGTCCTGCACGCCGGGGGGATCATCGAACGCTGGCGCAAAGGCGAAGCCGACTGGCTCGGCGCGGCGCCGCGTTCGCGCGCGACGGTGCTCGTCTCGACGTGGATCGGATGCAGCGTCGGAGCGTTTCTCTTGATGACCGCGGCGGCCGTGGCAGTCGAGGTCTCGCGGCCGGACGCCGACGTCACGCCGCGCGCCTACGCTTCGCACTCGATCGCTGCCTTCCACCGGCTCGAGCCTGGCGCCGGCACCGTGACCGAGATCGCCTCGCCGCCGCGTACAGAAACCGGCGGCTGGCGCGTACGTGTCCAAATCATTCCGAGCCTGGGCGCGAATCCCACTTCCAGGGCCAAAGTCGTCGTGCATTGCGGCGGCGAGGTGCGCCGCAAGAACGACCGCGTCGTGCGCCGCACGTGGATCGAGGTCGACCTTCCGGCTGGCGACGACCCGATCGTGTGCGAGGTCCGCAACATGGGCGGTGGCGTGCTCGCCCTTCCGGCCGAACGCACCTTCGAGCTGTCGGCACCGGGTGGCAGTGAGCGGCTGGGCTCGATCGACGTGTTGACCCGCGCCGCCTGCGCCCTGGCCGCGATCGGCGGTCTGGCGCTCGGTTTCGGCGCGTGGGTCAGTGGCGCGACGGCCGCGATCTTGGCCGGCCTCGTCTGGCTCGTGCCGGCAATCTGGCTGGCCGGCCCGAGCTGGTGGCCCGGCGGCGATCTCGGACGCACGCTCGGGATGGTGGGCGAAGGGCGACTCGCGGAGCCCCTCGACCCGCTCTCGTTCGCTACGACCGCGATCGTCGCCGGCGCAGGGCTCTCGATCGGGGTCCTCGGACTGCGCTCGTGGAGGTTCCCGCGATGACGATCGCGCAGAGACTGCGGCACGGCTTGCCCTGGCTGGTCGTCCTCGTGCTGCTCGTGCCCTGGTCGGGACCGCGCGAGCGTGACGTGGCGCACGGCTCGCCGCTCGCGCGCCTGCTCGGGCCGATCGGCAGTCTCGCCGCCAGCGTTCAATGGGTGCGCTTCGACCTCGCGCTGCGCGCGGGACGGACCGAGCGCGCCTACGCGCGGGCCGAGAGCGCCCTGCGCCTCGACCCGGTCTCCCCCGAGGGCTGGCTGACACTGGGCCGACATCTGATCACGGTGCGCGGATCGTCCGCGACGGAGCAGTACGACGATCGCCGGATGCGCTGGATGCGCGCGGGCCTCGATCTGCTGCGCCGGGGAGAGGACGTTACGAACGCCCCCGGCGAGCTCGCCCTCGCTCAGGGGGTGTACCTCGCCTTCTTCGTCGACGAGGTGCTGGCAGCGGTCGACGGGGTCGACCGTTCGAATAGGAGCCGCTACTTGAACTTCCTGTGGCCCGGAGGCCGCCTCGGCGCTCTCCGCGAAGCGATCGAAGCCTTCGAGCGCGCCGAGGCCCACGGCCATCCCCGGGCCCACGCAGCGCTCCACGAGACCACCGAGCGGGCCGCGGTCTGGGTCTGGGACCGCTTTCTCGACGCGCTCGTCCCCCGGCCTCGTTAGCATCACGGCCCGTGGCCCTGCTCCTTCAAGACGAGAGCTTCATCACCGGCTTCTTCGGCCAGTTCGGCTACCTCGCGCCGTTCACGATCCTGCTCCTGGCGGGCGTCGGCCTGCCGGTGCCGGAAGAGGTGACGATGATCGGGTCGGGCTTTCTGCTCTACCAGGGGCGGGTCGAGTTCGTCCCGATCGTGCTCGTCTGCATGGCGGCGACGCTGCTCGGCGACTCGATCCCCTTCTACCTGGGGCACCGCTTCGGCATGAGCGCCCTGCGCTTCCCGTGGGTCGCCAAGATCGTGCACCCGGAGCGCTTCGCGCTGATCGAAAAGCGCTTCGTGAAGCATGGCAACTGGGCGGTCTTCACGTGCCGCTTCCTGCCCGGCGTGCGCCTGCCGGGGTTCTTCAGCGCCGGGACGCTCGGGATGAGCTACCCGCGCTTCATCCTCATCGACGCGATCGGGGCGACGATCATGGTGCCCCTGTTCGTGACGCTCGGACGCCTCTCAGGCGAGAAGGTCGCCCGGCTCGAGAGCCGGGTCCAGAACCTGCACCAGATCCTGGCCTTCCTGGTGCTCGCCCTCGTCCTCGTGCTCTTGGCGCACATGCTCGTCCTGCGCCGCGACAAGCAGGTGGCGCGGCTCGAAGCGCACAAGCAAGGCCGACGCGCCGACGACCGCGCGGAGGGGGGCTCCGATGGGGACGCCTGAGGGCGCCTCGATGAAGCTCCTACTTGTTGACCCCCCAGCCCGCGCCAGTATCCTCTTTGTCCCTTTAGGTCACGTTTGTCCCTTTAGGTCACGGGACATGGCATCGGGCACCTGATTTCATGCCGTGGCCCCGGCCACCAGGGCCGTTCCAAGCCTCTCCAACTCCCCGTCCGCGATCCCTTCCGCGATTCCCCGTCTGCCCATGGACAACTTCCTCTACGTCTCCGCCGGAGCCGCCGTCTTCGCCCTGGTCTTCGCCGTCTTCAAGTACGGCGCCATCATGAAGAAGAGCGACGGCAACGAGAAGATGCAGGACATCGCGCGCCAGATTCAGGAGGGCGCGGCGGCGTTCCTGAAGTCGGAGTACAAGTGGCTCCTCGTGTTCGTGATCATCGTCGCGACGGCGATCGGGTTGTCGAACGCTGACGACGGACTGGGCCCCAAGACGGCGATCGCATTCGTCGCCGGCGCTGCGGCCTCGGCCATCGCGGGCTACTTCGGGATGCACACGGCGACGCGCGCCGCGGTACGCACGACCGAGGCGGCGCGTACCGGGCTGCCCCAGGCCCTCGAGGTATCGTTCAACTCCGGCGTCGTCATGGGCATGAGCGTCGTCGGCCTCGCGCTCTTGGGCGTCGTCGCGTTCACGATCGCGTACGCGGGCGACTTCGACAGCAAGTCACTCGAGTACGTCCTCGGCTTCAGCTTCGGCGCGTCTTCGATCGCCCTGTTCTCGCGCGTCGGCGGCGGCATCTTCACGAAGGCCGCGGACGTCGGGGCGGACCTCGTCGGCAAGGTCGAGGCCGGCATCCCTGAGGACGACCCGCGCAACCCGGGCACGATCGCGGACAACGTCGGTGACAACGTCGGCGACGTCGCGGGCATGGGCGCGGACCTGTTCGAGTCCTACGTCGGCTCGATCATCGCAGCGATGACGCTCGGCGCGTTCGCCTACAAGGGCGACCCGAACATGTCCAGCATGGTCATCCTGCCGATCATCCTCGCCGCGTGCGGAATCGGCGCCTCCGTCGTCGGCACCTTCTTCGTCAAGGCGGCCGACGAGCACGCGATCCACAGCGCGCTCTTCCGCGGCCTGATCATCGCTTCGGTGCTCGTCATCGGAGCGACCGCGGCGCTGACGATGGGCGTACTCACAATGCCCGAGAAGCTGGTTGGCGTCACGCACGACATGAGCCCGGGCGTCGCGATCCTGATCGCCGTCGTCAGTGGCCTCCTGTGCGGCGTCGTCATCGGCAAACTGACCGAGTACTACACCTCGACCGAGACCAAGCCCGTTCACAACATCGCCAAGCAATCCGAGACCGGCGCGGCGACGAACATCATCCACGGGCTCGCGACGGGCATGGAGTCGGTCGCCGCTCCCGTGGCCGTGATCTGCATCGCGATCTACCTCGGCAACTACATGGCCGGCGTCTACGGCGTCGCGATCGCCGCCGTCGGCATGCTGTCGACCCTGGGCATCTCGCTCGGCATCGACGCCTACGGCCCGGTCGCCGACAACGCTGGCGGCATGGCCGAGATGGCCGAGCTCCCGCCCGAGGTTCGCGAGCGCACCGATGCACTCGACGCCGTCGGCAACACGACCGCGGCCATCGGTAAGGGCTTCGCGATCGGTTCGGCTGCCCTGACCGCCCTCGCCCTGTTCAGCGCCTTCTCCGAGCGCGCCCAGAGCATGCTCGAGGGTGGCGCCTTCTCGCTCGACCTCACTTCGACCGAGGTCCTCATCGGCCTTCTGATCGGTGGCATCCTGCCCTTCATGTTCTCCGCATTGACCATGCGCGCCGTCGGCAACGCGGCCTTCGAGATGGTCAACGAAGTGCGTCGCCAGTTCCGCGAGATCCCTGGCATCATGGAAGGCACGGCCAAGCCCGATGCCGCCCGCTGCGTGAAGATCTCCACCGACGGCTCCCTGAAGCAAATGATCGTGCCCGGCGTGATCGCGATCGTCGCCCCGATCCTCACGGGTCTATGGAGCATCGAAGCGCTCGGCGGGCTGCTCGCCGGTGCGCTCGTCGTCGGCGTCATGATGGCGATCTTCATGGCCAACGCCGGCGGTGCCTGGGACAACGCCAAGAAGTTCATCGAAGGCGGCCAGCACGGCGGCAAGGGCTCCGATGCCCACAAGGCCGCGGTCGTCGGCGACACCGTCGGTGACCCGTTCAAGGACACCTCCGGCCCCTCGCTCAACATCCTGGTGAAGCTCATGACCGTCGTCGCTCTCGTGTTCCTTCCCTGGTTCGTCTAGTGTCCATGCAGGCGCGTAAGCTAGCGGCCGCGGCAGCCACCCTCGCCGACGAGAAAAAGGGCACGGACATCCGTGTCTACGACGTCGGCGAGCAGATCAAGGTGGCCGACTACTTCGTCGTCGTCACGGCGACGAGCCGACCGCACGTCAAGGCGCTCTACAACGAGCTCCACGTGCGGCTCAAAGCCGCTGGCGAGCACCACTCGCGGGCCGAAGGGGCCGAAGCCGGCTGGTGGGTGCTGCTCGACTACGTCGATGTCGTCGTGCACATCCTTCAAGCCGAGGCGCGCGAGTACTATGGTCTCGACACGCTCTACGAGGAGTGCGAGCAACTCGACTGGCGCTCGGTCACGCTACCCGCCCTGCCCGAGGCGCGGCCCAAGAGCGTGGCCGAGTAGCATCCTGGACCATCAGGGTCTGACCGCTTTTGGCGAACGGGTTTCGCGAACGGGTTTTGCGAAACCGGGCCAGGACGGGTCACACGCCGGTCGATAGTGCGTTTGGACCCCAGGTTCCGGCTGTCTCCCAACGAGGCGCCGGACCGCCCCTCGGCGCCAGCGGATATCCATGCAGTGGCACGACTGGAACGACGAAGCCTTCGAACGCGCGCGTGAGCGCAACTGTCCCGTTCTGCTCTTCTTGCGCGCGTCCTGGTGCCGCTGGTGCCGGGAGCTGGAGGAGCACACGCTGGCCGACCCACGCGTCGTCCAGCTCCTCACTGAACGGTTCGTCGGGATCCAGGTCGACAAGGACCGCCGGCCCGACATCGACGCGCGCTACCGCCGCGGCGGCTGGCCGACGCTCGCATGGCTGGACAGCGAGGGCGAGCTGCTCACCGGCGCGAACTACCTCGAGCCGGACGAGCTCATCGCGCGTCTCGATCTGATCGCGGAACGCTACCCCGAGCACAAGGCCGAGATCGCAGCCGGCGTCGCGCGCGACTTCGAGTCCACGACCCTGGCCAGCGAGGAGGGCGAAGGCCCGCTGCCAGCGCAGTCCACCGACGAGCTCTCGAGCGATCTCGTCGAGGAGGTGCTCGACACCTTGGCCAAGACCTCGGACCCGGTCCACGGCGGCTGGGGCACGCGGCACAAGTTCCCGCACCCCGAGGCACTGCACTTCGCGACGGTGCGCTGGTCGCAGACGGGTGACCCGGACACCTTGAACCTCGTGCTGCGCACGCTGCGCCACATGCAGGAGGGCGAGATCTACGACGCGGTCGAGGGCGGTTTCTATCGCTACGCGACGCGCGCCGACTGGAGCGGGCCGCATCACGAGAAGATGTTGGACGCGAACGCCAAGCGTCTGATGGCGTACGTCGAGGCCTACCAGGCGCTCGGCGACGAGTCGTTCAAGAAGACGGCCGAGGGCATTCTCAATTGGATGCACGAGACGCTCCTGGACCTGAACACCCAGGCATTCCGCGGGAGCCAGGACGCTGACTCGGAGTACGCACACAAGAAGACGCGCGAAGCCCGCGAGCGGCACGGCGCGCCCGACTGCGATCCGACGATCTTCACGAACTGGAACGCACACGCGGTCATCTCGCTGCTCAAGGCTTCCGTCGTGCTGGACGAGGACCGCTATCGCGTCCAGGCGCTCGCGACGCTCGACTTCCTGATGGACAACCTGTGGGACGCGCGCGCGGGGATGTACCACTACTGGGACGGGACGTACAACCTGCCCGGCCTGCTCACCGACCAAGCAGCGACGCTCCGCGCGCTGATCGAGGCGATGCACTACGCGGGCGAGAACCGCTACCTCGAGCCCGCGGTCCAGCTCGCGCGCAAGACGATCGAGCACCTGGGCGCCGACGACGGATCTTTCTTCGACACGCGCTACGACCCAAAAGCGCGCGGCGGGCTGCGCGAGCGCGAGAGCTCCATCCTCGACAACGCGGCGATGGCCGAGGCGCTTCTGCGGCTCGGTCACATGACGCGCAACGAGGACTTCGGCGCCCGCGGGCGCGCGGTGCTCCAGGCGTTCGCGGGCGACTACAAGCGCTACGGACACTTCATCGCCGGCTATGGCCGCGCGGTCGACCTGATCCTGCACGAGCCCGTGCACGTGACGATCGTCGGGCCCAACGGCGCCGACCGCACGCGCGCCTTGCGCAAGGCCGCGCTGCAGCCCTACGTCGCCAACCGCATCGTGCAGTCGATCGATCCCGAGACGGACGCAGAGCTTCTGGAACACATCGGACTGCCGGTGCCCGACCCCGAGATCGTCGCCCGCGCCTACGTCCACCAGGGACGGGAGAGCTACGCGGAGACCAGCAAGCCGGAACGGCTGCCGGCCCTGATGTCGCGGGCCGAGCGGTCGAATTGAGCCACGCCGCCGTCTAGTGGTGTGAGTCGAAAGTTCGGCGCATTT
>JAAELL010000388.1 GCA_024226735.1 bacterium | reverse complement strand
CATTTTGGTCGGCCCGTACCCGCCCGCTGCTGCGTTGTGCCTCCTCCGAGACTTGCAGCGAAGTCGCGTCGTCGCTGCGCCTTGCAGCGAACGCGTACGCACCGACCAAAATGCCGCACAAGAGTGACTCACACCACTAGTAACTACGACTAGCCTGTCCCGACTCGGCCTCAGTCGCCGAGGTCCAGCAGCTCTTCGTCCGGCAGGAGCAGCACCTGTCCTTCGCCGATGTCGTTGGCGTTCTTCAGCTCGTTGTAAGCCGCGATCGCGTCGACGAGCTCCTTGCGCGCCGAGTCGTAGTGGCGTTGGCAGATGACGCCGAGCACGTCGTTCTTGGCGACGACGTAACGGTAATCCGGCTGGTAGGCGGGCGGGTCCCAAGTGTCCGGGTCAGGAGTGTCTTCCGGGGGCGCCGCCTCGAGGGGCGCGAGCGGCTCGGCTCCGCTCGGGTTCCCGAGCACGAGTGTGCTCCAGCCGTCGTCGACCTGAGCCTCTGCGTCGGGGATGCCGAAGCGGTGCGCTCGCTGACGGCGCAGCTCGGCGGTGCGCCTGTCCTGCCAAGTGGCAGCGAGGACGAAGATCCCGCCCAGCACCAGGAGACCCAACAAGGCTCTCATGGCGCCAATAGTACCGAGCTGCAGCGCTCGTACCCGCTTTCCTTCCGGCCTCTGCGACGTGGAGACGCGTCTCTGCAGTTCAGAGAGAGCGCCCCCGCCGGGCCGAGTCGGCTCCAGCGGGGGCGCTTGGGGACAGTGCGTGAGCTAACAGTGACTGTTCGTGTCACTGAAACGTCAATGCGGTCGCGTCGGTGAAGTTCGAGGTCGTCATCGGGTTGTCGTCACGATACCAGGCCTGGAAGTTCCAGGTCTCGCCGGCCATCGCGGCGGTCTCGGGGTTCATCGGCAGCGCGCCCGTGTCGATGTCCAAGAAGAAGCGCCCGATGGTGCCGGTGTTCTGGATCTGGCTCGCGCTGTTGTACCGGCCGATGTCGCCGCCCAGGAGGCACAGGCGGCCCTGGCTCTGCGGGACGGGGAAGAGGACGCCGTTGCCCTGCGCGACCAAGAAGAAGCCGAACTGGTCGCGGGGCAGCGCCCAGGCCGAGAGGTGCAGGCTCTCGCCAGCTACGCCCGAGCCGTTCGCGCGCAGGAACGCCGAGCGGCCGCTCGAGTTGGCGATCGCGGGTCCGCAGTACGAAGTCCCGACGCCGGGGGGCGAGAAGCTCGCCACTCCGAAGAAGCTCCCCTCGAGGTTCGTGCAGGCGGTCTCCGAGACCGCGGCACCGCTCGCCGGATCGAGGATCCAGTGCGTCAGGTTCTGGCCCGCGAAGCCGTCGCCCACGACGTGGAGCATGGCGTCCGGCCCCATCGCGATCGCCATGGGGCGCACTTCGCCGAAGCTCGCCGTGCCGATCGTGCCCATGGACGACGCGACGTCGAAGAAGTCGACTGTCGAGTTCACGCCGTTGTCGCGCAGCAGGAACAGCATCGAGCCTGCGCCGTTGCGCGCGATCTCGGTGTAGTCGGCTTGCCCCGAGCTCCAGACCGTGGTGATGGTTTCGTTCTGCGGATCGAACTGGATTAGCTCACCCGTCTGGCCGAGGACGTACAGCATGCCGTCCGAGGCGTTCACGATGCCCACCGGCGTCGGCAGCAACGCGTCGTCGATCGCGAACGACTGCTGGATGTTCATGTTCGAGGCACGGACGCGATCGATGTGGCTGTTGCCGTTCGAGCGGTCGCGTGTCAGCCACAGGTTCGTCGAGCCGCCGTCGCCGGTCGCACCCATCGTCTGGCCGGGCAGATCGTCGCTGAGCGGCCGCGAGACCGAGTCGCTGTTGACGACGTCGAAGTAGCCCGCGCCGGTCGCGAACCCGATCGGGTACAGGTAGCCGGAAGGACCATTGGTGAACGCCGAGCCATTGGCGGGCGTCGACACGCGCATGATTCCGGGCACCACGAAGCCTTGGGTGGTGTCGAACGCGTCGAGTGTCGCCGCGCCGTTGTCGCGCGCGAGGTAGACGGTGTCGACCGGGTCGAGCAGGAAGCCCGTGCCCTCGGTCGACGCGACGGCCGCGGTGAGCGGGATTCCGATCTGGCCGCGTGCTTCGCCGCCGTCACCACTGCCGGGAACGCCGCCGTCACCGATTTGCATCCCGACGGAGAGCGACTCGACGCTCGGAACGCTCGCGTCGGCGCTCTCGATGTCGAAAGTGAGGTCGACGGGGAACGAGGTTCCGTAGTCGATGATGATGCGCAGGTCGTCAACGTCGTTGGTGATCGTCGGTTGGACGTACAAGACGTTGGTGGAGACGAGGCAGTAGTGGTCGCCGCTCTCGAGGCCACGCGAGGGCGCGGAGTAGTTGTCGGCTTGCGCCGGGCCGAGGCCGAACACGTCATCGGTGCCGGTCAAGAGGCCGTCGTCGGCGGACCCGCCGAGGTCCGCCTCGTCGGTGATCACGCCGAGGATCTCGACGCCCACGGGGAAGGTCACCTTCGCGCGGAAGCCGGTCGACCCGTTGCCGCCCTCCTTGTTGAGGCGCAGGTAGATCGACTGGACGAAGTCGACGGGAGCGGTGCCGATGCCGTAGGCCGTCAGGTCGACGCCCCCGGCGCCGTAGGAGCGCTCGCGGACGACGACGAGGTCGACGTCGGGGTTGCTGGTCACGGGCGCGAAGCCGACGTCGGTAATGGGGTCCTGGGCGAGCGCTGCGGAACTCGCGAGGAAGCAGAGGATGATGGAAAGCGGTGAGGTGCGAGTCATGAGACTTCTGCTGGGGAAGAGGAACGGAGAGTCGGGGCAGCGAACGCGTCGCTGTCCCCGTGCGCGGAAACAAGCTGAACGCGGCCGGGTGGACGGCCGCGGAGTGAGCACCGAGCCCAGCCCGGCGTTCGCGGATGCTCGCTTACAAGAACGTCACGGCAGTGGCGTCCGTGAAGTGCGACGTCTGGTTCGGGTTGTCGCGGAACCAGCACTGGAAGTTCCACGTCTCACCGGGCATCGCTGCGGTCACCGGGCTCATGGGGAGCTGACTCGAGTCGATCCCCAGGAACAGCCGTCCCAGAGCTCCGGTGTTCATGACTTGGCTGGGATGGTTGTAGCGTCCGACCGCGTCCCCGAGCAGGCACAGGCGACCGTCGGAACCGTTGACCGGGAACAGCGTGCCGGACCCTTGGCCCACGAGGAAGTAGCCGATCTGGTACTGCGGCAGGCTCCAAGCCGACAGCACGACGTCGCCGCCGGCCGTCTGGTCGCCGCTGGCGCGGATCACCGCGGAACCGCCGCCGGAGTTCGGCACCGCCGGTCCGCAGTAGTTGAGCCCGAAGCCTCCGGGGAAGAACGCGGACAGACCGTAGATCTCGCCGTCGAGACCGTCGAGGCTGATGCGGTCGGTGAACGCCAGGATGCTCGCGTCGGCGATCCACAGGCGCTCGGGTTGCGTCGCGTCGCCGGCGCCGATGACGCACACGGTCCCCAGCGGGCCGCCGACGATGTCGATGGGGGTGCGTTCGGCGAGGCTACCGGCATCGATCTGGCCGACGCCGCTCGCGACGTCGAAGAGATCGATCGATGACGTCGGCCCCGCATCGCGAAGCAGGTACAGGGTCGAGTGCCGGAGGTTGGTCCCGATCTCGACGTAGTCGGTCTGGCCCGAGTTCCAAGCGACCGAGTACAAGCCCGACCCCGGGTCGAAGCGCACGAGCTCGCCCGTTTGGCCCAGAACGTACAGCCTGCCGTCCGAGCCGTTCACCATGCCGACGGGCACCGGCAGCAGCGCCGGGTCGATCGTGTAGGACTCCTGCAGCACCATGTTCGATGCGCGGACGCGGTCGATCTTGGTGTTGTTGTTGCCCGAACGGTCGCGCACGAGCCACACGGACTCCTCGCCGCCGTCGCCGCTCGCGCCGGTGATGTCGCCCGACAGGTCTTCATTGAGCGGGTCGGGCGTCGCCGTTCGCGCCTCGATGTTGAAGTAGCCCGCGCCGGCGCCGGGGGCGAAGCAGTACAGGCTGTTGTTCGGCCCCTGGGCGAACTCCGTGCCGTTGCCGGGGGAGGTCGTGCGCAGCACCGCGGGGATCGGTAGTCCGATCGCCAGGTCGTAGATGTCGAGCCGCGTGCCGTCTCCGTTGCGGGCGAAGAAGATGCTGGAGATCGCGGACACGTGGAAGCCGTCGCGAGCGAGCCAGGTCCCCGGGCCGGTCAGGGGGATGTCGACGAGGCTGCGGGCTTCGCCGCCGTCACCGCTGCCCGGAATCGCCCCGCCCGATCCACCGATGCGGATGCCCTGGCTCATCGGGTCGGCGCTCGGCAGGCCGACGTCGGGCGACTCGACGGTGAACGTCGATTCCGCGGGGAACGAGCTACCGAAGTCGATCAGGATGCGAACGTCGTCGACGTCGTTCGTGATGCGGCTGTGGAGGAGGAACACGTCGTTCGAGGAGGAGACGAACGCGAAGTCGTCCTCCTCGAGGCCGCGTCCAGGCGAGGAGTAGTCGTCGGCGAACATCGGATCGAGACCGAAGATTGCGTCGAGCTGGGAGAGCTGACCGTCGTCTGCGTTGCCGCCGAGCAGGGCGCCATCACTGATGACGGCGAGCACCTCGACGTCCGGCGGGAAGGTGATCCGTTCGCGGAACCAGGCGGGGCTGCCGCCGCCGGTGCCTTTGCGGAAACGAACGTAGATGGATTGGACGTAGTCGGTGTTGCCGGTCCCGATTCCGTACGCGGTCAGGTCGATGCCCTGGGCGCCGTAGAAGCGCTCACGGACCACGACGAGGTCGGCGTCGGGCAAGGGAGTCTTTTCCGAGAACCCGACGTCGATGTGCGGGGTCTGCGTCGTGGCGGCGCCGGCTAGCTGGGTGGAGAGGAGGGAAGCGAGAAGGAGGGAGAATGTCTTCGAGCGACTCATGGCAGGGTGGGGCTGGCCGTGGTGGAGAGAGGCACCTGCGGGTGTCCGAGTTGATCGCGCCACCACGAGTCTAACCGGCTCACCGCTCCTAATGACACGACCCCCGTTCCCGGGGTGGGAGCGGGGGTCGGGTGCCTCGTTTTCTGGACTGGGCCAGGTCGGGACGAGGGGAGGATGTTGCGATGTCCCCGGGGCCGACTCTCAGCTCGGGACCGCTTGCACCTCGGTCGCCACGGCTTCGCCGCCATCGCCGCCCTTGCGCCGCATCGTTTCCAGCCAGAGCAGTGCGGGGCTCGCGACGAACATCGACGAGTACGTTCCGACGATCACGCCGACGGCCAGCGCAAATGCGAATCCCTCGAGGACGTTGCGGCTGCCGAGGTTGAAGAACAGCAGCAACAGGACCGTGATCAAGGTCGTGACCGAAGTCAGCAGCGTCCGCGCGAGCGTCTGGTTCAGCGACCGGTCGATGACCTCGCTCAGCGAGCCCTTCGAGCGCGGCAGGTTCTCACGCACGCGGTCGAACACGACGATCGTGTCGTTGAGCGAGTAGCCGATGATCGTCAGGAACGCCGCGATCATCGGGAGGCTCAGCTCGGCCTCGATCAGGCCCGACTTGATGGCGACCGCCAGGCAGCCCAGAGTGATCAGCACGTCGTGCACGAGCGCGATCACCGCGGCGAAGCCGAACGAGTACTCGGTGAAGCGCACGCGGATGTACATCACGACGGCGAACAGACTGATCAGGATCGCGAAGATCGCCTTGTCGCGCAGCTCGCCGACGACCTGGGCACCGACCAGGGACACCTCGGAGATGGGGGAGGCGAGCAGGAACGGGTCGTCCGCGGTATCGAGCTTGGTCGGGAGCGTCGCGCCGATCTGATCGGCGAGGGCGTCCGGGCTGCGCGTGCTCGAGAGCGTTCCGGTGAAGCGGAACACGTTCGTTGCGGCGCCTGGCGCGACCGTCACGTTGGCGTCCGCGATCCCCATACCCGTCAGAGCGCCCTGGATGTCGGCGGCCGCGTGCGAGCGCTCGAAGTACAGGGTGCCCGAAGCGCTCGTTCCGTCGATGGCGAAGTCGGCCGTCGGACCCTTCTGGAGCAAGCCCTGCTCCTCGAGCGACCGGCGGATGATGCCCTTGACCACGTCCGGCTCTTGCTCGGACTTGAACGTGATGCGGAACTGCGAGTAGCCGCTCGAATCGCCCGAGTCGAGGATCGCCTTCACCTCGGCCGACTTGCCGATCTCCCCGCCGAGGCCCTTCACGGTCGTGCGCATCGCCTGTTCGGTGTGCGTCTGCTCCGTGCGGATCGTCATGGTCAGTCCGCCGAGGAAGTCGATGCCGAGCTTATCCTTGTCTTCGATCGACATGAAGAGACCGACCCCGGCGACGATCAGGACACTCGACGCGATCATCGCGACGCGCGCCTTACTCATGAAGGCGATCTTCGTCTCCTGGACGAGGCGCATCATGTTGAAGCTCTCGATGCCCTTCTCGAGCTGGATGTGGACCAGGACGCGCGTGACGACCAGGGCCGAGAACATCGAGGTCAAGATGCCGATGCTGAGCGTCGTCGCGAAGCCGCGCACGGGACCCGTGCCGAACTTATAGAGGATTAGCGCCGTGATCAGCGTCGTCAGGTTGGCGTCGACGATCGTCGAGAGCGCGTTCTTGAAGCCGTCCTTCGCGGCCTGCATCGGCTTGCGTCCGCGTAACGCCTCCTCGCGGATGCGCTCGTAGATCAGGATGTTCGCGTCGACAGCCATACCGACCGTCAGGATGATCCCCGCGACGCCGGGCAGCGTCAGCGTCGCGCGCAGGAACGAGAGCGCACCCATCAAGAGCGACAGGTTGAAGAGCAGGCTCATCGCCGCGAAGATGCCGAGCCGCCGGTAGTAGACGATCACGAAGATGATCACGAACAAGAGGCCGAGCGTCGCGCTGAGCGCGCCGCGCCGCACGTAGTCGCTGCCAAGCGTCGCGCCGACGGTTTCCTGGGCCTCGAACTGCGGCTTGATGCGCAGCGAGCCCGAGCGCAGCACGGCGATCAGGTGGTTGACCTCGTCGTTGGAGAAGCCCTTGGCGCCACCCTCGATCACGCCGCCGCCGGGGAGCGTGTTGCGGATGACCGGGAACGTGGCGATCTCGTCGTTGATGACGATCGCCATCTGCTGGTCGATGTGCTCCTCGGTGAAGTCGGTGAAGTCCGCGCTGCGCGTGTCCGCGAGGCGGAAGCCGACGGCGAGGCGACCGAGGCTGTCGTTCGAGGGGTAGACGGCGGGGAGGTCCGAGCCCGTGAAGTGCCAGTCGGGATCCTTCTCGACGATCAGGGCCCGCAGCCGATCGGAGAACGAGAGCTCCTTGTTGTCCTCGTTCGCCTCCATGGGGAAGAAGCGCAGGCGTTTGAGGTCGGCGTCGGGCGACTCGGCCAGCAGCGCGTTGTACTCGGTGATCTCGGCGCCGGGGTTGGCGATCGCCCAGTCCTTGGCCTTCTGCGTCTCGGCGCTGAGGTCGACACTGCGGCTCTCGAAGTCGCCCGCCTTGGCGGCGATGTAGAAGCCGAGGCTGCCGATGTTCTCGATCTTCTGGCGCCACGGGTCGGAGGCGCGTAGCTCGATGCTCGCGCCCGCCGCGTGGGCCGCCTTGGTCGTCCCGAGGTAGCCGCGGTCGATTTGCTCGAGGCTGCTACCGATGCGCCGGCCGTAGCGTATCTGCTCATTCTCGATCTCGATGACGCCGCCGCCGACCGGGAAGCGCTCGACCTGGTCCTCGTCGGCCGGGTCGAGCTCGATCCGCTCGCCGCGGATGTCGATCGGCGCGGCGATCGTCGAGACGACGCGTTCGCGGATCTCGGTGACCGAGCCGGGCAGCTCGATGACGATCCGGTCGATGCCTTCCTTGCGGATGACGGGCTCGCGCACGCCGTCCGGGTCGATCCGCTTGCGCCAGATATCGATCATCTGGCCCAGGAGGCGGTCCTTGTCTAGCGCCTCTTCCGCCTGGATCTTGCCCTCGTCGACCGCCTTCTGGAAGTTGACGCTGTAGACCAGACGCGTGCCTCCCCGCAGGTCGAGGCCGAGGCGGAAACGCATGATCCCGATCGACAGGATGGCGAGGCCCAGGAGGGCGAGGATCAGGGTGACTTTGCGGCTTAGGTTCTCGACCATCGCACGGCGCGGGTTGGGTTGGGGCGCACCGCGGGACGGTGCGTTCGTGGGGGAGCCACGTTGGCTCGGGGCTTCTCGGGGCGAGGCGATGCCTCGCCGACCTGCTGATTGGGATTCGGGGGCTGCGTCTTCAGCCCGCGAGGCTACTCGGCGCCTTCCTCGGGCGTCGCGGCCTCTTCGGCCGCCACCGCCGCGCGACGCGCCTTCTCGGCATCGCGGTCGCGGCGCACTTTCTCGCCCAGGAGCTCCTTCACGCGCGTCTTCTTGCCGACGCGGTCGCGGAGGTAGTAGAGCTTCGCCCGCCGCACGTCGCCGCGGCGGGTGACGACGACGTCCTTGACCCGCGGGCTGTGGATCGGGAAAACGCGCTCGACGCCCTCGCCCTGGACGATGCGGCGCACCGTCGCCGTGCGGCGGATGCCGCGGCCCTTGATCGAGATGATCGTGCCGACGAAGAGCTGGATCCGCTCCTTTTCGCCTTCACGGATCTGGTAGTGGACTTCGACGGTGTCGCCAACGTGCACCGCGGGCAGGTGCTTCTTGCCGAGCTCTTGTTCGATCTGTTGGATGAGGTCCATCGCTGGCGGGCCGCTCAGGGCCCCTCCGGTCGGGGGATTCGGTCGGGGGTGTTCGGGCTGTGCGTCGAGCCGAGGTCCGGCCGCACGCGCAGTGTTCGCTTTCTGGCTTCCTCTTCCCTCCAGGCATCGATCGCGGCGTGGTCGCCGTTCAGGAGCACCTCGGGAACGCCGCGGCCGCGCCAGACGCGCGGCCGTGTGTAGTGGGGGTGGTCGAGCCCGCCTGCCTGGAACGAGTCCAGCACGGCCGAGCGCTCGTCGCCGAGCGTCCCGGGGATCAAGCGCGCGACGGCTTCGACGACGCAGAGCGCCGGCAGCTCGCCGCCGGCCAAGACGAAGTCGCCGATCGACAGGGTCTCGATCGCGAGCTCGTCGATCAGGCGTTGGTCGAAGCCCTCGTAGCGCCCACAGACGAGCAGGACGCGCTCGCTCGCGAGCACGTCGGCCGCGTCCGCCTGGCGGAACGGCTTGCCCGCGGGGCACAGCGCGATGCGCCGGTGGGGGCCCCAGGTGTCGTCGACCCATTCGATGCAGTCGGCGATCGGCTCGGGCTTGAGCACCATCCCCGGTCCGCCGCCGAAGGGGCGGTCGTCCACGGTTCGATGGCGGTCACGGGCCCAATCGCGGTAGTCGACGAGCCGGACCTCGATGAGGCCCTTTTCGCGCGCGATTCCGAGGACCCCGACCTGGAGATAGGACTCCAGAGCTTCGGGGAAGAGGGTGAGGATGGTAAAGAGCACCAAGGCACTCCTCCTTAGAGGCGACCCCTTCTAGAGAAGGCGCTCCCTTGGAAATGGCCCAGCAGGTTAGTTCCAGCACCCAGGGGCGTCAAGAATAATGGACCCCCTCCAGACCCCTCCCCACACATGTTCACCGGCATCGTCGAAGCCCGCGTCCCCGTTCTGTCGTTCGAGCCCCGCGGGACGGGTGCCCGCCTGGTCCTGCCCGCCCCCGATCGACCCGATTGGCGGGCCGAGATCGGCCAGAGTATCGCCATCTGCGGTACCTGTCTGACGGTCGTCGAGGTCGAGCCTGACGGCGCCATGGGCTTCGACCTGTCCGCTGAGACCCTGGCCCGGACGTGGCTCGGCGCGCTCGCCCCGGGCACGCAGGTGAACCTCGAGCGCGCGATGCAGCTGGGGGACCGGCTCGACGGGCACATGGTCGCCGGCCACGTCGACGGGACCGGCGCCGTCGTGGGGATCGAGGACTCGGGCGACGGGGGGCGGCTGATCCGCTTCGAGGTCGACACGGGGCTCGAGCGCTATCTGGTGGACAAGGGCAGCGTCACCCTCGACGGGATCAGCCTCACGGTGGTCGAGCCCGTGGGCAGGAGTTTCGGGGTGGCGGTGATCCCGCTGACGCTGGAGCTGACGAACCTCGGGGCGGCGGAGGTTGGCAAGCGCGTGAACGTCGAGGCGGACCTGGTCGGGAAGTGGATCGAGCGGTTGATGGTGTAGGGGGCGGCCGATCCGGGTTCGGCTGCGGAGGGCGGCGCGAGCCGTGGCCGGTTGGATCGGACGCGCGGTCGCGGCTGCGTGTCGAGGTGAATTACGGCACTGAATAGGCTGCCATCAAACTCCGCGGGGTGGGGCCGGCCTCCGTAGTTCTGCTCCGATCCGGAGTTGGAAGTCCCGTTCACGAAGCTCGGCCTCGGAATCGGAGCAACAACCACGGGCAAGGTACTCGACGGGGGCGCGGCTCGCGGAGGGGCCGCTTCGCGGAGGAGTACAAGAGGCGGCGAGAGGGGGTGAGTCGGAGAAGAACAGTGCCATAATTCAATCATGGCTCGGCGAGCGAAGAAAGCGCGCAAGAAGACCACCCGGAACCACCTCGGTTCCCAGCTGACGTTCGGCTTCAAGCGCCGCGGAGGGCATCGCGTGGGGCGGCCCAAGAAGGCCGGCTCCGGCGTGTCGCACTTGAAGCGCGAGGCGCTCGCGGCGCGGTTTCCCGTTCACGTGGTAATGACGCTCGACAAGCGGCTGCCGAGCCTGCGGACGAAGAAGCCGTTCAAGGGTCTACGGGGCGCATTCCGAGCCGGGTGTGACCGGAACGGGTTTCGGCTCAACCACTTCTCGGTGCAGGGCAACCACCTGCACTTCATCGTCGAGGCGACGAACCGCACGGCGCTCTCGCGTGGACTCCAGGGGCTGTCAGTGCGCATTGCGCGAGCCCTGAACAAGGTCTGGCGGCGGACAGGGAAGGTCTTCGCCGATCGCTACTTCGACCGGATCCTGCGCACGCAGAAGGAGGTCCGCAACGCCCTTCAGTACGTGCTCAAGAACACCGATCACCACAAGACGCACGCAAAGACACAGCGTCCACTTGAGGCAGACCCGATCGACATCTTCTGCTCGGGGATGTTCTTCGACGGCTGGCGCGAGTTCCGCTTGGAGGAGCTGGGGGCGAGCGAGCCACCTCCACTCGTCCCCGCGCGCACATGGCTGCAACGCGTGGGGTGGCGCAGGCACGGCCTACTCTCCGTCTACCCCTAGGGGCGCAGCCTCCGCTGGAATCGCCTCAGAACCCCAAGAACAACGTATTGAGGAACGTGGAGATCGGCGCCGCCTCACGCGCCTCCTCGAGACTCCCCGTCAACGTCGCGAGCGCCCGCTCGAGCTCGTCGTAGAGCGCCGGGTCGTTGACGAGCCTGCCGAGGCTGCCCTCCTTGCTGACGAGTGAGCTCGTGAACGACTTGAGGTCCTCGCTGATTCCGACGGCGTTGTCGTACAGCGTGCGGTCGTTGATCAGCGCGGCGACGGTGCCCTCGCCCGTCACGAGGCTGTCGCTGAAGGTCTCCAGGTTGCGCGCGAGGGTGTCGTCCTTGTAGAAGCGGCCGATCGTGCCCTCGCCGCGCTCGATCGACTCGACCATGCTCGAGAGGCGATCGACAGTCTGGGTCACTTGGTCACGGAGCGCTGGGTCGCTGACCAGGAGCCCGAGCGTGCCTTCGCCCCCCTTCGCCGCGGCGACGAACTCGCGGCTGTCGACCAGGAGCGCGTCGAGGTCGTCGGCGATGTTCTGGATCTTGGGGTAGAGCTCGTCGCTCGAGATCAGCTTGCCGAGCGTGCCCTGGCCTTGGGAGAGCTCGCGGGTCAGCTTGTCGGCGTTCTCGAAGGTCGCGGTGATGCTCGTGACGGCCTTCGTGAGGTTGTCAGCGAGCTGGCGATCGTACAGGAGCATCCCGAGCACGCCCTCGCCGCCCTGTAGGTCGCCGACGAGCTTGTCGAGGCCGCCGAGGATATTGTGCAGCGACTCGCGGTTCTCGTCGACCAGCTCGCTCAACGCCTCGAGCGCGCCCTTGGAGACGGCGCCATAATAGATGTAGTCGGGGGGCACGGGACCGGTCTCGCGCAGGCCCGGTTCGATCGCCAGCGTCTTGCCGCCGAGCACCGTCGCGTCCTCGATCGAGATCGTGTGGTCCTTGTACAGCGTCACGGGGCTGTTGAGCGTCAGCCCGACCGTGATCCTGCGCTCCGGCGGTCGCTCGGGGTGGTACGCGAGCGATTCGATCTGGCCCCAACGCATCCCCGCGATGAGCACCGAGTCCCCCTGGCGCAGACCGCTGGTGTTGTTGAAGAAGACCGACAGCTTCGTCTTCTGGCCCAAGAGCGGGAAGTCGGTCTGGAACAGAGTGAAGTAGCCGAGGATCCCGATGATGGCCACGAAAAACAGGCCGAGCGAGATGTGACGCTTGGTCGACATGGGGGCAGTCCGTACTAGTGGGGCGAGCCAATGATGCGCGTCATAGGTTCAGTGGCCTTGCGTTCGCGGCAAGGCGCGCCGACGACGCGTATTCGTGGATACTCGGAGGAGGCGCAACGCCGCCTCGGGCGGAAGGACGCTGAACATATGACGCGCATCATTGGCTCACCCCACTAGGGTACTCCGAGGAACGCCTTGAGCCGCGGGTGCGTGGGCTGGAAGAAGTCGGCGGTCGTCTCGCGGATCAGGGCTTTGCCCTCGAAAAGGAAGATGACCTCGTCGGCCACCCTCTTGAGGCATTCGATGCGGTGCTCGACGACCATTGCCGTCACCTCGAGCTTGTCGGAGAGCTCGCGGATCAAGTCGTTGATCGACGCGGCGATCTGGGGGTCGAGGCCCGCGTTGGGCTCGTCGTAGAGCACGATCTCCGGGTCGGTGATCAGTGCCCGGGCGAGGCCGACACGCTTCTTCATTCCGCCCGAGATCTCGGTCGGGAACTTGGCGCCGGCGTCGGGTACGTGCACGAGCTCGAGCTTCTCCTGGACCTTGTCGTCGATCTCGGCCTTGGAGAGGTTCGTGTTCTCCTGCAGAGGGAGCGCGAGGTTCTCGGCGACGGTGAGCCAGTTGATCAGCGCGCCTTCCTGGAACACGTAGCCCATGCGGCGGCGTAGCGCCGAGAGCTCCTTCTTGCTCAGCTTGGCGAGGTCGTTGCCGTCGACCTCGACGACCCCCGCGTCGGGTGTGATCAAGCCGATGACGTGGCGCAGCGTGACGGACTTGCCCGTGCCGGAGCCGCCCATCAATCCGAGCGTCTTGCCGCGCTCGAGCTCGAGGCTCAGGCCGCGCAGGATCTTCGTCTTGCCGAAGGCCTTGTGCACGTCGATCATGCGGATGAGGATGTCGTCGCTTTCCATTCCCGGGCCCGGTTGATTCATGGGCTAAGACTGGTAGATGAACCAGGTCAGGAAGTAGTTCGCGATGATGACCGCGATGATCGAGTCGCGGACGGCGCGGCTCGTCGCGCGGCCGACGCCGAGCGCACCGCCGCGCGCCTTCAGGCCGCACGAGCACGAGATCACCGCCACGATGCCGCCAAAGATGAAGGCCTTGAAGAGACCCGCGTACACGTCCTTGGGCAAGGGAATCACCGCGCCGTAGGTCTGCAGCGCCTGGATCGCCGAGTCGAAGTACAGGCTCCAACCGACGTGCAGCTGCGAGCGTGCCACGAAGCCTCCGCCGAAGATCGCGACCGTGTCGCACACGACCGTCAAGAGCGGAGCGATCACCATCAACGCGATCACGCGCGGCATCACCAGGAACGAGATCGCGTCGACCGACATCACGTCGAGTGCCGACAGCTCGTCCGAGACCGACATCGTTCCGAGCTCGGCTGCCAGCGCCGAGCCGACCGTCGCGGCCAGGATGACCGCGGTGATGAACGGGCCCATCTCGCGCGCCATGCCCGTCGCGACGATCACGCCGATCTGGTCCTGCTGGCCGAAGCGCGCGAGCTCGATGCCTGTCTGCAGCGCGAAGATCATGCCGATGAACAGTCCGACCAGCAGCACGACGTGCATGTTCTGGATGCCCGACCCGTAGAGCTGGCTCAGCACCCAGCGCCGCCGTTTCGTGATGTGGTGCACGCGCGCGAACACCTGGACGGCGAGCTCGATCCGAAACCCGAACTCGGCCAGGGAATCCTGGAACGAGCGTAGCTGCCACAGGACGTAGCCGACGCCCGCCGCGAAGGCGAGGATCAGGAGCTCACCGAGGAACGGGACCTCGGACAGGGCATTCGCGAACGGCATGACCGAATCCTGCATCATCGCACCCTCCCGTTCACGGGTTCTGCTCCAACCCCTCGATCGAATTCGGCGTCCGCTCGAGCGGCCACCCGGGGCCGGGGACGCTGGGATGGAGGAAGCGGAAACCGTGCGGCCCGCGCCGAGTGCGGATCAGGCCGAAGAGCCACGAGGACTCGACGACCCGTTCGCCCCCCTGCGTGTAGGCGCGTCCGGCCCAGACGCCCGCCAGTGACCGCCGGTCCTCGTCGCGGTCGCGCTCGCGGCGCCAGAGGCCGAGCCAGCTGCGCTCGCGGATGCGGTCGGCCGTGCGCTCGGTCGTGAACAGCTCGTACATCCAGGCGTAGTGGTCGTCGATGATCGGCGTGCGCCACAGCGGGTTGAGGGCTGGGAAAGCGAAGAAGGTGTGGTCGCGACCCTGCTCGCGGTAGACCCGATAGGCTGGCCACAGCTTGCGCCACGACGAGTGGCCGTCGGCGTCGACGCGGTCCCAGCTGTGCCAGAACGGCAACAGGTAGGCACGTTCCTTGTCCGCGTCGGGGTAGGACTCCTTGCGCTGGTTGAAGAAAGGCCAGAGGTAGTAGCGCGATTCGAGCCCGTCGCCGCGGTAGTACGAGTAGAACGGCCAGATCCTGCCGCGCACGGCGCGGTCGGGATCGCCGCCCTGGAACACGACGAGCGGCCACGGTCCGTCCCAAGCCCAAAAGCCGGTGTCTGGATCGGTCGTGTAGCCGAAGAACGGCCAGAGCGCTGTGTAGGAACGCGCGGGCCCGCGCTTGGAGATGCCGAAGAACGGCCAGAAGAGGAACGAGCGCTGCGCGTTCTCCTCCCCGCGCAAGAGGCCGTTGCGCTGGACGTGGAAGAACGGCCACAGGAAGAACCAGCGGTCGTAGTGCCCCTCCCAATGGTTGCGCCCGACGATCGGCCACACGCGCCACGACGGGCCGCCGGGGCCGCTGGTCTTCTTGAAGAACGGAAAGAGCACGTGCCTCGACGTGCGCCCGTAGCGCTCGACGTGCGCGTAGAGCGGGAAGAGCACGAACCAACCGTAGTCGACCGAGAGGAAGTCGCGCACGACTCCGCCGAACGGGAACCAGGCCCGCAGCACGGTGCCGTCGCGGCGCCTCGACCAGTAGATGCCGGGCAAGGACAGGAACGACCACTGGTATTGCCCGTCGGCGTCGCCGTCGTACGCGTAGCGAGCAATCGGCAGGAGCTGCCACACCTTGTCGCGGCCTTCGTCGCGGATCTTGTAGCTGCCGAACGGGGGCAGGAACCAGTCCGTGCGGTCGCCCGAGTCCTCGACAGCGTGTGAGTACAGCGGGCGGAAGGCCCACGACGTGCGCGCGAAGTCGCCGGGCCTGCGGCGTGAGATCAGCGCGCCGCCGAGCGCCTCGGTCTCGATCCCGCCGCCGGCCGAGGACACGCGCGTGAAGAGCGGCGCGACGTGGACCTCGTTCTGGTTCGATGTGCACGCACCGCAGGCGAGCGAGGCTACTACGACCAGGGCGACGTTTGTTCGACGCGCCACGCCTGCGCGGGAGCCATCGCTCTTGTGCGGTTCTCGCTGCTCCATGGCGCGCGCGGGGATTGTCGAGTTCTTTGCCCGGTGTTTGCAAGGCCATCATTGTCGATTGTCGGTCTTCCGGCGGGGTGGTACCGTCCTCGGCCTTCCCCCGCGCGGGGCGCCCCTCCCCCGTGCGGGATGCCTGACTTTCGGCCCCGCACCCCGCAACCGAGCTAAGCGGCGATGAAGACCTTCTTGTCCGGAATCCAGCCCAGCGGCCTCCAGCACCTGGGCAACTACTTCGGAGCGATCCGCCAGCACATCGCGTCCCAGGACGAGACCGGCACGGAGGGGGACGAGAACGAGCACTTCTACTTCATCGCCGACTACCACGCGCTGACGACCTGCCGCGACCCCGAGGCGATGCGGATGCAGGTGCGCGAGATGGTGGTCACCTATCTGGCGCTCGGCCTCGACCCCGATCGCGTGACCCTGTTCCGGCAGAGCGACGTGCCCGAGGTCTGCGAGATCACGTGGCTCCTCTCGACCGTCACGGGCATGGGGCTGCTCGAGCGCGCCCACTCGTACAAGGACAAGCTGGCGCACGGCAGGAAGCCCACCGTCGGCCTGTTCACCTACCCGATCTTGATGACGGCCGACATCCTCGCCTACGACTCGACGATCGTGCCGGTCGGAAAGGACCAGGTGCAGCACGTCGAGATGGCCCAGGACATGGCCGGCTACTTCAACAACACCTACGGCGAGGTGTTCGTGCGCCCCGATTACCGGCTGCCCGCGTCCGACAAGATGGCGCGCGTGCCCGGCCTCGATGGGGATAAAATGAGCAAGAGCTACGGCAACACGCTGTGGATCTTCGAGGAGGGCAAGAAGCTCAAGAAGGCGGTCAATGCCATCAAGACCGACAGCCGCGAGCCAAGCGAGCCCAAGGACCCGGAGGGGGTCCTCTTGGTCGATTTTCTCGAGCTGCTCCTCGATGAGACCGAGCTCGCGGACTGGAAGGCGCGCGTGCGCGAGGGGGGCGAGGGGGCGCCGGGCTACGGGCACCTCAAGGCGCGCTTGATCGAGGGCATCGACGCCGCCTTCGGACCCGCCCGCGAGCGGCGGCGCGAGCTACTGGCCGACCCCGATGAGCTCGAGCGCATTCTCGCCCGGGGAGCGGACCGTGCCCGGGGCCGTGCGGCGGCGACGCGCGACCGTGCGCTCGCCGCGTGTGGACTCCGCTGATTGCGAGTGGCACTCTCCGGCGGCAAGGAGGATCCGATGACCAAGACACCTGAGCCGCTCCGCCGGCGCGTCCGAGTGGGTGCGCCCACCCTTATCGCTCTCGCGGCCCTCGTCGCCTGCAGCGCGCCCGACCACGTCGACCCCGTCTCGAGCGCCGGCCCCGAACCCCTCGAGCCCGACGGACCGCCCGAGCTCGGACCCGAGCCGGAGCCCGCGAGATGGACCGATGCCTTCCGCGGGAAGAGCACGCTGCTCGCCCACAACGTGGCGATCGTCGGGCCGATCGGCCTGCTCGATCACATCGCGGTACGCTCCGACGACGCGCTCTACGAACGTTCCGCCAAGACGACGGAGGAGGGCTTTCTGCAGACGGTCCGCTCGCGCCAGGAGGGCGAGATCGTTCGCGCGCACCTCGATGCGTGGCTCCTCGCGGGCGAACGCTCGATCTCGATCCTGGAGAGTCCGACGGCCACGTCGGTCACGGTGACGGCGCGCGGCGAGGCGGTGCGGCTGGATCCGCTCGGGAACGAGGAGCGCGCACCGGAGCTCGTGTTCGAGGGCGTGCTGGAGCGAGCGGCCGAGTGAACGCGAGCGGGCCCAAGAGCGGGCGACGCGTCAGGCTATGCCTCGTGCTGCATCTCGCGCTGTCGTCTTGCGGGACGACGGTCCTCACGTGGGAGCCCTCTTGGAGCGCTCCGTACGCGAGCTTCGATGAGCGGGCCCGCGAGAAGCTCGAGCGCGTGCGCAACCACATCGGGCGCGAGCGGTGGGAACCGGCCTGGCGCGTGCTGACGCGCATGATCGAGTCCGACCGCGACAACATCGAGGTCGGGCGCATGCTGCAAGAAGTCGAGCTCGAGCTGATGGCGCGGGGCTCCGAGCTCGACCCCGCACTGGTCGCGTTCGCCGCCGAGCCGACCCCCGAGGACAGGTCGCGTCGGCTGTACGCGCAGCGCGTCCAGGACGATCCGTCCGTCGCGGGCTACGTGCTCGCGGCGCGGCTCGAGAGCGACGCGATCGCCGCTGAGAGTCAGCTCGACCTCGCGCTCGAGCTCGACCCGCGCTGCGCTTGGGCCCACTACGGAAAGGCGCACGCGCTCCTGCGTCAGGCCCGCCGGCGCGATCGCTGGAGGCTCGCGCGCGAGTCTCTCACCCGCGCCCTCGGCTACGAACCGGGACACATTCACGCTCGCCGGCTCGAGGCCTGGATGCTGGGGCAGGAGGGGGAGTTGGCCAAAGCCGTGCAGGCCCTGCAGGCGTGGCTCGAGACGACACGCGGCGATCCCCGCGTCGGACGCGGGCAGCGCATCGAGGGCGAGGTCGACCTCGCGACGTTGCTGCTCTTGGCCGGACGCAGCGACGAGGCGCTCGCGCTCCTGCGCTCGCTCGAAGGCGTCGAGGCCAGCCGCGCCCGGCGTCTCGCGCTCTCGGCGGTCGCGGCCCACGAGCTCGGCGATCTCGACGCGTCGCGCGACTTCGCGCGGCGGGCCGAGGCGGCGTCCGACGACCCACTGCTCGCCCTCGTGCAGCAGGCGTTGCTCGACGATTTCGCCTTCGAGGACGAGGCCAGGGCCGAGGCGTCGTGGCGCGACGTGCTCGAACGGGCCGAGGAGCGCACGGACCTCGGCGCGATCCTGCAGGTGATGCGCGCGCGCGTCGTGCTCGAGCAGAAGGCGGCCGCGAAAGGCTCGGACGAGCGTTGAAGAGGGGTCGAGGTTGAAGGCCGTCGTGCAACGCGTGAAGCGCGCCGCCGTCCACACCGGCGGCGCGTGCGTCGGGCGCACGGGTCCGGGCATGCTCGTCTACCTCGGTGTGATGCGCGGCGACGGATCGGCCCAGGCCGAGGCTCTCGCCCGGCGCATCGCCGGCTTCCGGTTCTTCGCCGACGCGACCGGCCGCATGAACCTCGCCGCCGCCGAGGCGCGGGCCGGAGCGCTCGTCGTCAGCCAGTTCACCCTCGCGGCCGACGGCCGCAAGGGTCGCCGACCTTCCTTCGACCGCGCCGCCCCGCCCGAGGAGGCGCGGGGTTTGTACGAGCACTTCGTCGAGGTTCTGAGCGCCACCGGGATCCCGACCGAGACCGGTCGCTTCGGCGCGATGATGGAGGTCGAGTGCGTCGTCGACGGCCCGGTGACCTTCGTCTTGGAGGAGACCTAAGTCCTTACTCTTCATTACGTTGAGGGGAAATTGCCCCTCCGCTGCCGCGATGCTGCTCCCCTCGCCGGCACAATCTGGCGCAAGCCCTTGAGGAATACGGACTTGGGCCCGAGGCCCGTCCCTGGCCCCGAGGGCGCGGGGGGCGCCTCCTGGGGCCCCCTGATCGCCACAAGTTCTTGCTTGACGGGAGGATAGTCCAGTGTGACCATCGCCTTCCGACGATCGGAGGAAGCCGGGCATGACGGCTGCCTCCGATTTGTGCTCCCGAGCGGGCTCGGGCGGCCCGGCGTCCGCCGGTCCCCCGCGGTCGGCGTGGGGGCCAGAGGAGCGGACGCATGACCAATTTGCCGGATTGCAAGACCGTTACCAAAAAGGAGCTCGTCAACCGGATCGCCGAGTCGACGGGCCAGACCAAGGTGGTGGTGAAGGAGATCCTCCAGCAGTTCCTCGACGAGATCATCGGGGAGCTCTCGGTGGGCAACCGCCTGGAGTTTCGGGAGTTCGGCGTCTTCGAGGTCCGCGAGCGGGCCGCCCGCAAGGCCCAGAACCCGCGCACCCTCGAGAAGGTCTTCGTGCCCGCCAAGCGGGTGGTGAAGTTCAAGGTCGGGCGGACGATGCGCGAGCGGGTCTGCGAGGAGCCGAGCCCGGCGCCGCGCCAGGAGTCGGCCGCACCCGCTCCGCCCGCGGCCCAGAGCCCCCAGAGCCCGCAGCCGCCGTCGCCGCCCAAGCCGCCCCCGAGCACACCCAACTCGCCCTTCTGACAGGGGCAGTTTCTTCGGACGTGGGGGCGGTTTTTCGGGCATGTGGCCCGGGGAGTACTTGGCTTCGATCGTCGGCGAGTACGGCCGAGACTTCGAGCCGAACTGGATGCCGGTGCAGGTGCAGTGGGGGGGCAGTCGGCCGCCGGACTACGAGCGGGCGTGGCACCAGGCCGGTGCTTTCCAGGAGGTCTCGCGCGCCTTCGAGCAGCCGTGCTTCGCCCCCGGCGTGCCGGTGCGTCGCTCGCGCGGTGAACTGTCCGTTCCCCAGTTCGAGTACGGCCCGACCCACGAGTTGCTCGACATGGAGGCGGGTTCGCACGCCATCCGCCGCGCGTTCGCGCTCGCGCGCGTGGCGCTCGCGCTGCGTGCCGAGGAGCAGCGGTCCGGCGCGACACCCACAACGCTGCACGAGCTGGCGCCGCGCTTCGGCGGCACCGTTCCGAGCGATCCGTGCACGGGGAACCCATTCGTCTACGAGGAGGCCGCGGCCGGGAAGTGGCGTCTGGGCCTACCGCCCGTGCCGCGCGTCGACCCGGTGCACGCGTCAGGTTCGTCGGGCTGGGTGCACGAGTGGATCCTGTAGGGGCTCTCAGTGCGCTGCGTCGGCCGTGCTGAACGCGCGCGCGGCCGTCAGGCCCCGTTCCACGTCCGCCCGCAGGTCGTCGATGTGCTCGATTCCGACCGACAGGCGCACGAGCCCGTCCTCCAGGCCTGCCGCTTGGCGCACCTCGGGCGGGATGCTCGCGTGCGTCATGCTCGGCGGCGTTTCGACGAGCGATTCGACACCGCCCAGGGACTCGGCCAGCGTGAAGATCTCGGTCGCGGTCGCGAACGCTTCGCCGGCGGGCACGCCGCCCTTCAGCTCGAACGAGACCATTCCGCCCGGGAGCCGCATCTGCTTCTGCGCCAGCTCGTGCTGGGGGTGCGAGGGGAGCCCGGGGTAGTACACGCGATCGACGAGCTCGTGAGCCTCGAGGTGGCGCGCGAGCACGAGCGCGTTCTCGCAGTGGCGCTCCATGCGCACCGCGAGCGTCTTCGTTCCGCGCAGGACGAGGAACGCGTCGAGCGCTCCACCCGTTCCGCCAGCAGCGTTCTGGAAGAAAGCGAGCTCCTCCTGGAGCCCCGGGTCGTTGCCCACGAGCGCGCCGCCGACGACGTCGGAGTGACCGCCGAGATACTTGGTCAGCGAGTGCAGCACCAGGTCGGCGCCGAGCTCGAGCGGCTGCTGGAGGTACGGCGTCGCGAACGTGTTGTCGACGACCAGGTGAGCGCCGGCCCCGTGGGCGAGGCGCGCGGCGCCCGCGACGTCGGTCAGCTTGAGCAGCGGGTTCGACGGACTCTCGATGTAGACGTAGCGCGTCTTCGGCTCGAGCGCCGCCTCGACGGTCGCGAGGTCGGTCGTGTCTACGAAGCTGAAGCGCACGCCGTAGCGCTCGAATACCTTCGTGAACAAGCGGTAGGTTCCGCCGTACAGATCGTCGCCGGCCACGACGTGATCGCCGGGGTCGAGGCGGTCCAGCAGGGCGTTCGTCGCCGCGAGGCCCGAGGCGAAGCAGAGACCGAACGCTCCGCCCTCGAGCGCCGCGAGGTTGTCCTCGAGCGCCGTCCGCGTCGGGTTGTGGGTGCGCGAGTACTCGTAGCCGCCGATCGGCTGGGCCGGTGCGCTCTGGGCGTAGGTGCTCGTCAGGTAGACGGGCGTCATCACGGCGCCGGTCTGCGGGTCGGGGGCCTGCCCGGCGTGGATGGCGCGGGTCTCGAACTTGCCTTGAGCGTGCTTCGACGACATAGAGGACGACATTGAGTTGTTCCGTGGACGATAGGAGAGCGTGCGGAGTGTAGAGCGAGCTCCGCACACGATCTAGAATGGTCGCCATGCCGTTGGAACACCAGCCGGATTCCGGCGCGAACGGAGCCCTGGCCCTCCTGCGTCGGCGGCCCCTCTACGCCATGGGGCTGATCGCCCTCGTCTGCCTGCTCGCTTTCCACGCTTTCGACCTCGCGCGCGCCGACGTGCCGAGCTGGGGCTGGGACGAGAGCATGCACGCGGAGCTCCCGGCGGCGCGCATGGCCCTGCACGCCGGTCGCGGCGAGGTGCGCGAAGCGGGGGAAGCCCTCGTCGCGTGCAACCAGTACCCCTTCGTCTTTCCGGCCGTGCTCGCCGCGACGCAGGCGGTCTTCGGCGTGACCGAGGCGGTCGCGCGCGGCACGGCGATCGGCCTCTGGTACGTCTTCGGCCTTCTCGGCCTCGCGCTTCTCGGACTCGAGATCGCGCGCGCCTTCTGGGCGAACGGCGAGCGCCCGGCGCCTCTGGGGCTCGCGCTCCTCCTGCCGATCTTCGCGCTCTTGTCGCCGCTCGTGGGACGCTACGCGCCGACCCTGTTTCTCGAGGTGCCATTCCTCGTCGTCTCGACCTTCGCACTGCGCGCCTGGCTGCGGCGGCGCACGCGGCCCGGGGCGCGTGCGGAGCTCGCCGCGGGGTGTTGGATCGTCGCGGCGTTCTTCACAAAGTTCAACTACGGCGTGTTGCTCGGCGGCGCCTTCGCCGCCGACGCTGCCGTCGACGCGCTGCTCGCCATGCGCGCAGGCACGTTCGCCGGGTTCGCGCGGCGCACCGCTTGGCTCGCGCTCCTTCCCGCGCTCGCGTTCGGGTGGTGGTTCGCGCTGCCCTATCCGGGTGGAGCGGCGGTGGCGGCGGAGCACCGCGAGGCGTTCCTCGGCTTCCTCTCCGGCAACCTCGAGATGGCCGAGACGCCGTGGAAGCGGCGCCTGCTCGACTGGTACGGTGGCGTCGCGGCCCACCCGGTCGTGCTCGCTTGGATCGTCGCCGCGGGACTCACCAGCCTGCGCCACTACCGCCTACCAGTGACGCGCACGCTCTGGCTGTTGCTCGCGATCACCGGTCTGCCGGTGTGGCTGCACCCCTTCCACCTCGACCGGTTCTTGATCCCCGGCAGCCTCGCGATCTGGTCGCTCGCCGCGCTCGGCAGTATCGCGAGCGTGCCCGATGGTATTTGGAAGACACGCCTGCAGCTCGCGCAGGTCGTCGGCGGAGCCGCGATCATTGGCGCGCTCTGGTGGAAGTTCCCGATCGATCAGTTCGCGGGGCGGCTCGGGCTGCTCGTGGACGATCCGGGCGTGCGCGCTACGCAGGTCGAGATCGTGCGCGCGCGGTGGCGCCTCGGCGGCACGATCGAGACGGCGGGGCTCGACGCAGACGAGGCACGAGCGCTCTTCGACGCGATCGCGGCCGACGTCGGGCCGAGCGCGCGCGTGGGCTGGCTCGGGCAGTCGAGCGAAGTCGCGCCCGCGGCGCTGCACCTGGCGCTGCTCGACCGCGGCGGCGAGCCCGAGCGATTCCTGCGCGATGCGATGGGGCCGATGGACGTGACGCCGGTCCCGCAGGCGACCATCGAGCCGCTTGCGGACGAGGAGCTCGCTCGCTGGGCGGACGACTTCGACGTGATCCTCATCACCGACCCGCCCGATCTCAAGGGCCGCGCCAGCCGGGCCGCGGTGCGCGAAGCGTGGCAGGTCCCGCTCGCAGAGCTCGGTTGGCTGCCGACCCGGATAGCCGAGCTCTCGATCGCGGGCCGCGACATCGGGCTCTACGCGTGTCGGAAACAATGAACGCGGGTAGCATTTCGGCGCTCCGATGACCGTGACCCACAAGAACCTCGAGAGTGCGCGCGGCGGGTTCGCCGCGGAGGTGCTCGAGTTCGACCGCGTGCTCGAAGCCTTCGAGCGGCTGGCGTACTCCTCCCTCGGCAAGCGCAAGCTCGCCGAGCTGGGGCCGCGCGTTCCGATGGAGGCGCGCGCGGCGCTCACGCGTGTGCACGAGATGCAGGGGCTCTTTCGGGTCGACGACACGCCGAGCCTGGCGGGGGTGACCGATCCGTTGCCGCGCGAGGCCGCGGAGGTGCGCGCGTTCGACGAGGAGCGCTTCGTCGCGCTGCGCGGGTTCCTCGACGCCTGCGGGCGCATCCGCGAGTGGTTCGCGGGCCGCACCGAGTCGGTCCCCGAGCTCGCGCGGCTCGCCGCGGACATCCCCGAGGTCGGCGACCTGCTCGCCGAGATCGATCGCACGCTCGACGCGCGCGGGCGCGTCCGTCGCGACGCCTCCGAGCTGCTCGGACGGCTGCGGCGCGAGACCTCGGTGCTGATGAGCCGCATCGACGACACCGTCCGCGGCATCATGGCACGCGGGACCGTGCGCAACGTCCTGTCGGACTTCAGCGTGCACCGCCGCGCGGACCGCCCCGTCCTGGCGGTGCGTGCCAAGAGCTCGGGACGTGTCAAGGGACTCGTGCACGACCGCTCGCAGTCCGGCGAGAGTGTCTTCATCGAGCCGGCGGAGGTGATCGAGCTCGGCAACCGGTTGGCGGAGGCGCGCGCGGACGAGCGGCGTGAGGTCGAGCGCATCTTGCTCGCACTGACGCGCAGCATCTTCGACCGCGCGCCGCGGATCGACGAGGCCGCGATGCGCGTCGGCGAGATCGAGCTCTCGATGATCTCGGCCCGCTACGCGGCCGAGGCGAACGCGCGGCCGGCGCTCCAGCCCGGCGACGAAGGGGCGAGCCGCGGCATGCGCTTGCGCGCCGCGCGGCATCCGCTCTTGATCGAGCAGGAGCTGGCGGGGGAGATCGACTCCGTCGTGCCGGTCGACCTGCGCCTCGGCGCCGACTTCGACATGCTGATCATCACCGGGCCGAACACGGGCGGAAAGACGCTCGCGCTGAAGACGGCTGGGCTGTTCGCGCTGATGACCCGCGCCGGCCTGCCCGTTCCGTCCGGGGAGGGCACGACCGTCCCGCTCTACGCGCGCATCTGTGCCGACATCGGCGACGAGCAGGAGATCAGCCAGAACCTCTCGACGTTCGCGTCGCACCTCGTGCGCATCCGCGCGGGGCTCGAGGCGGCGGACGCGGAGACGCTGATCCTGCTCGACGAGCTCGGCGGCGGCACCGACCCCGACGAAGGGGCGGCGCTCGGCGAGGCGGTGCTCGAGCACCTGCTCGTGCGCGGCGCGCCGACCCTCGTGTCGACGCACATCAGCAAGCTCAAGGAGTTCGCCTTCCGTCATCCGCGCGCGGAGAACGCGTGCACGGAGTTCGACATCGAGACGCTCGCACCGCGCTACCGCCTGCTCGTCGGCACCCCTGGAGAGTCGGGAGCGCTCGTCATCGCGCGCCGCATGGGCATCCCGGACGCGGTCGTCGACCGCGCCCGCGAGCGCACCGAGCGCCGCGACGCCGAGGTCGCCGCGTTGATGGAGGACGTCCGCGTCGCGCGCACGAAGGCCGAGCAGGTCCGCAACGACGCCGAGACCGAGCTCGACAGCGCACGCGCTACCCGCCGCGCGCTGGAGGAAAAGGAAGCCGAGATCGAGCGCCGCTCCGAGCAGCTCGAGCAGGAAGCCCAGCGCGGCCTCGAGGAGCGCGTCCGCGACGCGATGCGCCAGCTCGAGCGTGCCAAGGCGCTGCTCGACCAAGTGCCCAAGAAGGCGGGCGAGCCGCTCGCGGCGGTGCTCGACGCGCTCGGGGAGGACCTCTCCGGCGCCTCGCTCACCGAGCGCCGCCAGGCCTTTCTTGCGACCCTCGGGAAGGGCAGCCTCGTCTACCTGCCGCGCTACCGCCAGCGCGTGCTCGTGCACAAGGTCGACAAGGCGCGGCGCGAGGTGGTGTGCAAGTTGGGGAACATGAAGATCAAGGTGACGTACGACGAGGTGACGCCGTACGAGTCGCTTTGATGGAGTGGCTGAAGCCTCGCTCGGGGCGGATGCCGTCGCATGCCGAGGCCGGGGCCTCGCTCACGAAGCTCGACTTCGGAATCGGAGCAAGAACCACGGGGCTGGCGAGCGAGGTTTGGGGGGGCTGCAAGGCGTGCGCGGAAGCGGCGCGGGCGGGGCGCCTCGCTCTCGATCGCCAGAGGGTGTATGTGCCCTTTCAAGAAGTGCCGCCGTATCTGCGGACATCAGATTCGTCCGGCAGCCTTCCGGGCGCGTAGCGTCCGGCCCCTTCTCACGCCGGTGGCCCGCAGCCCTGTCGGTCGAAGCCTCGTTCA
This sequence comes from bacterium, assembly GCA_024226735.1. GTDB lineage: Bacteria > Planctomycetota > UBA1135 > UBA1135 > JAAELL01. Next base: position 9,437 of record JAAELL010000388.1, on the reverse strand, counting down.
CCAGGCCCGGCCTTTGACGGCAAGAGTGCGCTCGCGACGCGGCCCACCCCGTCAATCGTCGTTGCGGATCTGCAGCTCGTAGCCGGAGGGCGCACCCGGGCGCACCGTCGACGAGGGGGTGAGCTCGATGCGTCCAGTCTCGGTCGGCTCGGTCGCGCCGTCCTGCGCGACTGTGATCGTCACGATCTGGCTCGTTTGGCCCGCCGGTACCACCAGCGGATTCGGGCTCTCGACGCGCCAGTCGACGCCGTGGGTTCCGGTGCCAGAGACGGTGTAGGGAATGACGACGTCCTCGTGGTAGGCCCATGACAGTTCGACCGCGATGTCGAACTGGATCGATTGCTCGAGGAGTCCCGTGCAGGGGGGGGCGAAACTGGCGGTCGGGCGCGGATCGGCGGAGAACGTGACTCGGGCGCCGTTCGAGAGGTTCGAGGTCGGTCCCGGATTCTGATCACGGAACCAGCACTGGAAGTTCCAGGAGGTGCCGGGATCGACGACCGTGCCGCCCGGCACGTTCACGAGGTTCGGCGTGTACGTCATCACGCCGTCCGTGCCCGAGCTGAGGACGTCGCTCGCGAAGCGCACGAGCGGCAGCCCGAGACAGAGGTTGCCCTGACCGCCGCCGACCATCGGGATGAAGCCCTGCGAGTCGGACATGAGGAAGTAGCCGAACCGACCCAGCGGCAGGTCCGTGACTTCGAGGTGCAACGTGTCCACGCCGACCGCTGGTGTTCCGTGGATCGCGATCTGTGCGGGCAGGCCCGAGGAGTTGGCGTTCGTCGTGCAGTAGTAGGGCGAGATGAACGAGTCGAGGACTCCGTCGCCGTTGATGTCCTCGGCCCACCCGAGAGCGATCTCGGCTGTGTCGGGTCGTCCGTTCTGGTCCAAGTCGAGGGAAACGAGCTCCACGAGCGCATGCCGCTCGGCCGACGCCGGCTCGTCGCGCCAGCGCCCGTCGTTGCCCAGTACGCAGAAGTCGGCATCCCCGACGTCGTCCGGCTCACCCGGCGCCCAGTTCTCGTAGCCCGGGGGAGCGCCGCTGGTCCACGTCCACTGCCCTTCGTTGTAGACATCGGTGTAGCCGATGAAGGCGCGGGTGAAGTTGGCGGTGATCCACTGGTTCTCGGGCGCCGAGTCGACGGTCGCCAAGTGTCCGCCGAGCGCGACTGCGCGCTGTTCCGCGGCGATCCAGCCGCGCGGGCTCAGAAGTGTGTACCAGTTGCCGGTCACGGGCGCGTACTGCCATTCGATCGAGCGATTGGGATACACCTCGTCGTTGGTCGTGAACTCGGCCAAGCCGTCACCGTCGAGGTCGCCATGGGTGAAGGCGAAGTAGAAGCTCGCATCGGTGTCGTAGTCGTACGTGAAGCCGCCCGTGCCGTTCGACATGATCGCGAAGACCAGGCCGACCCAGATGCCGGCGAACACGTCGCTCGCGCCGTCTCCGTTGAAGTCCGCCACGAGCAAGTCGATGATGTCGATGTCGAGGATCGTCGCGCTCGTGATCTGGAACGTTCCCGTGCCCGAGCCTCGGTACAAGCGGACGCGGTCTCGAATGTTGTCGTCGACGTCGGTGCCCATCGCGACGACGTCGAGGTGCCCGTTGCCCGTGCAGTCGGCGAGCGCGATGTCGACCGGGTCGGTGAGCGCCAAAGTCGCGCTGCCCGCGAGACCGAAGCCCCCCGAACCGTTGCCGAGGTGCACGGTCAGGTTCGGAGTGCCCGCGCGGACGGCGACGAGGTCCACGATCCCGTCTTCGTTGACATCGCCGATCGCGACCTCCTGAGCTTGGCCCGCCGGCTGACTCGTTCCGAGTGTGAACGTCCCGGCCCCGTCGTTCAGCAAGATGGCCTGCTTGCTGACGACGTCCAAGTCGTCGTCGCCGTCGACGTCCAGGAGGTACACGTGGTTGAAGCCACTGCCCAGGGAGTGCCCGAACGGAGAGACGGTGTAGCCGCCCGCTCCGTCGTCCAAGACGACGCTCGAAGACTGTGCGACGACCAGGAGATCCTGGCGGCAGTCGCCATTGAGGTCGCCCACTACGATCTCCCGCCTGTTGCTCCCAGCGGGCATGGGGACGGACGCGGTCTCGGCAAAACTGCCCGACCCGTCGTTTTCCAGGATCCGCAACGTTCCCGATTCCGTGGCCACCAGGTCGATGTCTTCGTCCAAGTCCATGTCCGCAGCCGCCCAGATCTGGGCCCCCATGGCGGCGGCAACTGGCGCCGAAGGGTCGAACTCGACCTGAGCTCCGGCGGTGGCGGTGACGACGAACCAAGGAAGGCAAGGAAGGCTGAGGAGGAGCGGGGGGCGGTCGAATGTCATGGCTGGGGCGGGGCTGAAGGGGGCGTCCGTTTCAGGTTTGCCGCAAACTGCTCGAGCGAGGTTACATCACGGGAAAAGCCGGGGCTTCGAAGGATCCATCTGGGGCACGGGGGCGCGAATCGCGCTCCGGGACCCCGCCGCAGGCGCGGCACGTTCACGCTACTCTGGACCCGATGACTCCCCTCGTTCTCTGTCTGGCCCTCGCGCAGGGGGACCCCTACATCGGGCGCTACTGCGCCAGGTGCCACGGCCCGGAGGACGAGTTCCCGCTGACGAGCTCGATCGAGGTCGACCCCGATACGTGGGCCTACGTTGCCGAGCGCGTGCGGGCAGGGGAGATGCCGCCGAAAGGGGAAGTGCGGCCGTCCGAGGACGAGACGCGGGCGTTCCTCGCCTGGATTGACGGAGAGCTTGGCGAACGGCCGGCGGAGCCGATCGATCCTGGACGGCCGGTCGTGCGGCGGTTGAGCGGAACGGAGTACCAGAACTCCGTGCGCGATCTCGTGGGCGTCGACTTCGACGTGCGTGGGCGCTTTCCCTCCGACGAGGTCGGGTTCGGCTACGACACGGTCGGCGCGGCGCAGAGCTTGCCCGACGACCTGCTCGAAAAGTATCTCGACGCCGCGCGCGACATCGCCGACGCGGCGGTCGTCGTCGAGGACTGGGACGAGCCGCCGGTGCGGCGCGTCGCGGCGGCGGGGCTGGAGGGCAAGGGCCGGCTGCGCGGCGCGAGTCGCATCTTGACCACCGTCGGGACGGTGGGGGCGAAGCACGTCTTCCCGCGCGACGGTCGCTACCGCGTCACGGTGCATGCCTGGGCGCAGCAGGCGGGGCCCGAGGCGGCGCGCATGTCGGTGCTCGCCGGTGGGCGCGAGGTCGGCTCGGTCGACGTTGCGGCCGAGAAAAAAGAGTACGCGTTCGAGGTGGAGCTCGAGGGGGGCGAGAGCCAGGTCGCCGCGCGCTTCCTCAACGACTACTACCGGCCCGAGGATCCCGATCCCGATCAGCGCGACCGCAATCTCCTCGTGCAGTGGATCGAGGTCGAGGGGCCGCTCGACGCGGCGCCGCGCTCCGACTTCCAACGGGCGCTGCTCGAGCGCTTTGGGCCGGAGCTCGGGCGTGGCCGGCTGCGCGCGATTCTCGAACACCTGGCGCTGCGCGTTTGGAGGCGGCCGGCGCAGCGCGCGGAGGTGCGACGGCTAGAGCTGCTCGTCGCGGACGCGCGTTCGCTCGACGCACAGGTGCGGCTCGCGCTGGAGGCCCTGCTCGCTTCGCCGCACTTCTTGTTCAAGGTCGAGGTCGACGGAAAGAGCGCCGGTGGCGAGCGCGTGCGGCCGCTCGGGGACTACGAGCTCGCGACGAACCTCGCCTATTTCCTGTGGAGCACGGTTCCCGACGAGGGGCTGCTCGCCGCGGCCGCCGGTGGTGAGCTGAGGACGCGCGCTGGGCGGGACGCGGCCGTGACGCGGATACTCGCCAGTGAGCGCTCGCGGGCGTTCGCCGAAGGCTTCGCGGCGCAGTGGCTGCAGCTGCGCGTGCTCGAGGACGTCGAGATCGATCCCGATCGCTTCCCGCGCTTCGACGCTGAGCTCGAGGCGTCGATGGTCGCTGAGACGCTCGCGCTCTTCGCGTCGGTTCTGCGCGAGGGCAAGAGCGCTTGGGAGCTGCTGGACGCCGACTACTCGTTCGTCGACGCGCGGCTGATCGAACACTACGGTCTGGAAGGCGAAGCCGAGGGCGTGGAGGGCTTCGCGCGCGTGTCGCTCGCGGGCACGCAGCGGCGCGGAGTGCTGGGGCACGCCAGCATTCTGACGCTGACGAGCGATCCGACGCGCACTTCCCCGGTCAAGCGCGGCAAATGGGTGCTCGACGTCCTACTGGGGGCAGCGCCGCCACCTCCGCCGCCCGGGGCCGGCACGCTCGACGAGAGTCCCGCCGCGGTGCGCGGTGCATCGATGCGCGAGCGCCTCGACCAGCACCGCCAGGACGCGGCCTGCGCCGTTTGCCACGCGCGCATGGACCCGCTCGGGTTCGGGCTCGAGACCTTCGACGCCACGGGCGCTTGGCGCACCGCGGACGAGCACGGGCCGGTCGATGCCAGCGGCGTGCTCCCCGACGGTCGCTCGTTCGACGGTCCGCTGGGGCTCGTCGAGCTCCTGCGGGAGGACGACGGGTTCCTCGAGAACCTCGTGCGCGAGATGCTCGTGTACGCCTTGGGTCGCGGCCTCGAACGCTCCGACCGGCGGACGGTGCGGGCGATCCTCGCCGCGCTCGACGCGGAGAAGCCGACGCTCGAGGGGATCGTGCGCGGCGTCGTGCACTCGATACCGTTCACGCAGCGCCGCGTGGGGGAGTAATTCGCTAGGATGGATTCACCGATGACGACTCGCCCCACACGTCGAGCGGTCCTGCGCGGTTTCGGCACCGCGCTCGCGCTTCCGTGGTTCGAGTCGATCGCCAACGCGGGCGCCGCGCGTCCTCCGTTGCGGCTCGCGTACGTCTACGTGCCGAACGGCGTGCACATGCCGGAATGGACGCCGGCCGAGGAGGGGGAGGGCTACGAGCTGCCGCCGATCCTCGAGCCGCTCGCGCCGTTCCGGGACCGCTTCTCGGTGCTCTCGGGGCTCACGCACGACAAGGGGCGTGCGAACGGCGATGGCCCCGGCGACCACGCGCGCGCCGCGGCGACGTTCCTGACCGGCGTGCAGCCCCTGAAGACCGACGGCCAAGTGCGCCTCGGGATCTCCGCCGACCAGGTCGCGGCGACTCGCATCGGCGCCGCGACGCGCTTCCGCTCGATCGTCCTGGGCTGCGAGGGCGGGCGCAAGAGCGGGCAGTGCGACTCGGGCTACGCATGCGCGTACTCCCACCACATCTCGTGGCAGTCCGAGACGGTTCCCGCGGCGAAGGAGGTCGATCCGCGGCTCGTGTTCGACCGCCTCTTCCGTGGTTCGGACGATGCCGAGGCGAGCGCGCAGGCGGCCGAGCGCGTCGCGCGCAAGAAGAGCGTGCTCGACTTCGTGCGCGCCGACGCGCGGCGGCTGCGGCGCCGACTGGGCGGCGACGACCGGCGCAAGCTCGACGAGTACTTCAGCGGTCTGCGCGAGCTCGAGCGACGTCTCGACGCCGCGCTTCCCGCGCGCGTCGACGCCGTTCCCGATGACGCGCGGCCCGACGGTGTGCCCGACGATCACGCCGAGCACGCGCGTTTGATGGGGGAGCTGCTCGCGCTGGCGTTCGCGAGCGACACGACGCGCGTCGCGACGTTCATGATCGCGAATGAGGGATCGAACCGCGCCTACCGCTCACTCGGAATCCAAGGTGGGCACCACAGCATCTCCCACCACGGGCGTGACCCGCACAAGCAGGGCCAGATCCGCGACATCAACCGCCACCACGTCAGCCTGCTCGCGCACCTGATCGAGAAGCTCGCGTCCGCGCGCGAAGGCGCGGGGGACGTGCTCGATTCGACCTTGCTCGTCTACGGCAGCGGCCTGGCCGACGGCAACCGTCACCAGCACCACGGGCTGCCCGTGCTCCTGTTCGGCGGCCCCGCCGGCGGCGTGCGGACGGGGCGCCACGTGCGATTCCCGAAGGAGACGCCCATGGGCGACCTGCACCTGGCGCTCCTCGAGCGGATGGGGGCCGGCGTGCCCATGCTCGGCGACGGCCGAGGACCGCTGACGGGGTTGTAGAAGTGGGGCCCCCAGGGGACTAGGCTGCCCCCATGAGCGACGTTTGGAGTTCGAGCGGTGAGGTCGGGGTGTGCAACTCGGACGTCCTGATCGTCGACAACGACGACCGCATCGTCGAGCTGGTGGCCTGGTTCTTGAGGAAGCGCGGGTACCGCGTTCGCACCGCCTCCTCGTTCGAGGAGGCGCGCGTGCTGATCCTCGAGGCCGCGCCCGACCTGATGCTCTCGGACGTGGACCTCGGGGCGGAGAACGCGCTCGAAGAGGTGCCGCGCCTCGCCACCGAGGGGCTCCTCCCGCCGACTCTGATCGTGTCGGGTTACCTCGACGCTGCGACCGTCGAGACGCTGGAGCGTCACGGGCAGGTGCTCGGCACGCTCGCCAAGCCATTCGACTTCGCCGTCCTCGAGGGGCGCATCGTCGACTGTCTGCGCGCGCTGCCGGCCGCTCCCGCCGCAGCGGTCGCGTCCGTCCCGACGATGCACGAAACCGAAGACGCCGCCCGGGCCGTTGAGGACGACGACGAAGACGACGATGGCTGGATCGAGATCCTTCCGGCCACGCGGTCCGGGGCTCTGCCCGGCCCGTCGCTCTCCCAGCGCGAGGGAGGTCTCGCGCCCTTCCGCCTGCGTTGATCCGAAAGTGACTCGGCTCACCTGGAGGACCGCCGGCGAGTCCCACGGCGCGGCGTTGATCGGGGTCGTCGAGGGCATGCCCGCTGGGCTGGAGCTCTCGGTCGAACGGATCGACGCCGACCTCGCCCGGCGCCAGCGCGGCTACGGACGCGGCGGGAGGATGAAGATCGAGACGGATCGCGTCGAGATCCTGTCGGGCGTCAAGGGCGGCGTGACCCTCGGCTCGCCCGTCGCGTACCGCGTGTCCAACAAGGACTCGGTCATCGAGCGTCTCCCCATTCCGACCAACCCGCGGCCCGGCCACGCCGACCTCGCGGGTTGCCTGAAGTACGGTCACCGGGACCCGCGCGCGGTCCTGGAGCGGGCGAGCGCACGCGAGACGGCGACCCGTGTCGCCGCGGGCGCGATTGCGCGGCAGGTGCTCGAGGCGTTCGGGATCGAGGTCTTCGCCCACCTCGATTCGCTCGGGGGCGCCAGCGTGCGGCCCGACGCCTGGGAGGCGGCGGGGGAGCGACGCGCGGAGCTGCGTGACGGCTCCGAGTTCCTCGCGCTCGATCCGGACGCCGACGAGTGCCTCAAGGCCGTCGTCGACGCGGCTCGCGCCGATCAGGACAGCCTCGGGGGCAGCTTCGAGGTTCGCGCCCTCGGGCTCCCCCCCGGGCTCGGGAGCTACCAGAGCGGACCGGAGCGCATGACCGCGCGCATCGGGGCCGCGCTCTTCGCGATTCCAGCGATCAAGGGGGTCGAGTTCGGGATCGGGTTCGAGGTCGCCGAGCGGCCCGGCTCCGACGTCCACGACCCGATCGTGCCCGCCCCGGCCGGGGCGCCGATGCGTTACGCCAGGCCGTCGAACCGGGCCGGGGGGCTCGAGGGGGGGGTGACCAACGGGGAGGCGCTCGTCGTGCGGGCGGCGATGAAGCCGATCCCGACGCTCCGGCGCGGGATGCCGAGCGTCGACTTCGCGACCGGCGAAGCGACCCAGGCGACCTACCAACGCTCGGATGTGACCTCGGTGCCCGCTTGCAGCGTGGTGGGGGAGGCCGTCGTCGCGCTCGCGCTGGCCGAGGCCTTCCTCGAGAAGTACGGAGGCGACTCGCTGGCCCAGGTTCGCGCCGCCTACGATTTCCACATGGACGAGGTGCGCCGCGTCTAGCCGGGATCCGTCACCAACATCGCGCGAGACGGCCGCAACTGCTCGCTGGCGGCGTCTTTCGTACTCGACGGGGCGCAGAAGGCCCCGTCTGCGCCGCAAGATGCGCTCCGCGCACCGATGGCACCACCAGCAAGCAGTTGCGGCCGTCTCGCGCGATGTTGGTGACTACTCCGACAGCCTGCTAGGGAGCGATTCGAGTCGGGCTCTGGCCCCGTGGGCGGCCGTATTTCCGTTTGCGTGCTTGACCCGGCGTTGGGCCTCCTTACCATACGCCGCTCCACTCGCCGCACGTGGGCCTCGACGACGCCGGGAGAGCTCTCCCGAGCGCCCGAGATGGTCCCCGGGCCCTGTGGTCGGCCACCGGCTGATGCCAGCGTGGCTCAATTGGCAGAGCAGCTGATTTGTAATCAGCAGGTTGCGGGTTCGAGTCCCGCCGCTGGCCCCAAGCTGGCGGTGTCGAAACCACGGCGAGCTGGGACAACGCAGGACTGAACACCGTTCGGAGCGCGCGCCGCACCGGACAGCTCACTGGAAACACGAACGATCCGAAAGAGATGACGCGGGAGCGCAGAGCCGCCGCGCCGTCGGATGCATGCGTCCGTCGGCACCGGCAGTGCCTGTGCGTTTGAACCGGACATCGATGGATCCAGCACGCGGTGCCACAGGGTCAGATCGGCCGCCGCGACCTTCGCGGGTGAACCCGCGCGGGTCGGACCGATCAGATGGCTTGTGTGGCGAGATTCCCGAGCGGCCAAAGGGGACAGACTGTAAATCTGTTGGCTCAGCCTTCGCAGGTTCGAATCCTGCTCTCGCCACCATCTGGCGCTCACCCCCCAGTCGAGTCTTGAACGGTTCGACGGGACGCGTTGCTGCCTCGTCGTCCGACCCTCCTCCGTACTCGAATCCCACACCTGAGCGGGTGTAGTTCAATGGTAGAACGGCAGCCTTCCAAGCTGCACACGAGGGTTCGATTCCCTTCACCCGCTCCACTTCGGCCCGACGCTCTGCAGTCGTCGGGGCCGGACACGCTCGATCGGATCGCGGAACGCGCAGCGTTCTCCAGGCCAGGCAGCACGTGGTTTTTCACGGGCGCCGGCGGGGGAGCGGCTACACGCGCTGCTGTAGCTCAGTGGTAGAGCACTTCCTTGGTAAGGAAGAGGTCGCGGGTTCAAGTCCCGCCAGCAGCTCCAACTCGACAACGCAAGAACAAGCAAACGAACCCCAGGCCGCGGGCCTGCCGGAGGATGGCCTCCGGTTCCGCGACCCCAAGCCAATCGACATGGAAAGGCGGGCTCAGGCCCTCGGATAGGAAACACACGACATGGCGAAGGAAGTCTTCGAAAGGAAAAAAGAGCACGTGAACGTCGGGACCATCGGTCACGTCGACCACGGCAAAACGACACTCACGTCCGCCATTTGTCGTCACCAGGCCAACCGCGGCCTCGCGAAGGCGATGAACTTCGACGAGATCGACAAGGCTCCCGAGGAGAAGGCTCGCGGGATCACGATCTCGACGGCTCACGTCGAGTACGAGACCGAAGGCCGGCACTACGCGCACGTCGACTGCCCCGGGCACGCCGACTACGTCAAGAACATGATCACGGGTGCCGCCCAGATGGACGGCGCGATCCT
>JAAELL010000387.1 GCA_024226735.1 bacterium | reverse complement strand
CCGAACGAGTCCCCGATGTCGTCGGGGCGCAACGCTGGGCGGACGAGGAAGATACCCGAGGAGGAGGGAATCGGTCAAAGCCTAGACGGCAAAACAAACCGTTCTCTGCAAGGCACTTAGGGGTCGGCGAGCGGGCCTCGACCGGGTGTTCCACAGGCCGCGCGGAGCGGTTCTGTGATCGCCGCGCGGCGGGCCCGGTCAGGGGCCCGCCGTGCGGGCTCGGTGGCCGTGCGGGGGCGCACGCGAGCGCGCGCCGGACGCAGCGCGGCGAGCCTGTTGCCCACGTCCCGATGCGTTGATGGCGCGCGGTCTTTTTACGTTCCGGCTCTCATTGGGCCGGGCGTTCACCGACGAACGTGATGTCGGTCAGTCCCGCCGCGAGCGCCTGGTCGACGACGCCGACCACGTCGGCGTAGATCGTTCCCGGAAGCGCATCGACGGTGACAGGGACCTCGGGACTGCCCATCGAACGGCGCAGCGCGCGCACTTCGCGCAAGCGCAGGCCGAGCTCATCGAGGTTCTCGGTGCGGCGCGTCCCAACGCGGTACTCGATCCGGCGCGTCGCGTCGTAGACGAAGCGCGACTTGCCGGAGGGGTCGGCGTACGGGCGCCCATCGGGGTGGGTCCTGGCGCCGGGGTCCAGGACGGCGACGCGCACCTCGACCTTTTCGATCGGCTCGCTCATCACCGGGTTGTTGCCCACGTCCTTGGGTAGGTAGGCGGCCAGCTTGCCCTCGAGCGTTTTGAACTTGAGGGTGCACATGAAGAAGATCAGGAGCAGGAAGGTGACGTCGATCATCGAGGTCATCTCGAGCTCACTGTCGTCCGTCGCAATCTCTTCCAGGGTCTTCGCGGTCATCCAGGTCCTCCGTGGTTGTTGCGGCAGGCACGTAGCTGCAATTACCCCCGGAAGCGCGTCGCGCAACGCGGCGCGTACGAAAAAGGCCGTCCGGATTGCTCCGGACGGCCCTGAGATCATGAGGCGGCGGATTCTGAACCCGGAGAAGCCGTTGAACCCGGATGTGGCTACTTAATGTGATCGTCGTAGGCACCGACGAACGTGATGTCGTTGAAGCCCGCATCGATCGCCTTGTCGAGCACCTTGACGACGTCGGAGTAGATCGTTCCGGGTCGCGCGTCGATCGTTGCCGGGATCTTCTCCTGGCCGAGCCGTTCCTTGTCCTTGTAGACCTTGCGCAGCCGCTTGCCGATCTCGTCGATGTCGCGCGTGCGCTTCGTTCCGACCGAGTACTCGATCGAGCGCGTGCCGTCGTACGTGAAGCGCCCCTTGCCCGTCGGGTCGTTGTACGCCTTGCCGTTGACGTCGAGCTTGTTGCCCTCGGCCTTGACGCGCAGAAGGATCTCGACCTTCTCGATCGGCTCGGCGTCGCTCTGGTTGACGCCGACGTCTTTGGGCAGGTACGCGGCGAGCTTGCCCTCGAGCGTTTTGAACTTGAGGGTGCACATGAAGAAGATCAGGAGCAGGAAGGTGACGTCGATCATCGACGTCATCTCCATCTCGTGCTCTTCGCTTGCGATCTCTTGGAGTTGGCTTCTGCCTGACATGGTCGTTGCCTCTCGTGCCTATCGGCGCTGCTGAGCGCCTACTGCTCGGGTTCGGGGGTCGACGCGGCGAGCTGGATCTTCCAGATCTGAATGCCCTCGAGACCGCAGAACTCCATCATCTTCTGGATGTGCTTGAACTGCGTGCTCTGGTCGGCGCGGATCAGGAGGGCTTCGTCGGGGATCATCGGCCCGGTGCCGGACTCGATGTTGAGGTGCTCCTTCTCCATCCGCCCGGCGGCGAGCACCAGCCACTTCTTCGCCTCCGCGTACGGATCGGCCAACCCCTTGTCGCGCTCGGGGTTGTAGTAGGCCTCACGCTTGATGATCCACTCCCCGGTGTGGGGGATGTTCACGATCGGACGCCACTCATCCGGATCCGGCTTGTCCGGCTTCGCCGACAGGGCAATCGGGAGCTTGAGCTCCTCGAGGTCCTGCTGGGTCATGTCGGTGATCACCATGAAGAAGATGATCAGCAAGAACACGACGTCGATCATCGGCGTCATGTTCATGTCCATTTCGGTTTCGGGATCGTGCTTGGCCAGGTTCATCGTGCACCTTCGCGATTGCTAGGACGCTGGGGCCTCGTATGGCTAGTCGCCGGGGGCTGGGACCACGCGGCCCCACTCTACCTGAAGCCCCCTACCCAGCGCAGGGCCCCCGGTCACAGTCGGGGCTCAGAGAACCCCCGCAGGCGCCCGGCGGCGCCTGCCTCGTAGAAGGACGCCGGCAGCATCCCTCCATTCGCAAGGCGAGCGGAGCGCCCTTCCGGCCCTCCCCGCCTCTGCCCGTCTCGCGGAGCGCCCTTCCGGCACCCCCCGCGACTTAGCCCGCTTCGCGGAGCGCCCCTTCGGGCACTCCCCGCGACTCTGCCGAGCGCCGCTCTCCCCACCGCTACCACACCGTCAGGTGTGGTGCCATGGATAGCGACGACGCCTCCGGCGTCGTTAGTTTTTTGGGGGAGGCTCCGCCCCCCCCAAAAAACTAGTGACTCTCGCGGAACCGCTCGAAGAGGTCTTCGACGATCGCGCCGAGCTCGATCACCGTCTTGACCAGGCGGTTGCGCACGAACGCGAAGGACGCGGTCACCGGGATGGCGACGATCAGGCCGAACAGCGTCGTCAGCAGCGCCTCGGAGATACCGGAGGCGAGGTCGGCGGGGTTCGCCTGACCACCGGAGGAGGCGATCTCGTTGAACGCCTTCACCATTCCGGAGACCGTTCCGAGCAGGCCCATCATGGGCGCGACGTTCGCGATCAGCGACAGCCAGCCGATCTTCTGGTGGAGCTTGATCGACTCCTCGTCGCCCATCTCCTCGAGCGACTTCTCGATCGTGTCGAACGAGTGGCCGATCTTGGCGATGCCCGCGCCGCAGACGCGGGTGAAGTAGGTGGGCTCGTTCTCGCAGAGCTCCATCGCTTCCTGGAACTGACCCTCATCGAAGAGCGCCTGGATCTCGTCGATGATCTCGGGCGGTGCGAGCTTGTCGCGCTTCAGCGAGACGAAGTTCTCGATGATGATGGCGAGCGCCACGATCGAGAGCGCGATGATCGTGTAGCCGATGATTCCCGACGCTTTGATCAGGTCGCCGACGCTCTTGTTGCCAGCGTCCGAATCTTGCGCCAGGACGGGCGCAGCGGTCAGGTAAGCGAAGCTGGCGAAAGTGAGTACGGGCACAGCCAGTTGCGCCAAGCGTACTTGAAGCTTGTAGAGGTTCATGACCGAGCAGTCGGAGAGTTTGCTGGGGGGGGGATGGATGGGGGAGTCCGCTGCTCAGTGAGCGCGGGCTCGACGGGTTCTACTGTGCTGGATCTGGGGGGGGATCGGGGGGGGATCTCTTGCTCGAGGTTCTCTGGAGTCTCGTCTCAGAGCCCCGTGAGCATCTCGGCCGCGACCGCGGCCGAGGGGGTGTCGCCGTAGACTTCGGTGACCTGGGTCAGCCACGTGCGGGCCGATCCCTTTGCATCGCTGTCCGCAAGCTGGAGAGTTGCGTCCGCGAGACCGACGAGCGCGCGCGCGGCGCGGTCGCGGTCGGTGTGGTCCAGAGCGGAGACCTTGGCGAACTCGATCTGGGCGTTGCGGTTCTTGTTCTGCCTGCGGTACGACTCGGCGATGCCGAGCATCGCGGCGTAGCGTTCGGCCGAGCTCGCGCCGGGGTTGGCGAGACGTCCTTCGAAGAACGTGCGCGCCGCGGCGGCGTCGCCACCCTTGAGGATGCAGAAGCCTTCGCCGACAGCTGCTTCGCCCTGCGCGCCTCGCAGCGCGGCTTCGGCAACCATGGCGCCCGATTCCTCGGCGGCCGCGGCGAGTCCCGCGAACGCGGTCTCGAGCGTGCCGAACAGCGCGCGGGCGGAGGCGACGTCGTCCGCGGCAAGGAACGACTTGGCCGCGTCGAGGCCGGCGTTCAGGCAGTCCTCGCGCCGGTAGCCGACCGTCGGCGGATCGTTCGCGCCCTTCTCGTAGAGCGCTTGGAAGCCGGCGGCAGCACCCGCCGCGTCGCCCGAGAGCAACAGCGCGCGCGCCTTGACCCAGCGCGCCCGCGGCACGGAGCGGTCGTCGGTGTGGTCGGCGAGGAAGCGGTCGACCTCGGTCACGCAGTCCGCGAAGTGCGTCGCGTCCGTCGCGCCCCAGAGGAGCAGGTTCTCGGCGCTCGCGAGTCGCGCAGCGGCCTGCACGACCGGGCGCGCACCGGCTTCGGTCGCGGTGACGCGGAACTTGGCGACGGCGTTCTCGAAGTCCAGGCGCTCGGCGTAGACCTTGGCGTCCTTGAACGACGGGGGCACGTCGCCCCAGACGATGCGCACGATCTCGTCGCTCGAGTACTTGTTGTCCTTGCCGTCGCGCTCGATGCGGACGTTCTCGAGCGTGTTCTCGGTCACGACCCCCACGAGGGTCGTCACCTTCTGCGTGCGGGGGTGGATCCGGAAGACCTGATCGCGGTCCTGCGCCAACGCGCCGGGGGCGAGGCTCAGCATCATGACGACGCTGGTGAAGACGCTCGCGACGACCCTCGAGGACCACGCGAGGGCGGCCAGCGGGGTTCGAGTCGTCCGAGAGCCCGCCTGGCGGGTGTCCTGCGTGGATCCATCCATGGTGAGGGCGAACATCATAGCGGTGGCCGGTCGAGTCACAACCAAAAGAATCAGTCTGAAGGGGCTCTGCGGGGCGGATGGGGGGGCGTTGGACCCAAACGGAGACAGGGCCGAACGCCGGCCCCACGTCTCCGTTCGCGCTCTACTTCAAGGTGCGGGACAGCCAGCGGTACCAGGACTGCAGGACGCCTTCTCCGAGGCGACCGCGAAGAGCCGGCTCGGTCTCCTCGCCCATGCAGAAGCCGTCGATCTGCGCGAAGTTGGGCTCCTCCATCTCGCTCTCGATCACGGCGAGTTGCTTCTGGGCACTGTCGAGCTTGCGCGAATCCTGCTTGCTCCAGGCGTAGTACGTGTAGGCGATCATGAACTTATGCTCGTACCACTCGCACGAGACCCACTTGTCGCCGCTCTTGGAGATCGCATCCAGCTTGGAGATGACCGCCTGGAACTCCTCGTCGCTGCCGCCGGCGCCGACGACCTCCTTGATGTCATTGCCCGAACCCTCGAGCCAGCCCGCGATCGAGCGCGCCCACAGGATGAGCACGCGCTTGGAGGCGCGCTTCTCGTCGTTCGTGGCCAGGGGGTGCAGGATGGTCTTGGCGTCCGCGACGCGACCGAGCTCGAGCAGCGCCTGGCCGAGGTCGGGGTAGACGTAGCGGCGCATCGCGTCGGCTTGCTCGGCCTCGTCGCCGTGGCGCTGGGCCATCTTCGAGAGCACGCCTTCGGCCTTGGCGTAGTCCTTCAGCTCCATCCAGTGCTGCGACTCCTTGCGCAGGTTGCCGAACGTCGCGCTGGACTGGTTGCCGCGCTCGAGGTGCTGGGCCATCTCGGCCAGCAGCGTCGCGCGCTCGCCGTCGTCCTTGGACGCGTCGCGCTTGGTGTCGAGGAAGTTGTAGAAGGCCTTGCTGGCGTTCGCGGTGCGCGGCTTGTCGCCGAAGTCGCCGACCATGCGGATCAGCGCCGTGCGGGCTTCGTCCAGATTGCCGAGCTGCAGGTGCGAGCGCATCACCATGTCGAGGCACCAGTTCACGAGCCGGTCTTGCTCGGGGTAGTCGTCGTAGAAGCTGCTGACCTTGTCGGCCACCTGCTGGTGCTCGCCCCGGCCAAACAGGATCAGGCCGCGGTAGAACTCCGCCGCCGCCGAGGCCTCCTTGCGCTTGCTCAGCTTGGAGGGGCTGACCGTCGCGTACTTGGCGTCCGTGCGGACCTTCTCGATATAGTCGTCGAGGAGGCGGAAGGACTCGTCGTGCGGCTGCTTGGCGTCCTTCTCGAGGCGAAACTTGCAGACCGCGATCTGCACGAGGCCCTTCTCCCAGAAGTCCTCGCCCTCGGCGATCTGCTCGTACTTCCCGACGGCGCCGGCGAAGTCGCCCTTGCGGCGCAGCTTCTCGCCTTGGTCGTAGAGGACCTTGTCCTTCGACTGGGTGCCGATCTTGGCAACCAGGTCCTCGGCCTCGGTGACCATCGCCTCGACGATCTCCTTCTCGAGCGTCGCCGTCTTGGCGAACTGGTTGACCATCGAGTAGTAGCCCTGGGCGTTCTTCGGGTCGTACTCGGGCTCGCCCTCCCAGGTCGTCGCGCCTTCGCGGAAGGCCATCGCAGCCTCGAGCGGACGCTCCATCTTGCGGTAGGTGTTGCCGATGAAGTTCATCACGCGCGCACCGAACTCGAGGCGCTCGGCCTGGTCGGAGCTGTCGAGCGAGCGCTGCACGCGGTGCAGGCCGGCGAGCGCCTCGTTGTAGTTGCCGTCGAAGTACTCGCCCTGCGCGGCCTGGAAGAGGATCTCGGGCGAGACGGTCACGCCGGGGCGCGTCGAGATCTCGGAGATCACCTTCTGGGCGCGGACCTGCAGGGTGTTGCCCTTGTTCTCGTCGTTGACCTGCTGGGCGATCTGCAGCGCCAGCGAGGTCGTGTCGATCTGGCTGCGGCGCGCCCGGTGCTTCGCCTTCATCTCGTCCTCGTCCACGAACCACTCGCCCTCGCCGAGGGTGAGGTTGCCGCCGACGTAGCCGCTGGAGTTCAGGAGCGCGCGCGCGCAGGAGAGCAGGGACAGGTAGCCCTGGGCGGAGAAGTGCAGGCCCTCTTGGCGCTGAATGTTGTAGTAGTGCAGCGCGTGGCGGGCAGCGTCTTCGGTGCTTCCCTGTGCCTCGTACGAGGTCATCAACCCGTCCATCGAGAGCTCGAGGAACAGGAAGCGCAGGCCCTTCTCACGCTCGCTGATCGGCTCGCCGCCGTTGCCCTTGTTGCGGATCTCGAGCCACTTGTTGTTGCCGTCTGTGTCCTCGCCCATCGGGATCGTCTGCTCGATGACGGCCTCGTAGTAGGCGGCAGCGTCCTCGTGCAGGTTCTGGAACTGGTACACGCGGCCGATCGCGACGTAGGCGCGCAGCGCGTAGGGGGTGCCCTCGCCGACGAGGAAGACGAGCTCCTCGAGAGCCTTGATCGCCTCGTCGAAGAAGAAGGTGTTCGTCGGGTCGGCGCGACCGATGCTGGCGAGCATGTTGCCGCGGTTCAGCATCAGGTCGTACAGCTCGCGCGACTCCGCCTCGGTGCGCTCGTCGCGCTTGGCCTTGAGGGCCTCGATCAGGTCGGCCGTCAGCTTGACCGCGTCGGTCAGGACGTCGACCTGGCGGCCCTTGAGCGTTTCGGCTTCCTCGCCGACCGCTTCTTCGAGGTTCAGCTCGAGCGCTCGGGCGTACGTCGAGGATGTCGCGACGTAGGCGGCCTCGGCCGAGCTCTTCTCGTCGGAGTAGGGGTTGCGGTCGATGAACTCCTTGTACGCGCCGAGGGCGGACTCGAAGAGCTCGTTGCGACGCGCCGGCTCCTTCTCGTTGCGCGCGCCGATCGCGTAGACGTCACACTTCACCAGGCCGAGCCTCTCGCCCATCTTGCCGGTGACGCCGCCGTCCTCGACCTCGCGGATCACGTCCTCGGCGAGGTCGACGAAGGACCAGTCGGAGGCGAGTCCACGGGCGAAGGCGATCTCCGCGCCGATCTCCGCGTCGCTCTTTTGGGCATGGAGCGGGGCGGCCCCCAGGATGGCGCCCAACAGAGTGGCGACGGTGACGAGGGTGGTCGGGCGGGTCTCTTGAAGAGCGATCATGTCGGTCTTCCTCACGGGGCGTGGGCCCATGACGGTATGGACTACGGGTGCCGCGCCGGGTGGCTAGGCACGAAGACGGGGGACTGTTGGGTGGGAGAGCCCGTTTCGTTCGCCGGAGAGCTGGCGAGACGGGGGGGCAGCCGGGCTTTCCCATGGGGGGGTGGACGAAGGCTGTACCTCCTCACACCGGCCGGGCTACCGATTTGGGCGGGACTTTGCGCCCCGACCAGGTCGCGTTGTGAACGGGGCGGGAGACCGCTTGGCCTCCCGCCCCATGTGTCGTGTGGTCCCGTGGCGCCGCCGATCGCGCGCACCCGAGGGGTGGGTGGTCGGGCCGGATCAGTCCTCGGTCAAGCCGAGCTCCGAGGCCTCGGGCTCGACTTCCTCGGGGATCACGATGTTCGCCCGCAGGAGGATGAGGAGCTTGCGGTTCGAGATGAAGTTGCCCTTACGTTCGAAGAACGCGGACAGGATCGGAACCTTGTTCAGGATCGGGACGCCGGAGCGTTGGTCCTGGCGCTCGGACTCCTTCATGCCGCCGAGCATCACCGTGCCGCCGTCCGGGATCGGGATCGAGGTGCGCACGCGCTGGATCTCGACCTCGGGGAGCTGGATCGTCACCGAGTTCTGCGAACCGAGCGTCGTGACGCGTTCGGCGATCGGGCGCTGGAGCACGGCGATCGTCGGGCGCAGCTCGAGGGTGATGAAGCGACGGTCGGCCGAGACGACCGGGCGCACGTCGAGGATGACCCCGTCCTGGATGACCGCGACGATCGGGTCGGCGATCGAGGCCGCCTGGGCGATCTCGACGTCGAAGTCCTGAACGTAGGCGACCTGGTTGAGCACCGAGAGGTTGGCGCGCGCGGTGTTGTGCACCAGGATGCGCGGGGCGGTGACGAGCTCGACGCGTTCCGACTTCGAGACGGCGCGCATGATGAGCTCGAGCTCGAGGTCGTTCAGGTACGTCCACTGGAACGAGAGGCCGCCCGAGGCGCGGAACTCGTCGTTGCCGAGCTGCGTGTCGTAGAGGTCCTCGACGCGCGCGCGGACGTCGCCGTCGCCGTGCTCGTCGTAGAAGGCGCCGAGCGTCGTGTCGCGGCCCGGCGAGTCCGCCAGGTCACCGACGAGCGTCGGGTCGCCGAAGTCGTTGAAGTCGGTGCCGTCCGAGCCGAGGCCGGGCTGGCCGAGGCCGCGGAAGTCGATGCCGATGTCCTCGAGGAAGTTGTCCTCGACCTTCATGAACCGCGCCTGGATGTCGACCATGATGCCGGTCGCTTCGCGCAGGTCCTCGAGCAGGCGCTGGATCTTCTCGTGCACCTCGGGCGTCTGGTTGACGACCATCGTGCCCATCTCGGTGATGCGGATCGAGTTGGCCGGGTCCGCGTCCCACGACTCGGGGTCGATGTTGTTGCGGATCAGGTCCTCGAGCAGGGACGAGTTGACGACGTTCGACTCGCGCTCCTCGATGTCCTCGTCCGGCGGCGTGATGCCGCCCGAGGGGGAGATGTTGATGTCGCGACCGGGGTAGTCCGGGATCGGGTGGATCAGGTCCTGGGCGTTGTAGGTCACCAGGACCTGGCCGCCGATCAGTTCCTCGGCCGTCACGAACTTGACGATGCCGTCCTCGACCTTCCAGCGCAGGCTCTCGGAGGTCTCGGCGATGATGTCGAGCACCTTGCGCACGCTGCGGTCGGGCAGCTGCAGGTTGATCGCGGTCTCCTCTTCGTCGAGGTCGTCGCGCACCTTGTTGCTGATCCAGAAGTTCACGCCGGTGAGCTGCTGGAGGAAGCCGGCGACGTTCTCGAGCGGCGTGCCGTCGCCATCCTGCCCGAAGTTGGGCGCGAAGCGGACGCTGTCGAGACGTGACATCACGGCGTCGCGCTCGGCGTCGGTGCCCTGGTTGATGTTCGCGTGCGAGAGCGGCTTGCGCAGCGTGACGTCGCGCCAGCGGTCGAGGTTGAACTTGAGCGCGTCGACCTGCGGTACGTTGCTCGTGTCGAGCTCCTCGAAGGTCCGCAGCCACTGCTCGCGGTAGTCCTTGCGGTTCGCCTGGTCGGTCTTGTGGTGGCGCGCTTCGCGGGCCGTGCGCTGCAGGCTCTTGGCGGCTTCGTTGCCCGGATCGAGGAGGAGGATCTGGTGGCACCAGCGCTCCGCCTGCGTGAAGTCCTCGCTCGCGAACGCGCGGTTGGCGTTCTCGTAGTACTGGTGCAGGCGCCCTTCGCGACGCTCGTTCTCGGCCGCTTCGGCGCGCATGCGCTCTTCGGTCGCTTGCTCCTGGGCGCGGCGGCGCGATTCGACGACGGCTTCGTCCCGCAGCTGGATCGCCTCCTCGACGCGTCCGCGCAGGATCCGCTCGTCGAGGGATTCGGTCGCGATCAGCGGATGCCAGCGCAGGATCGTCTCGGCCTGACGGTACGAGATGACGGCGTCGTCGTAGCGTGTCTCGCGCAGCGCGAGATCACCCTGGGCGACGTACTCCTCGACCTGCAGCAGCGCCTGTGCGCGCTTGACCATCTGCCGCTCGACTTCGTCGGTGAAGGCTTCGCCCGCGCTCGAGTACGAGTCGCCCATCAGGGACTGCACCTGACGCAGGCCCTCGCGCGCGGTTTCGTTCGAGGGGTCGAGCTCGAGCGCCGACGAGAAGCTCGAGAGCGCGGCCGGAAGATCGGCTCGCTCGAGCTCGGCGTTGCCCTGCTGGACGTAGTCCTGCGACAGCGACGTGCGCCGCTCGCGCCGGCGCGCGACGCGCTCGGCCTCGTCCTGCATCGAATCCTGAGCGCTCGTCCCGACCGACATCGCGGCCTCGATCGGCGCGACCGGTCCGTTCGTCGGCAACTCGGGTGAGTCGGTCTCGCTGGATCCAGTCGATCCGGCGTTCGATTCGGGCGCGGGGGTATCGAGCGTCTGATCCGTCGACTGGCACGAGACGGCTGCCGCGCACAGGAGCGACAGGGAGTACAAGCGCAACCGCATGGGTTCTTTGCCTTGGGGTTGGGGCTAAGGAAGCCGTCCGGACTGGGGATCCGGTTGGGGGGGACGGGGGGATCGGGGGGAGTGAGAGGCGCTCGACCTCGGGTGCGCGCGGCGGAGCGGAGGGTTCCGGCGGCACGCGGCCGCGAGTCCGAGGCGTCGCGCGCGGCGGCGTCGACCGCGCCCGCGCGGGGCAGCGGAACCCACCAGCCAGGTGTCCCAGAGGACACTTGTTCAGGCGGGTCTCGAACGGTTGGAAACCTCCGAACGCGAAGCACTTGCGCCGGGTTCGGATGGGGTATGAAGAGCGGGGAGCCTACCCGCGCACCCCCGTGTCGGTCAAGGGCCCGATGGGCGGCCCAGTGCGTTCGGTGGGGGGGACGAGGTCGGTCCGGGCGCCGGTCGCACCGGCGCGTGCAGCCGGTACCGCACGGCCGCTGTGCGGTTACCCGAAAGGGCGACTCATTGCTTGCCGCGTGGCTTCAGACCGAGCAATCCCATTGCGAGCTGGATGTCCTGCCAGCAGTCCTTCTTCATATGGGGACTGCGCAAGAGGAATGCGGGATGGTAGGTCGCGACGACCTTGCGTCCGTTGCGCTCGAAGACCTTGCCGCGCATGCGGCCCATGGTGTCGTCGCGGCTCAACAGGTGCCCGGCTGCATGCCGGCCGAGGGCGATGACGACCTCCGGGTCCATCAGCTCGATCTGGAGATCGAGCCATTCCGTGCAGATGCGCTTCTCCTCCGGCAGGGGGTCGCGGTTGTCCGGTGGGCGGCATTTGAGGACGTTGACGATCCCCACCTCGTCGCGGCGCAGGCCCATTCCTTTCTCGACGATGCTGGTGAGCAGCTCGCCCGCGGGGCCGACGAACGGGATGCCCTGGCGGTCCTCGTGGAAGCCGGGGGCCTCGCCCACGAACAGGGCGCGGCAAGTGCTATCGCCGTCTGAGAACACTGTTTGGGTGCGGGTCCGGGCGAGGGGGCAGGCGGTGCAGTCGGCGACGGCGGCTCGGAGTGCGGAGAGGTTCGGGCAGGCTGCCGCCCGCGCGCGGACGTCGTCCGCGGGGGACATGGCGGCCGGCGCGGGCTCGGCGGGCCGGCTGGCGGCGGGGGATTGTGCGGGCCGTGACTGCTCGGGTGACTGAGCCGGCCGTGACGGTGCCGGCCGTGACTGCGCCGGCCGCGACTGCGCGGGCGGCCCGGACGTGGCGACCTTCTCGGCGCGTGGGGCGGACGGGGGCTCCTGGGGCACGGGCGTCGAGTGCAGTCCCAGCGCGCCGCGCCGGCGGGCGGTGCGGCGCAGGGCCCGGATGAGGCCGATCAGCTCGTGATGGGGGTCTTGGCGGGCGGGCATTGGCTATCTCCCCCTGTCTTCGGCCAGGGCTTGGGCCAGTCGGCGACCGGCGATGGCCTCCGCGTTGTCCGGATCGAGCTCGAGGGCCTTGTCGTAGCTGGCGAGGGCGAGGCGGAACTCCTCGCGCTCGACGTGCAGCTTGCCCTCGCGCACGTAGTGGTCGGCGAGGGACGCGCGCTTTTCACGCCGCAGGCGAATGAGCTCGGCCGTCTCGTCGAACGCCCGCTCGACCGCGGGGTCCAGCGCGGGTCCGGGCGCGGGTCCGGGCGCGGGT
>JAAELL010000386.1 GCA_024226735.1 bacterium | reverse complement strand
GGACGCCGCGACGAGGCAGGTCGCCCGGTCGCAAGCCAGCTCGCCCTGACCGACGTCAATCACGCGCTTGGACGCGTGCAACCGGATCGCTTCCCGTTCGCCCTCGAGGACGAACCCGTGCGCGCCGCACTGGAACGCGACCGCGAGGCCTTTGCCAAGGCGGGACTGGCACGTGATGTGGACGAGATCGCCGCCGGCTACATCGAGATCGCCAACGCCAACATGGCCCAGGCGATCGCTCAGGTGTCGGTTGCCCGCGGCGTCGATCCACGCGATCACGCGCTCGTGGGGTTCGGAGGCGCTGCGGGCCAGCACGCGTGTGCCATCGCGCGGATCCTCGGCATCCCTCGCGTGATTCTTCATCCTCTGGCGGGGCTGCTCTCGGCCTATGGGATCGGACTGTGCGAGGCGAGCTGGGACGGGCAACGCGACGCCGGCCGCGAGCCGCTGCCCGCCGACGCCGAGTCTTTGCCGGCACAGATCGAAGCGATCTTCGAGACCCTCGAGAGCGAAGGCGAGCGGTCCCTTGCCGGCGAGGGCGTGGCGCAGGGGGACTGCCGTCATGAACGCTTCCTCGATCTGCGCTACGCGGGCACCGACGTGCCGCTCTCGATTCGCAGACCCGAAGCGGGTGATTGGCGTGCCGCGTTCTCGCGCGAGCACGAGCGGCGTTTCGGGTACGTGCGTGAGGACCGTGCGATCGAAATGGTGACGGCGCGCGTGCGCTGCGCCGCGCAGTCGAGCGAAGCGGCCGCCGAGCGCTCGCACGACGTTTTGGGTGACGGGTCGGCAGCTCCTGCGCCGCGCCGCGAAGAGTCGGTCTACTTTGCGGATCTCGGCCGCATGGCGACGCCAGTCTACGATCGCGAGACCCTTGCACCCGGTCACGAACTCGAGGGCCCCGCACTCATTCTCGAAGACGCGGGCACGATCGTGGTCGAAGTGGGCTTTGCTCTGCGCGTCGCTGCCAACGGTGTCCTCGAACTGCGGGACGAAGCGCGGCGCGAGCGCAGTCGTGACATCGATTGGCACGCCCACGATCCCGTGCGCCTCGAAGTCTTCGGCAATCGCTTCATGTCGATCGCCGAGCAGATGGGTGCACTGCTTCGCAATACGGCGGTATCGACCAATATCAAGGAGCGTCTCGACTATTCGTGCGCGGTCTTCGACGCCGAGGGGGGGCTCGTCGCGAATGCGCCCCATGTCCCAGTCCATCTCGGTGCGATGGGAGAAACCGTGCGCGCAGTTCGTGCGCGGTTTCCCTCACTCGAGGACGGCGACGTCGTCGTGAGCAACGATCCCTACGAGGGCGGGTCGCATCTGCCGGACATTACGGTGGTGACACTCGTGTTCTTGCCAGGCGCGGAAGGTCCGCGCTTGTTCGTCGCGAGCCGCGGCCATCACGCCGACATCGGCGGCACGACACCCGGCTCGATGCCCCCCGATTCGCAGATCCTCGAAGAAGAGGGGGTCGTGCTTCACGCGTTCAAGTTGGTGCGGCGCGGC
>JAAELL010000385.1 GCA_024226735.1 bacterium | reverse complement strand
TCGGCTGACGCGAGAGCGGTCGCTCCCACGCAAACCAGCGCCACGGCGAGTCGTCTCACCGTCATTTCGCGCACCTCGTCTAGGATTCCGCCAGGCCGGATCCGGCCCAGTCGATCGTAGGGGGGATCAGGAGACGGGCGCGGATGGTAACACGGAACAGAGCGGGCTCATGAACCCGCCTTCGCACTGCGTCGCTGACCCCGATGCCCCGGACCGACACGAACCACCCGCACAGCTGGGCGTGGTCGTCGCCGGAAGCGTAATATTCGTGTGATCGCGGCGCCGCTCGGCGCTGCGGAAACGGCAGAATCAACGAGCTACCGGTCGGAGGACGCATCGTGGCGAAACGGAAGACGGAGACCCGGATCCAGAAGATGTTGCGCTCGGACGGAGCGCTGTGCGTGACCTTCGTCAACACCGGCTCCGGCAAGCGCAAAGCGCTCGAGTCCTACGATGATCTACTCGCCTGGGGGGTCGAGACCGGCGCTCTCGGCGCGGAGGACGCGGCTCGGCTCACGAGGGCGGCGGCGGCGCGGCCCGGGCTCGCTGCCGGGGCGGCAAGAAGGGCGAAGACGGCGCGGG
>JAAELL010000384.1 GCA_024226735.1 bacterium | reverse complement strand
CGCCCCGCGCTCGAGTCGGCGCTTCGAGCCATCGCGTCGAAGAACGACGACGCGGAGATCGAGTTCACCACCGTGTCGCCGGGCGAGCTGCGATTCGAATTCGCCGGTCCCGATCTGGGCCGGGAATGCGGCGGGGCGATCCACGCGGCGGATGGCGTCGCGATCGAACTCGGCCACGAATCACCGGGCCTCGAATCCCGCTTCCTCGAACTGCTCGATCTCGAGCGCGGATCGCAGGAAGGAGCGGCTCCATGAGAGGCGAGCTCGCCCTCGCGCGTCGCGAATTCGCGTCGACGTTCCTCGTCCCGACGGGGTGGATCATCCTCGCGGGCTGGGGGATGCTGACCGCGCTGATCTTCGCGTTCGTCACGCTTCGCGAGGGCGAACCGGCCACGCTTCGGGCGGTGATCTCGATCGCGGGCTGGGCGATCGCGGTGGTGAGCCCCGCGATCTCGATGCGGAGCTTCGCCGAGGAGGCGCGGCTCGGCACGCTCGAGGTCCTGCTGACCTCGCCGCTCTCCGCCTTCGAACTGGTGCTGGGCAAGTTCCTCGCCGCGGTCGGGGTGCTTCTGGTGCTCGGCCTGCCGATGCTGGTGCTCTTCGCGGTGGCGGAGGGATACGGTGATCCCGATCCCGGCGAATTCGCCAGTGGCCTGCTCGGGCTGCTGCTCGCCGGTTCGACCCTGCTCGCCCTCGGCCTGCTGATCTCGACCCGGACCTCCAGCCAGGTCGTCGCCTATCTCCTGACCTTCTTCGGGTTCTTCGCGGTGGTGATGGTCGCGAAGGGGATCCCCGCCATCGTCAACGTTCTCCCGCCGGACCTGTTGAGCCCCGAGGCGACCATCGCCTGGATCGACTGGTCCGCGGGGCTCGATCCGCTTCGGCGACTCGACGAGTTCGCGATCGGACTCTTCGATTCGGCGAACGTCGCGTGGTTCCTCGCCGCGACCGCGTTCTTCCTGGTGGTCGCGTCGATCTCGCTCGCCTCGCCGCGCTGGGTCCGGAGCGGTTCCTTCCTCCGGCGACAGGCCGCGCATCTTCGAACCCTCCTGGTCGTCCTGGGCGTCGGGGTCGCCGCCGCGGCGGTCTCCGTGCTCTTCGAGGCGCCGCCGCTCCGCGTGGAGGCGGATCTCACCAAGACCCGGGCCTACTCGCTTCAGCCCACCACGGTCGAGCTTCTCGAATCGCTCGAGCCCGGCTGGACGGTGCGGTTGCTGGTCGCGAAGGACGACGCGGATCCGGTGACCATGAGACAGGTCGACGAGGTCGTCGCCCGCATGGATTCGGTCACCCCGAATCTGGTCGCGGAGCGGATCGATCCCGTCGATCCGAGATCGATCGGTCGATACGAGGCGGTGCTCGAAGGACTGCTCGAATCGGACGCGGCGACGATCGCGATCTGGGAGACCGGCATCGACCGGGCGCTCCAGGCCTTCCAGCGTCTTCAGGAGGTCGGCCGCGGCGTCACGCCCGATGCGATGGAACTCGTCGCGGCGCTTCCCGAGTCGAGCCCCATTCGCGACCTGGTCGAGCGGACCGGACTGGTCTTCGGCACGCTCGCCGACCAGGGCGGTGCCTTCACCGACTTCATTCGAGAGGCGCTCCGGAGCACCCGCCGGCAACCGCTTCCGAACTGGCGTCTGGTCCGGGCCTCGCTGGAGGCCAACAACGCGCAACAGGCCGGCGAGATCGAACAGCTCGCGGACGTCCTTCGCCGATGGGAGATCGATCCTTCGATCCCCGCCGAGGCGAGGGACTGGGCGGTCGGCGTCCTTCCCGACATCGAGTCGATCGCGATCGAGCTTCGAGCGTCGAGCGACGCCTTGTCGACGCTCGAATCGACTCATCCGCTCGATGCGGCGATCGTCGCGGAGTCGATCGCCGCCGGCGACGTCGCGATCGTGGACGGACCCGCCGGCACCACGGTCATCCCGGGCTGGCAGCTCTTCCCGGCCAGCGCGGTGCGTGAGGGTGGCGAAGGCACGGTGGTCGGATTCGACCGCCGGTTCCAGGGCGAGGAGACGCTCGTCTCGGCGATTCGCGCCCTGCGGATCGGTGACATGCCACAGGTCGTCTTCGTGCACGCCGAGGACCGCTCGCTGCTTCGAGACCGGGACGACGGACTGGAGGTCGCCGGCGTCG
>JAAELL010000383.1 GCA_024226735.1 bacterium | reverse complement strand
GTGTGCGTGCCACAAGGCGCGGCGACGACGCAACTTCGCTGCCAATACGGTGATACTGGGATTGGTCGCAGGAGCCGCAACGCCGTGGCGCGTGCATGCGGGCCGGGATACGACTGCGAATGTCTGCATCACACCACTAGGGCAATCCTCCGATCCTTGCCCTGGCGTACGATGGACAACATGTCGCACCAGGTCCTCGTCCCCCTCGCGGACGGCTTCGAAGAGATCGAAGCCATCACGATCATCGATGTCCTGCGCCGCGCCGAGCTCGACGTGGTAATCGGGGGTCTCGCGCCAGGGGTGCTGACGGGTGCGCGCGGAATTCGCGTCGAGTCGGACGCGCCGCTCGCCTCACTCGAGCTCGAGAGCTTCGACGCCGTCGTCCTCCCGGGCGGCATGGGCGGCACCTTGAACATGATCGAGGACGCGCGCTTGCTCGAAGCCCTGCGCGCGATGAGCCGCGACGGCAAGCTGATCGCCGCGATCTGCGCTGCGCCGATGGTGCTCGTCGCCGCGGGAATCGTGTCCGGCGTCCCCGTAACCTCGCACCCCAGCGTCCGCGATCGGCTCGGCGACGCCGATGTTCGCGACGTGCCGCGGGTCGTGCGCGCGGAGAGCGTGATGACGAGCCAGGGTCCGGGCACCGCGATGGAGTTCGCGCTGGCGATCGTCGAGGAGTTGTGCGGCCCCGAGAAGCGCGCCGAGCTCGAAGGCGCGATGGTGGTCGGCTCCTAGTGGTGTGATTCACTCTGATGGGGCATATCGATCGGCCCGTACGGGCCG
>JAAELL010000382.1 GCA_024226735.1 bacterium | reverse complement strand
GCCCGTACCTGCCCGCTGTTGCGTTGCGCCTCCTCCGAGACTTGCAGCGAAGTCGCGTCGTCGCTGCGCCTTGCAGCGAACGCGTACGCACCGACCAAAATGCCGCACAAGAGTGAATCACACCACTAGGGTGACGCGAACTGTAGGTACGGTACCGCACGAATTCGCCATGAATTGCCGCGGTACCGTACCTACAGTTCGCGAAACGCCTAGATTAGAATCCCGGCGTTGAAGCTGCAGGCCTACATCTTCCGGCAACTCCTCGCGGCCTTCTCCTTCGCCGTCGGGGCGATCCTGTTCATCGCGCTTCCGGGGATCGCGGCGAGCACCGTCCACAAGCTGCCGAACGCGGACGCCGTCGTGCTGATCCGCTACCTCCCGCTCGTGCTCCAGAACCTGGTGCCGCAGGTCCTGCCGATCTGCTTCCTGTTGAGCGTCGTGGCCACCTACGGGCGGCTCGCCGCCGATCGGGAATGGACGGCGATCCAGATGGCGGGCATCCAGCCGCTCAAGACGTACCTGCCCGCGCTCGCGGTGGCGCTGCTGGTCTCGGGGGGAACGTACTGGATGCTCTCCAACCAGCTTCCGACCCTGCGCCGCAAGGCGCGCGATCTGTTGGTCGAGGCGACGTCGTCTTCGATCGCCAACCTGGCTCCCGGCCGCACGCGCCTGCAGATCGGCGAATTCTATCTGAAGGGCGCTTGGCGCGATCGGGACACGGGGGTGTTCCGCGAGGTCTACATCCATCGTCCCGAGGACGAGGGCAAGCGCGCCCCCGAC
Organism: bacterium; assembly: GCA_024226735.1. Lineage (GTDB taxonomy): Bacteria > Planctomycetota > UBA1135 > UBA1135 > JAAELL01. Next base: position 16,887 of record JAAELL010000382.1, on the reverse strand, counting down.
ATCTTCGCCGAGTCCGCCGACATCCGCGTCGCCGACAACGTGTTGTTCGTGAACATGAAAGGAACGCGGGTCGTCGGAGCAGAGGATGGGGCCGTCGGGGAGTTCGAGGACCTCACGATCCAGTACCCGCTCGACGATCTCGTCCAGAGGAAAGGCAAGCGGTCCTCGCGGGCGAAGTACATCAAGAGCAGCGTGATCCGCGAGAAGCTCGCGAGCGGCACCGTCTCCGAGCGACTCGTGCCCAGCTACCGCTACGAGCTGCAGGCGCGCGCGGCGTTTTCGTGCGCGTACCTGCTCTTTCTCGGCCTTGGTGTTCCGACGGGATTGCTGCTGCGGCGTGGCACCCAGCTCGCCGCGCTCGCCGTGGCGATGGGCTACGGCATCATCTACTACATCCTCTCGATGCAGGTCGGCAAGGACATCGGGCTGTCCGGAGACGTTCCGCCATGGGTGGGGGCGTGGTCGACGACGCTCTTCGGGCTCGTCGTCTCCCTGGTCTTGATCCGCAAGGCGATGCGCCGATGAGACGGCTGCCGTTGTTCGGGCGACTCGACCGGTACGTCAGCGTCCTGTTCCTCTCGTCTTACGCGACCGCGCTGCTGCTCGTCGTCGGGCTGTTCCTGATCCTCGACATGGCCTCGAACCTCGACCGGTTCCTCGAGCCATGGGAGGACGGAACCCGGGCATCGGCGTTGCTCGTCACGCGCTACTACGTGTTGCAGGTTCCGTACGTGTTCCTGCAGATCGGACCGTTCGTCACACTCCTCGCGGGTATGTTCACGGTCAACCGGATGCTGCGGCACAACGAAGTGTCGGCGGTGCTCAGCGGTGGCATCAGCGCGCACCGCATGCTCTTGCCGGTCTTCATCGGCGGCGCCGTGCTCGCCGCGGGCATGTTCGGCGTGCGCGAGCTCGTCGGGCTGCGCATCGCGAGTCAACGCGACGCGCTGTACGACACCCTCGACGAGAAGCGAAGCGAGCGCGTCTACAGTGGGCTGTACGTCGACGATCTCTCGCGCAGTCACGTGCGGCTCGGCACATTCCGTCCCGACGCGCCCGGCGCTCCGATCACCGAGCTGACGGCCGTCTTGCGCGCGCCCGACCGCACGATGCGCATCGAGGCGGCGGGGGCGCGCTGGGTCGAGGGCACGTGGCAACTCGAGAGTGGCGTGCGGACGGTCGTGGGCGACGCCCTGGACGTCGAGCCGGTCAGCGAGCTCTCGGGCTTCGATTTCACGCCCAACACCGCCCTGACCTACCGCCGCGCCCGCGACAACCCGCTCGAGCTGTCGTTCTCCGAGCTCCAGGAACTGATGCGGCGCGACCCCGACGACGTCGCGTACCAGACGCTCTGGCACTACCAGTTCACGTTTCCGCTGGCGAACCTCGTGCTGCTGCTGGTCGGGCTGCCGGTCTTGTTTCGCTACGAGCGCAAGAGCGGCGCGGACCGGATGGCGCTCGGGGGGCTCTTGTGCATCTTCTATTTCGGGTTCGATTTCGTGCTGCGGAGCCTGGGATTGGGAGGGGGGCTCTCGCCGGTGATCGCGAGCTGGCTTCCGCCCCTGCTGTTCGGGAGTCTGGGCGTCGTTCTGTACGATTCGCTGCGCACCTGAGACCGCGCCCCGACCCCTCAGGTGTTGGGCCAGGAGCAGGTTTTGTGTCTCGCTCCAACACCGTCAGGTGTTGGGCCAGGAGCAGGTTTTGTGGGAAGATCCCCCCCGACCGCCCGTCCAAGAGCACCCCATGAAGCGAGCCAACCCCGTCGTCCCCCTCCTCATTGTCCTCGCGGCCGGCTGCCAGAGCACGAATGGGCGAGTCTCCGGCTCTCCGGACGACATCCGCTACATGCTCAGCCACGGTGACTACCGCGCCGCCGTGCACGCCGCGAAGGAGCTCACCCTCCAGGATCCCGCGGACGACGAGGCCCATCGTCTGCACCAGGCGGCCAGCGTCGGCTTCAAGGTCGACGAAGGGCGGGCCCTGACGTTCCTCGACCGGGACGTCGAGGCCCTCGTCGAGTTCGAGGATGCGCTGCGCATCGACCCGACCTCGGAGATTGCCGAGCGCTGGGTGCACAAGACGCGCGTCAAGATCGGCGACCGCTGGTACGCGCGCGCGCGCGAGATGCACACGGCCGACAACCTCGAGGGCGCGATCGACGGTTACGAGAAAGCGCTCGAGTACAACCCGGCACTCGGCCTCGCCCGCGAGGGCGCGGCGCGCGTCGTCGTGCAGCTCAACTACCGCGACGGGCTATCGGACGAGTACTACAACCAGGGCGTTCGCTCGCTGAACGAGTATCGACTGTGGGTCGCGCGCAGCCGCTTCGGCTACGCCTCGAAGTACCGCGAAGGTGACCAGCGGCCGCTGCGGCGGGTCGCGGAGGTCGATCGACAGCTCTCGCTGACGCTGGCGGCGGTGGCGAACACGCTCGAGGCAGACGGCAAGTACACCGCGGCGCGCAACCAATTCCGCGCCGCCAAGATCGCCGATCCGAACAACCAGGCGGCGATCGACGGGTTCGATCGGAACGTGATCGAGTCCGAGGCGCTCCTGCTGCTCAAGGCCGGCCAGATGAACGTGCTGCGCGGCGAATGGGAGAACGCCCAGAAGGAGCTCGAGGAAGGCAAGGCTCTGACTACGGCGCAGACGGAGGCCTTCGACGAGCAGCTCGCCATGATCGACGACGCGCGCGCAAAGTCGACCTACGAGAGCGCGCTGGACTGCGAGCACGACTTCCGTTTCGAGGAAGCGATCGTGACCTACGACAAGCTGCTGGCCGAGCGCGACTTCTACGAGGACGCGCGCGCCCGCCGCAACACGTTGGCAGACTACGTCGCACGCGCGGCCGAGCTCTACGACCGCGCCAAGAAGGCGCGCGACCGTGACGAGCGCGCGGAGCTCCTGCGCCAGATCGAGGTGTTCTGGCCGGAGTACATGGACGTCCACGACCAGCTCGAAGCTCTCGGAGCGAGCTGATCCGACCTGCCGTCGGGGCTTCAGGTCGCGTCGGTCGCCAGCGCTTCGGGCCGTGCGAGCATCCAGACGAAGAGGCTCGCCGCGCAGACTTCGACCCACGGGTGCAGGCTGACCTTCGAGAAGTCCCCGCGCCACTCGACGACGACCCAGTACAGGTAGGGCATCCAGACGCTGATCGCGACGATCAGCGCACTCTTGGCGAGCGCGCTCGCGTCGAGGCCTTTCTCCTCCTCGAGCTCGCCCCGCGCTTCCAGCACCTCGTCGATGCGGTCGAGCTCTCCGGCCGCACGGTCCATCAACAGTCGGTTGGCGCGGATCGTGCGCACTTCGACGGTGAAGGCCCAGAGGTTGAAGACGAGCGCACCCAGGCCCGTGAGCATGTGCCAGGCCGGATGCAGGCCGAAGCCGACACGGCCATAACCGAGCACGCCGGCCACGACGATGAAGAAGGCGCCGAAGACGGCCGCCGGATAGGCGGCACGCTTCGCGAAGAACTCGTTGAGCTCGTCGAGGAACGCTTTCGAAAGATCACGCGCTCGCACCGCTTCGCGCAGGGCTCGGCCCGTGACGATCATGAAGATGATCAACAGCGAGTGCAGGCCCACGACCAGGATCGTCGTCGTGAGCGCCACCTTCACGTGCAGCTCGACGTGCCCGAACACGCCGAGGCCGGCCGCGGCCAGCAGGGCGGGGACCGCGACGGCGACGAGAGCCGTGAAGTAGTGGACCATGCGCATGGCGCGCCGATGATATCGGCTCGTCGCGCGCAGTCCCCTACGGATCCGTGCGGATCAGGTCGGGGTTCGCCTGCGCCAGTAGGGCGTCCGCGACGGTCTCCGGGGCGAGCTCCCCGGTCGTGGGCGCATCGCCCTCGGCGCGGTGCACGCGGTGGATCGAATCCGGGTTCTTGGGCAGCGGCCAGGGGCCGGTCAGCGACGGATCCTGCGGCCCCGCGATCAGGTCGACTCCGAGCTGCACGGCAGCGGCGATGTGCATCGGACCCGAGTCGCCGGCGGCGAGGCGCCCGCCCATCTCGGCGGCCGCGCGGAAGACCGCCGCCAGATCGCGTAGCCCGCGTTGGGAGATCCAGTGCCGGATGTCCTCCTCAGAGGACAGGGCGGCTGCGATGCGCGCTCCGACTTCGCCCTCGTCGGGACCCGTAATGATGAGCACGCGCTCGCCCGCCCGCGAAAGACGGGAGGCGAGGGTCGCGTACGAGGCCTCGGGCCAGCTGCGCGTGTCGCCGGCAACGCCGGGGTGAAGGATGCGGACCAGACCCTCGCCGGGCGGCAGATGCTGGGCGAGGAGCGCTCGCCCGCGGTCCAGCTCCTCGTCGGAGAGGGGCAGGTCGAAGCGCGGCTCGGGGCCGCGCGCCGTGTGCCCGGCGAGCATCAGCATGCGGTGGATCGCGTGCTTGCCGTACGCGGGGGGGGCCTGGTCGTTGATGAAGCGAGCACCCAGGGGCTCACGCCAGTCCTGCTTGGCCAGCCCCGTGCGCCGCTCCGCCCCCGAGAAGCGCGTCACGAAGCCGCTCTTGACGTTGCCCTGGCAGTCGATCGTCCAATCGGGCCGCCAGGCCCGGAAATCGCGCCTCAGCTTGCTCCACGCCTTCAGCCCCTCCTTGCGCCCGAAGCGGATGACGCGCGAGATGCGTGGCAGGCCGGCGACGAGGTCGGCATATTCGGGCTGCACGGCCCAGCCGAGCTCGGCGTCGGGGAACCCCGCCGCCAGAACGTGGTACACCGGGAGAGCGTGGACGACGTCCCCGAGGTGCGAGAGGCGGACGATGAGAATGCGCTTGGGATCCGGCACGCCCCTTGCATAAGGAATCGAGGGGCGCCAAATCTAGTGTCCTGGGTCCGAAGTTCCTTGTCATCTCAGCGCTCCTCGCGCGCGCTGGCAAGGCGTCGGGTTCCGTGCGTAGCCCCTGTGCTACTCGTGGGTTCGGACAACGCAGCCAGCGAGCGCGAGGAGCGCTGAGATGACAAGGAACTTCGGATCCAGGACACTTGGGGCGCAGGCCAAATCTGGGCGCCATGCAGCGGTGATACGGAACCACGGATGATTCGACGCATCTCGACGAAGTGGGTCCTGGCCGTCCTGGCTGTCGTGGTCGTGCCTTTCGTCGGCTTCGCCCTGTTCGTCGATACCAAGGTGACCCAGCGGCTGTCGGACGACGTCGTGCAGTTCCACCTGCTCTCGATGGCGGCGGACCTGGCGACGCGCCTCGACGAGGAGATCGACGAGCGGCGCCAGGACGTCTCGCACCTCGCCCAGAACCCGGTCGTGTCATGGTTTGTCGCGGGCCTGGACGAGGACAGCCACCTGTTCCGGAGCCAGGTGCAGGAGATCTTCGACGACCTCGTCGGCGTCGCCGGCGTGTACGACTTCGTGATCGCGATCGACGCGAACGGCCGCGGGCTCGAATCGAATCACCGCGACGCCGAGGGGCGCGCGATCTCCGACGCCGTCCTGGGCCAGATCCGCTCGCGCGACTACGCGGCCACCGCGGGCGGCTGGTTCCAGCGGGCGATGGAGCATGGCGAGGCGCTGATCGACTTCGACACCGTGCGCTGGAACGACATGACGAACGGCGCGGACGAAAACTACTACGTCGGCTTCGTGTCGCGGGTCGACCCGGTCGATGGCTACGGTGACCCGGTCGGTGTCGTGCTCGCGCTGATGAACTGGGAGAACGTCGAGGCCGAGCTCGAGCGCTTCGGCGTCCGTCAGCTCACCGGCTCGCAGGTGCAGGGCGTCGGCGTCGACATCTACGAGTCGTCCTACGCGTGGGTCTGGGCCAGCGACGCCGACACGATCATCGCCCACAAGGACCGCGGGCTGTATGGCACGCGGGTGTCCGGCCTCGAGAACGGAACGCTGCTGCCCTTGGTCGAGAAGGCGCGCCAAGTCGACTGGGGCATGTACCCCAACTACGAGTTCCGCGGCGTCAAGAAGAAGGCCGCGTTCCAGCGCCTGACGCCTTCGGCGAAGGGCGGCTTCGGCTGGGTCGTCGGCGTCGGCGCCGACAACGCCGACATCTACGCGCCGGTCGAGGAGCTGTCGCGCCTCCTGTTCAGTTCGTCGGCGATCGTGCTGTCGCTCGCGGTGCTGTTCACGTTCTTCATCGCGCACCGTACGACGCGGCCGATCCTGCTCCTGCAGCAGCACACGCGCCGCGTGGCCAGCGGCGACCTCGACACGCGCGTCGAGGTCGGCACCAGCGACGAGCTCGGCGAGCTGGCCAATGCCTTCAACCGCATGACCGGCGAGCTGAAGGAGAACCGCGCGCAGCTCGTCCAGGCGGAGAAAGAGGCCGCATGGCGCGAGATGGCGCGCCAGGTCGCCCACGAGATCAAGAACCCGCTGACCCCGATCAGCGTCAGCGCGGGGCTCCTGAAGCGTTCGCGCGACGAGAAGTCGCCCGACTTCGACTCGATCTTCGAGCGCACGATCGAGCTCATCCAGCGCCAGGTCGAGAACATGCGCGAGATCACGCGCGACTTCTACGCGTTCGCCGGCGAGCACAAGGAGCCGCGTTCGACCGAGCTCGCGCCCCTGATGGACGAGGTGCTCGAGCTGCACGCCGCGCTCGCGAAGGAGCGTGGCGTGCACGTGCACCGCAGCGGCGACGGCGGCACAGTGCAGGTCGATCCCGACGAGATGCGGCGCGCGCTGCTCAACCTCGTTTCCAATGCGCTCGAAGCGATGGAAGACGGTGGCGATCTGCACGTCTCGATCGAGCCGGTCGGGAGCGAGGTCATCGTCGAGATCCGCGACACCGGGCCCGGGGTGCCGGCCGAGGTCGAGGCCAAGCTGTTCGAGCCCTACTTCACGACGCGCTCGAGCGGCACGGGGCTCGGCCTCGCGATCGTGCGCCGCATCGTCGAGGACATGGGGGGACGCGTCTCGCTCGAGAACGCGGCCGACGGGACCGGCGCGATCGCCCGCATCGTCCTACCGTGCGACGTATGAGTCCGCTTGCGCCTCGAGCGAAGCGCCGGGGCTGCATCGCTGCCCCGCTATACTAGGGCCATGGCTCTCGCTAGGACGCGCGCGGCGCTCGCTCTCGGACTGATCGCCGCGGCGCTGCTCGTCGGCGGTGCGCTCTGGTGGACGCGCGTGGCGGATTCGGAGGCGCTCGGCACGGTCGATGCGGGCGTCGTGCGAGGCACCGAGGACGACGCGGAGCTCACGCGTTCCTCCGCGCCGGACATGGTCGCGCCGGAGGCCTCCGGGTCGAGCGACATCCCGACGCGCGTCGTGCGCCCGGGCGTGCGCCTTCCAGGCCCCGGCCGCCTCTCGGGCGTCGTCCTCGAGCGCTCGAGCGGCGCGGGGGTCGCCGGCCTCAGCGTCGAGCTCTTCGCCGTTCCGCCGGCGAGCGCGACGATCCTGAAGCGCGTGATCGGTGTGTCCGGTCTGGGCGACGACGTGCAGCGGCGCACCGAGCCGATCGCGGTGACGTTGACCGGGCCGCTGGGGCAGTTCGCCTTCGAGGGCGTGCGCGAAGGCACGTGGTACGTCGACGTGCTCGGGGACCATCACCTGGCCGAGTCGCCCGTTCGGGCGCGGACCGTCGCGTCGGGCTCGGGCGGACCGATCGAGGTGTGGGTGCGCGCGGGCGGACGAGTCTACGGCCGCGTGCTCGAGCCGGACGGGTCTCCAGCGCGTACGGCACGCGTGCTGATGACGACCGGCGCATCGACGTTCCTGACCGCCGCCGCGAGCGGCGACGTGCGCGCGCACGAGACGGAGACCGACGAGACCGGTGGCTTCGCATTCCCCGCCGTTCCGCCCGGCGTCGGCTACGAGGTGTCGGCCATCGCCGACACGTTTGCCGTCACGCACGTGCTCGGCGTCGACGTGCGGGCGGGCCAGGACACCGAGGTCGTGATCCATGGGCGCCGGGGGGCGACGATCACCGGACGCATCGTTTCCGTGGCGGGGGAACAGGAGGATGGAGCAGCGGAAGGCGTCGCGCTCGAGGGGGCGCGCGTCGGAGCCGTCTCGCGTGGACTGCGCAACCTGCGCTTCGCCAAAGAGATCCTCGAGCGCACGCACGCGGTCACCGACGAAGGCGGCAACTACGTCCTGCGCGGCGTGCCGCCCGGCGAGGTCGACGTCATCGCGATGGCGGACCGGCACGTGCCGGGCAAGGGGCCGCGCGTGCATGCCGCCGAACGTGGCGTGCACGAAGCGGACGAGTTCGAGCTCGTCCGCGGACCGCTCGTGTCGGGCCGCGTCATCGACGCCGCTGGGGCGCCGATCGCCGGAGTCCTCGTGCGCTGGAGCCTGGCCGACATCGACGCGTTCCGGCGCTCGCTCACGCTCGCTCCGTTGCTCGCGCAGGCGATGCGCGAGTTCGATTTTCCGCGCACGGACGCGGACGGCCGCTTCACCGCGGGCGCCTTTCCTGGCGACGCTCCGTACGTGTTGCACTTCGATGCGGCGGGCTACTCCTACGTCCGCGAGGAATGGGACCCGGCTGAGGATCCGGCCGAGATCGAGGTCGTCCTCCTGCGTGGCGGCGTCGCCGAGGGCATCGTGATGGACCTCGAGAAGAGCGCACCGGTCACGAGCTACACGATCTCGACGACCGATCGCGTCGAGACGCAGCTGGATGCTCCCGGTCGGCTCAACCCGTTCAGCGGCGGTCTCGAGGTCGAGGACGAGGGCGGCCGCTTTCGCATCGACCAGCTGTGCCCGGGGGACGTGCGGCTGCGGTTCTCCGCCGAGGGCTACATCTCGGGCGAGGCCGAGGTCACCGTCACGCCGAACGAGGTGACGCGCGGGGTGATCGTGATGTTGACGCGCGGGGCGACGCTCGCGGGCGTCGTTCAGGATCCCGAAGGCAAGCCGATCGCGGGCGCGCAAGTCACGACGGACTCGGGGATGGACTTCTTCCTCGATCGTGTCCAGGAGCGCCGCGACGAGCTGCGTGCGACCTACGCCGACGGCAGACCCGCACCGCGCGGCGGCCCCGACCGCGCATTCGCACGTTTCGCGGCGAGCCTCGGTCTGATGGGCGGGCTCGCGGTGACGACGGACGCGGACGGCGCGTTCGAGATCGACGGCCTACCGGGCGGCAGCTACCGGGTGATCGCGCTGCACCGCGACTTTCGCGCGTCGACGGCGGCGCAAGTCACGGTCGAGGCCGGGCAGCGTCGTGACGGCATCATCGTCGAGATGAGCCCTGGCGGCGGCGTCTTCGGGCGTGCGACCGATCGGTTCGACCGTCCGATCGAGGAGGGCATCGTGCTCGCGGTGTCGCCGGGGGCGTTCAAAGCGACCGGCGCCGGACGCGCCCTGTACCAGGGGCGCACGGACGCGAACGGCGAGTACGAGATCCGCCACATGGAGGCTGGTGGCTACTTCTTCTTGTTGACGCGCGGCGATGCCGAGCTGACGCCGATGAGCTTTCTCGGCACGTTGAACCTCGGCATGGTCACGGTTCCCGAGGACCGGCTCGTGCGGCACGACATCGTCGACACCTCCAGCGGCGCGTGTCGTGTGCACGGCAAGGTCACCGACCGCGGCGAGCCGCTCACCCGGGGCTCGATTGTCGCGATGGGCTTCGAGAGCGAGAACTTCGTCGGAGTCGACGTCAAGGTGACCGACATCCACGGCGACGGGACCTACGCGTTCGAGGGACTGCCCCCCGGCGAGTACCGCTTCCGCGTCGTTGGCAACGGGCCGCGCACGAACCTGTGGGTCGAGATTCCGGACGCGCCCGAGATGCTGTTGGACCTCGCCTTGCCGGGCGGTGCGATCGCCGGGCGGGTGACGGACGCCGCGACCGGCGAGGCGGTCTTCCGCGCGGAGGTCGTCTTGCGCCCGCGCGGCCGGGCGAGCTCGGACTCGCTCGTCGGGCAGCTGATCGATCGCGACGGAGGACGCCAGAGCTTCCGCACGGCGCCCGACGGCTCCTACCGCTTCGAGCGGCTCGAGGGGGGCGAGTACGAGGTCTCCGCGAGCGCGCCGCGCCGGCGCGAGTCGCCGCTCGCGCCGATGGGGCCGGCCCTTGTCGAGCTCTTCTCGTCGGAGGCCCGCGAGGACCTCGATTTCCCGCTCGCGCCGGGACTGGAGCTGACGGGCACCGTGACCGACGACGGGGGCACTGGCGTCGAGGGCGCACGCGTGACGGCGACGCGCCGCGGGGGCGCGGTGACCAGGCGGCCGATCACGGACACGACAGACGTGAGCGGCGAGTTCGCGCTGACCTCCCTCGCGCCCGGAAACTGGGTCGTCACCGCCTCCGCCCCCGGGTTCGCGCGCGCCCGCTCCGACGTCGAGCTGGTTCCGGGAGCGAACGAGGCACTGCGTCTCTCGCTCGAGCGCGGCGTCGACGTCACCGTGGTCGTGGTCGACGCGAGCGGTGCGCCCGTCGCGGGTGCGGCGGCGCGGCTCGTCGCGGAGGGCGGGTCGGCGGACGAGGACGTCGGCGACCCGGGGTCGCTCTTCACCAAGTTCTTCGCGGGCGAGGCGACGACCGATGCGGAAGGTGAGCTCGCGCTCGGCACGTTCGCGGCCGGAAAGTACGAGTTGCGCGTCACGCGCGGCACGCGCCGGACGAAGGACCTCGTGACGCTCCCCGCGGGTCGGCCCGGCGCGCGGGTGGAGCTGCACGCGACGCTTCGATGACGAATCCGCTCGAAAGGACCGGCCTGCGCGGGGCCGACTCGCCGACGCGCGGGCGCGTCGTCTTCGTCATGCCGGCCCTCGACGAGGAGGAGGCGATTGCCGCCGTCTTGGCCGAGATACCGCGCGGCCTGGCGCACGCGGTCGTCGTCTGCGACAACGGCTCACACGACGGCACGGCGCGCGTCGCGCGCGAGGCTGGGGCCCACGTCGTGCGCGAGGACCGTCGCGGCTACGGGCAGGCGTGCTTGACCGCCCTCGACGCCGTTTTTGCGCGCGGTTCGGTGGAAGCCGCGCCCGGGGCACCCTTCGAAGGTGACGACGTCATCGTCTTCCTCGATGCCGACCACTCGGACTACCCCGAGGACGCGCTCGCGATCGTGGCACCGATCGCGGCTGGCGAGGCGGACTTCGTCATCGGCTCGCGCGTGCTCGGTGGCGCGAGCCTGAGCGCGCTCCTGCCCCAGGCCTGGTTCGGCAACCGCCTCGCGTGCTTTCTGATGCGGGTCCTGTTCGGCGCGCGCTACACCGACCTCGGACCATTCCGCGCGATCACCGCCCACGCGCTGAGGCACTTGGCCATGCGCGACCGCGACTTCGGGTGGACGGTCGAGATGCAGCTGAAGGCGAAGGTCGCGGGCTTGCGCACGAGCGAGGTGCCGGTGCGCTACAGGACGCGGATCGGCCGCAGCAAGATCACGGGGACGCTGAGCGGGACGCTGCGAGCCGGTTGGAAGATCCTGAGCTGGATCGTCGGCTGGCGCCTCGAGCTGCTCACTCCTCGCCGTCGTATCCCCACGTACCGCGCACCCGTGCCTTTCGCACCGAGATGATGTCGAGGACCCAGTTCCACCAGCCCCAGTCCGGGGTGACGTAGGCCTCCTCGACCCGCATGTTCGCGAGTCCCGCGTCGGACGCGTTTTCGCGGGCGATCTGGAGCGCCGGACGCGGCAGGTCGATCGACACTAACGTGAACGCCCATCCGCTGGACTCGAACGTCCCAGAAGTGGACGTGTCGCGCTCGAACGAGACGGACGCACAGCCGCTCGAGGAGAGCGCCAGCGTCGCGAGCGCGGCCGCGGCGAGGAGGACCGAAGCGGTGGGGGCTGTCTTGGGACGGGACATGATCAGGAGTCTAGCGGGCGTCTTGCCAGCCCACACGAGGAAGGCCCGGGTGACCACCTATTTCCTATACGGGACACTGTTCATCGGCCAGCGAGCGGCCCAGCTCCACAAGGATTCGCCGGCTCGTAAGGAAGCGAGCACCCCCCCGCGCCGATATCCTGGGATCATGAGTCACTCCAGCGCCCTGGACCCGGCGGACCCGGTGTTGCACCTCGCCGAGCACGTCGAGGACTTCTACGCCTGCTACGGCTCCGGTGCGGCCCCGCGGACCTTCTTTTCGCCCGGTCGGGTCAACCTCTTCGGGGGCCACCTGGACTACAACGGCGGGCCCGTGATGCCGACCGCGATCGATCGCGGCACGTTTCTGGCCGTGCGCGAGCGCGACGACCGCCGCATCTTCATCGCCTCGACGCTCGACCCGAACGGGATCGAGTTCGACCTCGACGAGGCGCCGACCACCCGGTTAGGTCGCTGGGTCGACTACCCCTTGGGCGTCCTGGTCGATGCGCTCGTGCGCTGCCGGGCGGCGGGGACCGATGGCCAACTCCCGGGGCTCGAGATCCTTTGCGGCGGCAATCTGCCGGTTGGGGCCGGCCTCTCCTCGTCGGCGTCGATCTGCGTCGGGACGGCGTTGCTCCTCGACGAGGCGTGGAACCTCTCGCTCGACGTCATGGAACGCGTGCGCACCGCGCTGCGTGCCGAGCGCGGCTTCGTCGGCGTACAGTGCGGCATCATGGATCCCTTCGCCGTCGGCCTGGCGCGCCGTGGGCACCTGTTGTGGCTCGACTGCAAGGACGAGTCGTGGGAGCACGTGCCGCTCGACTTCTCGCGCGTCTCGATCGCCGTTGCCAACAGCGGCGTTTCCCGTCAGCTCGCGGCGGGTGAGTTCAACCGGCGCGTCGACCAGTGCCGCATGGCGTTCGAGGCGTTGCAGCCCTACGCCCCCGGCGCGAGCTGCATGCGCGACATCCCGCTCGAGGTGTTCGAGGCGCACGAGAGTGAGCTCGATCCGGACTGCGCCGCGCGCGCCCGGCACGTCCTGCACGAGGTCGGTCGCACGTTCGCGGCCCGCGAGGCGCTCTTCGCCGGTCGAATGGAAGAGCTCGGAGGTGCGATGACGCGCACGCACGAGTCGCTGCGCGACTACTACGCCTGCTCGACACCCGAGCTCGATCTGCTAGTCACGGCCGCGCTCGACGCGGGCGCGCTCGGTTCGCGACTCACCGGGGCCGGCTTCGGCGGATGCACGGTCATGTTGCTGAACAAGGGCAGCGAGGACGTCGTCCTCTCCGAGCTGCAGGAGCGTTTCGAGCAGGTGTACGGCCGGGTGCCCGAGGTCGAGGTCTTTTCCGGTGACGAGGGGCCGCGCGAGATCATGCTCTGAGGGGCTGAGGACCATGCAGTTCGAGATCGAGTTCCATCCGAGCCATGTGGGCTCGGTACTACCCCAACGAGTGGACGGCGCCCCCGACTTGCGGGAACGCCGTCCGGTGGGGAGAGGGACGTCGTACGGCAGGGACGCTCGACGTCAATCGTCTTCGGATGACTGGCTGGCGGCGGGACCGTACTGGATCGCCCGGGCGCTCTCGAGAATCAGCGTGCCGGCCGCGGTCTCCTTGACCTGCTTGCTGAAGGGGCTCTCGAGCAGGTCGACCGACGACGCGGGCCGGTTGCCGAACAAGTAGTTCGCGGCGAGCACGAGGCGCGCGTCGTCGTCGAGGAAGTGGTCCTCGAGATAGCGTTCGAGCACCGCCAGCTGACGGTCGAAGTCGGCTCCGTCGGTGTAGAACGAGTGCTTGTCGACGACGTTCGTCGCGAGGTTCGGGTCGAGCTCGAGCGCCCTGCGCAGCGAGTACGCCGCGTAGTGGTAGTCGCCGGTCGCGAACAGCGCATCCGACAGGATCAGGTAGAGGATCGCCTCGTCACCCGAGAACTCGACGGCCTTCGCGTAGAAGTGCACGGCGTCGCCGAAGCGCGCGTCGCGGAAGGCGCGGTCGCCGAGGGTGAGGTAGTAGTCCGCGGCGCGGTTGATGCCTTCGCTGCGCTGCGGGTTGGCCTGGACGGGCTGCGAGGGAGCGGCGCTCTGACCTTGAGTGTCGCTCTCGTGGGCCGGCTCCATCTGGATGTAGCCCTCACCCTGCTCGACGTATTCCTCGGCCGGTTGCTCGACGTAGATGATCTCCGGTTCGTCGTCGTAGATCTGGTAGACGACGCTCGAGCGGTAGGGCAGGAACGGGCCGTACCAGTAGTAGTTGGGCGTGTAGCCGTAGCGCCAGTAGCCGCCGTTGTACCAGTAGGAGCTCCACCAGTAGCCGTAGCAATAGCTCGGGTAGTACAGCCACCAGGACCAGTGGGCCGAGCCCCAGTAGTGGTGGTGATGGCTCGAGTGATGGTGGTGGTGGTCGTGATGGCCACCGTCGTGGTGTCCGCCGTCGTGACCGCCGCTGTCGCCGTTGCCGTGCCCGCCACCGCCGTTGCTGCTGTCGATCGGCGGAACGTTGGCGCCACCGGTGAGGTCGCGGCCGATCTTGCCCGTCGGCGCGCTCTTCGTGCCGGAGACGCTGTCGAGGTACTTGCGACGCGCGTCGGTCATGCGCTTCTTCTCGCGCTCGGTCGGCGTCGCGACGCGCTTGCCGGGCTTGTTGGCGCCCTTGGCGCCCGCGTCACCCGCACGGTCGAGCTTCGGCGCCGGCGTGTCGCTCCGACCCGGGCCCTTGGCGCTGCTGACGCCGGGGCGCGAGCTGGGCCCGGGGGTGTTCGCGAGCACTCCGCGCGAGCCGCCGCTGGGACCCTTGTCCGCGGCGCGCGCCTTGTCGCTGCCGCGGTAGCGCGAGAGGATGTCCTCGGGCGAGGCCGTGCGCGTGCGCATGACGGGCGGCGAATTCTTGAGGGCGCGGCGGGCGCGCTCGAGGTCGACGCGCGAACGCGTCTGGCTGCGCGTCTTCAGGCCGATCGAGCGGTCGGTGCCCGGGGCGGGACGCGTGTTCCGCGGTTCGGTGCGCACGCGCGGAATGGCGCGGCGCGGAGCGACGCCAGCGTCGCGCAGATCGATGACGCCCGAGCCGCGCGGGATCGGAGTCGAGGTCGTCGAGCGCGGCGTCGAGCTGCGGGGCCGCCATTCAGGAGCGCCGGAGTTGTTCGGTGCCGGCTGCGTGCCGGGGCGGGTGCTGCGGCCCGAGAGGTTGCTGCCGCTCGGCGAGCGCTCGGCGGGGCGCGCCGAGGGACGCGAGGTCGGCGGCCGGTTCGTGTCGGGTCGCGTCGAGGGACGCGAGGCGCTGGGGCGCGAGCTCGGCCGGCTGCTCGGACGCGAGGCGCTGGGGCGCGAGCTCGGTCGGCTGCTCGGACGCGAGGCGCTGGGGCGCGAGCTCGGTCGGCTGCTCGGACGCGAGGCGCTGGGGCGCGAGCTCGGCCGGCTGCTCGGACGCGAGGCGCTGGGGCGCGAGCTCTGACGGCTGCGCGAGGCGCTGGGGCGCGAGCTCTGGCGGCTGCGCGAGGCGCTCGGCCGAGAGCTCTGGCGCGACGAGCTGCGCGCGGAGCTGCCGCGCGACTGGCTCGAGGCGGAGCTGCGGGACCCGCCGCTCCGGGACGAGCGGCGCTGGGCGAAGGTGTCCTCCACGATCACGAGGGATCCGAGGAACAGGCAGAGGATGGTGATCAGTGTGCGCATACGCATGAGGGCCTCCGGGCAGCGATTCGCTTGGGCGGGGAGCCATGTGCAAATCCGGTGCCGCAGCCGTTGGGAGCCTCCTGAGGGTACCAGAGGGGCCCCTCCATGGAGGTGTCCTCCCACGGGGTGCCCTCTCCCTGGGACAGAACTGCCGATCTGGCAAGTGCTGACCGCGGGCTCCCGTGGGGAGCATGCAGGGCCCAAATGGGGGCTATCGTGCTGTGGAAAGGGGCAACAGGACGTCGATCGTCCCCTCGCCGTCGACGGCCATCCGTGCGAGGGTCGTCCCCGGCACGATCCCGGGGGCGAGTTTCGAGCGCATCTTTTGCATGAGCTCGCGCGTGACGCGCCGCTCGTTCTCGACCGCGACCGCGAGCGCCATCCGCGGGGGCCGCAGCGTCCAGCCCTCGGGAACGCGCGAAGCGTCGCGCAGCTCGAGCCACAGGGCGCTCGGGCGGGCGCGGGCATCGAGCTCGAGGGTCAACCACGGCGCTAGCTCCGCCTGCTCCCCCTTCCATGCCCCGCGCAGCTTGCGTGCTCGCTCGACCTGCTCCTTCCAATCGTCCCCGTCGGGCAGCGGCACGCGCCGCGCCGGGCGCGCAGCGAGGTCGATGTGCCGCAGCTTGGTGTGGGCGGAGGTGAACGCCCGGTCGCGTTGATCGGGCGGGACGAAGAAAGCGTCCGAGAACCGGGCGCTGGTGTCGATCGACACCCGCGTCGCGGTCAGGCGGGTCAGCGCGCTCTCGAGCTTCCATCGAGCGGGCCACGCGCGCTCGTGCTCGATCTCCCAAGCTTCGACGATCACGACCTCGCGCTCGATGCCGTCCGCGCCGAACGAGCGGAACGTCCCGGGCCGCTCGCCCTCGAACGGGTCGACGATCAGGAGCCCCGTGGCACCCATGTCGTGCATGCGGCTACCCCGGACGTCCTTCCAGTCGAAGCAGTCGGGCCACAGCAGAACGGCCTGCATCAGCTCGATCTGCCGCAGCTGATCCAAGTGCTTGGCCCCCGTCAGAACGGTGCTGGCTCCGGAGGTCTCGAGACGTTCGTACGTGCGCTCGCCGAAGCGGTTGTAGATGCGCAGGACGCGCTTGTTGCCGTCGAGCACCGTTTGCTGCCAGCGCGCGCGCTCGGGGAAGCCGTAGGCCATCTCCAGGACCTGATCGCTCCCGCTCCCATAGTCGAGCGTGTAGGTCGCGACGACGGCGTGGAGGTTTCCGACCTTCTCGGCCTTCGGGGGCGCGTCGACGGGCTTCTGGCCGAGGGCGAACAGGGAGAGGGCGAGAACGGCGACCGTGGACCTGTTCCCGAATGAGACCGCAGGTCCGGGGGAGATGGAACGTGGCTTCATGCGCTCGCCTAGTGGTGTGAGTCACTCTTGTGCGGCATTTTGGTCGGTGCGTACGCGTTCGCTGCAAGGCGCAGCGCCGACGCGACTGCGCTGCAAGTCTCGGAGGAGGCGCAACGCAGCAGCGGGC
>JAAELL010000381.1 GCA_024226735.1 bacterium | reverse complement strand
CTGGCTACGAGGGCGTGACGCGGCCACCCCCCGACGGGTCCGGGGCCGACCGTGCCGTCTGGCTGCCCCTCGACCGCTGCCCTTCCCGGGCTAGCAGGCTGCGGAAAAACGCCGAAGGCGTTTTCCGCGGCCTGCCCCGTGCCAGCGCGCGAAACGCGCGTGCCCGTGCCCGTGCCCGTGCCCGAAGTCAGGCGTCCCTGGGCTTACTCATCTTGACGAGCATGGAGACGATCCTGTGAAGGAGACGGCTCGTGCTTTCGTGGGCGGAAGCGTCGATGAGGTCGAGGCGCAGGAGGATGTCGAGCTGGGCGGCGCACTCGGTGCCCGAGCGCCGGGCGATCCGGTAGAAGCGTCGCTTCTCCTTCGGACTGAACTCGCCGGCCCCCTCGGCGACGTTGGACACGATCGAGGCGGCGGCCTTGCGGAGCTGCAGAGCGAGGTACCCGCGTCCGGGTGGAAGGTGCTCGAGCAGAGGGTCGACGAGGACGACGAAGTCGAGGGCGGTTGCGTAGACGTCGAGCTTGTGATGGTCGAATCGCATGCTCCGTCATCGTGTCGAGTCGACGGCGGTTTCGGGATCGACAGACGGACGGCCGCGTGATCTACCGTGGGTATGCGCGGCCAGCCCACCTCTCAGTCCTCGATGCTCTGCCTCGTTTCGCCGGAGGGACGGGTGCGCCCCGACCATCCGCTACGCCAGGTGAAGACCCTTGCCGACGGGGCGCTCGCAACGCTCTCGCCGTTGTTCGACGAGATGTACGCCGCCGGCGGTCGCCCTTCGGTCCCGCCCGAGCGCCTCCTGAAGTCGATGCTGCTGATGGCCTTCTACTCGGTGCGGAGCGAGCGGCTCTTGTGTGAGCAGCTCGACTACAACCTGCTCTTCCGCTGGTTCCTCGACATGGACATGCTCGAGGACTCCTTCGACCCGAGCACCTTCACCAAGAACCGGCAGCGGCTGATGGAGCACGAGGTCGCCGCAGAGTTCTTCGGGGCCGTCCTCGGGCAGGCCCGCGACGAAGGGCTCGTGAGCCGCGAGCACTTCAGCGTGGACGGGACGCTGATCGAGGCGTGGGCCTCGATGAAGAGCTTCCGGCCCAAAGAACAGGACGACGCGGACAACAACGGCTGGGGCGACTTCAAGGGGCAGCGTCGAAGCAACGACACTCACGAGTCCAAGACGGACCCCGAAGCACGACTCCTGCGCAAAGGTCGCGGTCGCGAGGCCAAGCTCTGTTTCATGGGGCATGCCCTCATGGACAACCGCAACGGACTTCTCGTCGACCTTCGCGTGAGCCAAGCCGACGGCTATGCCGAACGCAACGTGGCGCTCGAGATGCTGGAGGATCTCGGCGACCGCCGCACCACTGTCGGCGCCGACCGGGCCTACGACACCAAAGACTTCGTCGCTCGCTGTCGCGAAGCGGACGTCACGCCACACGTGGCGCAGAACGAGAATGCTCGGAGGCGCTCGGCCATCGATGGCCGCACGACTCGACACGAGGGGTATCGAGTCAGTCAGCGCATCCGCATGCGGATCGAGCAGATCTTCGGCTGGATCAAGAGCGTCGCGGGCCTGAGGCGCACGAGGTTTCGAGGCAGACGCAAAACTCAACACGCGGCCTACATGGTCGGCGCCGCCTACAACTTGCTCCGGCTCGGCCGGATGCAGGAGTGCGTCTCCTGAGCCGAAATCGGCACGACTCGGCGCTCGAAGCGCAGAGTCGGCGCCCCGCCTGGCCTCCGGCGAGTCGAAAGACGCGCGACCAACAACCGGGCACGGGCACGGGCACGGGCACGGGCACGGG
>JAAELL010000380.1 GCA_024226735.1 bacterium | reverse complement strand
GGCCCGTCCGAGAATAAGTGTCACGTTTCGCCGGCCCTCGCCGCCCCTGGCTACGTTGCGCCTTCTCCGAGTATCCAGCGAATACGCGTCGGCGGCGCGCCTTGCCAGGAACGACGATGGCTCGCCGAAACCTGACACTTGTTCTCGGACGGGCCCTTAGCCGGGGCAGTGATGGGGCACGGGTGGTCGAGACGGGGGGGCTTAGCCGGGCAATGTGGGGCACGGGTGGTCGAGACGGAGCCGAGCCGAACGAGGCGTGTTGAGACGCGAGAATCCATGAGTGCAGGTTCCAAAGGTCCCCGTCGTGCGCGCGCCCTGGACTCGGTGCGGCTCGAGGTCTTTCATCATCTGTTCGCGGCGGCGGCGGAGGAGATGGGGGTCGCGTTGATGCGGTCGGCGTTCTCGCCGAACATCAAGGAGCGGCGCGACTTCTCGTGCGCGCTGTTCGACAAGGGCGGCCAGATGATCGCGCAGGCGGCGCATCTTCCGGTCCATCTGGGCTCGTCGCCGCCGTCGCTCGCGGCGGCGCGGGAGGCGATCGACATGCAGCCCGGTGACGCGGTCGTTCTCAACGATCCCTACCAAGGCGGCACGCACCTGCCCGACATCACGCTCGTGAGCCCCGTGTTCCTCGGCGGTGGCTCCGAGCCCGACTTCTTCTGCGTCAACCGCGCGCACCACGCCGACGTCGGCGGGGCGTTCCCCGGCTCGATGGCGCCCGCTGCGGACGTGCACGGCGAAGGGCTGCGGCTTCCGCCGGTGCGGCTCGTGCGGGCCGGTGAGGTCGATCGGGAGCTGATGCGCCTCTTGCGTGCGAACATGCGCGTTCCGGCCGAGCGCGAGGCGGACCTCCTCGCACAGTGGGCCGCCAATCGCATCGGTGCCGAACGGCTGACCTCGATGGCCGCTGAGCACGGCCTCGCCGAGCTCGCGCTGCGTGCCGGCCAGCTCGTCGACTGGACCGACGCGTTGATGCGCGACGTCATCGGCGACTTGCCGCGTGGCCGCTTCACGTTCGCAGACGAGCTCGAGCACCCGCACCCGAGCGAGGAGCGCAACGTTCGCATCGCGGTCACGATCGAGTCGGACGGCGAGCGGCTGCGATTCGACTTCTCGCGCAGTGACGATCAGGCGGGCGGCCCCGTCAACACCGTGCGCGCCGTCGCGGTCTCGGCCGTCTTCTACGTGTTGCGCCTGCTGCTGCCGCCGGGCACGCCGACGAACGCGGGCGTCCTGCGCTCGAGCGACATCGTCACGCGGCCGGGTTCGCTCGTCGACGCGGTCTACCCCGCCCCGGTCGCGGCCGGCAACGTCGAGACGAGTCAGCGGCTCGTCGACGTCCTGATGGGGGCGCTGGCCAGGGCGCTTCCCGAGCGCGTGCCCGCCGCGAGCGCCGGCACGATGAGCAACTTGACGTTCGGTGCACCGGGGGGCGGCTTCGCCTACTACGAGACGATCGCGGGGGGCGCCGGCGCGAGCCCCGCCGGCCCGGGCGCGCACGCGGTGCAGACCCACATGACCAACACGCGCAATACACCGATCGAAGCACTCGAGACCCAACTTCCCGTGCGGGTGCTCGCGTACACGGTCCGGCGTGGCTCGGGCGGCGCTGGCGCTCGGCGTGGTGGCGACGGCGTGCGCAAGCGCCTGCGCTTCCTCGCGCCCGTGCGCGCGGGGTGGATCGCCGAACGCCAGGAGGGCCGGCCCTGGGGCCTCGCGGGCGGCGCGGCCGGCGGTGCGGGCTCCGCGCGGCTCCTGCAGCCAGGCGCGAAGCGTGACGCGCGCATCGGCGGCAAGGCCGCGTTTGATCTCGAAGCGGGTGCCGAGCTCGAGCTCCGCACGCCGGGCGGTGGCGGGCACGGGTCCGGCGGGTCGTAGTCTCCCGGTCCAGGAGCTCGCGTCCTTCGCCGGCGCGTGACTCGAATCAGGGCGCTGCGCAATCCCGGAATTGGGAGCCGGGCTTCATTGCGCGCACGGGCTTCGTCGATGGAGTTCGCGAGTCGCCCCCCAGGCCCCCCCCCATGGGACTTAGCATCCAGAACAATCTGGTCGCCTCGAGCGTCCATCTAGCCTTGTACGAGAGCACCCAGCGCGTCGAGCGCGCCGCGGGCCATCTGTCGTCCGGGCTACGCATTCGCACCGCTGCCGACGATGCAGGCGGTCTCGGCGTCGCGGTGAGAATGGCCGCGCGTGTGCGTTCGACGGTGGCGGCGACGCGCAATGTGCGTGACGCGGTCAGCGTCGTTCAAATCGCCGAGAGCGCGTTGGGTCAGATGCAGGACAACGTGGCGCGCATGCGCGAGATCGTCGTCCAGGGGATGAACGGGACCCTGTCGGACGCCGATCGCGCCGTGCTCGCGGGCGAGTTCGACAGCCGCATCGCCGAGCTCCAGCGGCTCGTGAACGGGACCGAGTTCAACGGCCGCCAGTTGTTCACCCGCGAGTCGATGCGGATCCACGTCGGACCCGACGACGGGGATTTCCTCGATCTGGCGCTCCCCACCGAGCTCAAGGCGACCTTCGGGGGCTTGCGCTCGGGGTCGGGCAGCACCAGCGACTTCCGCAACGTTCTCGAGCGACTCGACGAAGCGCGCTCCTACGTGTCGCGGAGCCGGGGCGAGATGGGGGCGGCGCAGAACCAGCTCCAGACGATCGAGCGCCGGCTGCTCACCGAGCGCGAGGGCCTCTCCGCCGCCGTGAGCCGCATCCGCGACGTAGACGTTGCGAGCGAGGTGAGCGAGTACACGCGTGCGCTCGCCCTGCAGGAAGCAGGCGTCGCGGTGGCCGCCACGGCGAACCTGGCGCCCGCGGCAGCCCTCGTGCTGATCGCCCGCATGGGCATCCAGTAAGGGCCAGCCCGCCTGGACCGCGGAGCCACGGGGAATCCTGGGCGTCCTCCGGCCGGAATTCGCTTGTCCCCGTTTCGAACCGGCGCAAGAATCGCTCCTCGTCCCTAACTCTTCCGCGGTCGTGGGCTGACGTCGGTCCCGGTCGCGTCGGTGCCCCCGAACGACCCATTTTAGAGCCACTTCATGCCCTCGATCAGCGTCTTTGGTGCTCAGTGGGGCGACGAAGGCAAAGGCAAGATCATCGACCGGATGGCGATCGACGCGGATTGCGTCGTGCGCTACCAGGGCGGGGCGAACGCCGGACACACCGTCGTCGTCGGCGGCGACCGCTACGTCCTGCACTTGATCCCCAGCGGCATCCTGCACGCCGGAAAGGTCAACGTGATCGGGAACGGTGTCGCCGTCGATCCGTTGAAGCTGATCGAGGAGATCGACGGCCTGATCGAGCGCGGGACGCCGGTCGACGGCAAGAACCTGCGCCTGTCCGCAGGTGCGCACGTGATCTTCGAGCACCACCGGCGCATCGACCAGCTCTCCGAGCGCTGGCGCGGCGACGGCCGGATCGGTACGACCGGGCGCGGGATCGGCCCGTGCTACGCCGACAAGGCCGCGCGCGCGGGACTGCGCGTGACCGACCTTCTGGATGCGGACGTCCTGCGCCGGCGCTTGACCGCGATCCTCGCGGAGAAGAACGCACTGATCGAGCGCGTGCACGGCGAGTCGCCGGTCGATCTCGACGAACAGCTGGCGAGCTACGCGAGTGCAGGAGACCGCCTGCGGCCGTTCGTCGGCGACACGGGCGCGGAAGTGCGCCGCGCCTACCGAGCGGGCAAGCGCGTGCTCTTCGAGGGGGCGCAGGGCGTCATGCTCGACATCGACGCGGGCACGTACCCCTACGTCACCTCATCGAACACCGGTGTCGCCGGCGTCGCGGCGGGAGCGAGCTTTCCTCCCTCGCAGCTCGACGGCGCGATCGGGATCGCCAAGGCCTACTGCACGCGCGTCGGCGAGGGGCCCTTTCCGTCCGAGCTCGAGGGCGCGAAGGCGGACGAGCTGCGCGCGGCGGGACACGAGTACGGCGCGACGACCGGTCGACCGCGTCGAGCGGGTTGGTTCGACGCCGTCGCCGTGCGCTACGCGCTCGAGCTCGGTGGCGCCGAGGGTTGGGTGATGACGAAGCTCGACGTCCTCGCGGGGCTGGGCGACATCGAGGTCGGCGTCGCCTACCGGCACGGCGGCGAGCGCTTCACCGAGTACCCCAGTCACCTTTCGGCGATCGACGAGGTCGAGGTCGAGTGGAGGAGCCTACCTGGTTGGGCGGAGGACGTGAGCGGCGTGCGGGACTTCGCGGCGCTTCCGGAGAACGCGCGCTCGTACGTCGAGTGGGTCGAGAAGGAAGTGGGCGTTCCGATCGTCATGCTCTCGGTCGGGCCCGAGCGCGACGCGGTCATCTCGAGAGGGCTCTGATGGCTCGCCAACCGATCCAGCGACCCGATCTCGGGGGACCCTTTCCCGAGCACATCGCCATCATCATGGACGGCAACGGTCGCTGGGCGCAGGAGCGAGGCATGCTGCGCGTGCAGGGCCACACGGCCGGTGTCCAATCGGTGCGCGAGATCACGACGCAGTGCGCGCGCATGGGCGTGAAGAGCCTCACGCTGTACGCCTTCTCCGTCGAGAACTGGAAGCGCCCATCGCAGGAAGTGAAGTACCTGATGCGCCTCCTGCGCATCTTCCTGCACCGCGAGCGCAAGACGCTGATGGACAACGGAGTGCGCCTCGGCTGCATCGGGCGGCGAGACAGCCTGCCCGCGGCAGCGCAGAACGCGCTGCGCAAGACCGAAGAGCTGACGGCGGCGAACGATGGCATGCTGCTGCGGCTCGCGCTGTCGTACGGCAGCCGTTCGGAGATCGCCGACGCAGCGCGTGCGATGTGCGCGGCGGCGAAGGCCGGCGAGCTCGACGTCGCGACGATTGACGAGGACACGATTCGTTCCTACCTCTACGATCCCGAGACGCCCGATCCGGACCTGATCATCCGCACCGCCGGCGAGATGCGCATCTCGAACTTCCTCCTGTGGCAGATGTCCTACTCGGAGCTGTACGTCACCGACGTGTGCTGGCCAGACTTCCGCAAGGACGACCTCGCCCTCGCGCTGCGCGCGTACGCGCGCCGCAAGCGGAAGTTCGGCTCCCTGCTCGACGGCAAGGACGCCGGGGACAACTCGCGCAACACGGCATGAGCACCGTCGACGCTGCTGGCTCCTCGCTCAGCCGTGGCGCGAAGATCTGGCGCAGGACGGTCGTCGGCGCCGCGATCGCAGCCGCTGTGGCGCTCTTGCTCTTCGTGTCGACGTTCGACTCCGGCACGCGCTTCGTGCACCTCGCCGGTGGGGTGATCGCCGTGTGCGCCATGCTCGAGATCGGGCGGATGGGCTTCCCGCTGCGTGGCGTCGACGTCAAGCCGCTCGTCGTGGCGGCCGTCGCCGTACACCTCGTGGGGTGGGCGCTCTGGAGCTCGTCGTCCGAGATCGAGCTCCTGCAGCTGGAGGGAGCGAGCCGCTACTGGTGGGGTCTTCTGATCCTGCCGGCGACCGCGCTCGCGTTCGCGTTCTTGGCGTCCTTGCCGAGCCTGGGCGCGGAGCGCGCGCGGACCTGTTTCTCACCCCTCTATCTGTTCGCGGCCCTCTGGGTCGCGGTGCCGATGGGGGAGCTGTTCCTGGTGCGGATGCACGCGGGAACCGCCGGGCTCGTCGCGCTCGTGCTCCTGTCGAAGGTCGGCGACATCGCCGGCTACTACTTCGGGAACCTCCTGGGCCGCACGCATCCCTTTCCGAACCTCAGTCCGGGCAAGACGACCGCGGGCTGTGTCGCCTCGCTGGTCGCCGGCATCGTGACGGGGATCGCTTGCCAGATGGGGGGCCTGCTTCCCCCCGACCGCTTCGGCCTCGTCTCCGGCATCTTCCTCGGCGCGACCCTCAACCTCGCGGCGCAGGCGGGAGACCTGCTCGAGAGCGCCGTCAAGCGGCGCGCCGGGGTCAAGGACTCGGGCACGCTGTTCGGGCCCTCGGGCGGACTGTTGGATCTGGTCGACAGCCTCCTCCTGTCGATCCCGGTCGCTCTCCTCGTGGGGCCGCTCCTGTACCACTGGCCGTTCGAGGTGGGGGCGAGCCTGTGATCGAGCCTGAGGTGGAGCGGGTGATGGAGCCTGTAATCCTCTGCGACGCCCCGACGTAGGCGGGGAGATCGCGGTGTCGGGCGTCTTGCGATTGACAGGCGAGGAGTGCTGCGGCGATGCTGAGCCCCCGCCAAGCCGCCAACCAAGCTGAACCACTTGTCCGAAATCACCATCCCTCTGCGGTCCAACGACGAGGCGTTCCTCGTCCTCGGCCCCTACGACCGGTTCGCCAAGCTCCTGCGGCAGTCACTCGACATCGAGATCTCGGCGCGCATGGGGAACCTGCGTCTGCGCGGCGACGACGACTCGGTCGAGGAGGCTCGGCGCAGGATCGAGCACCTGCTCGGCAAGTCGCGCAAGGGCCGCGAGCTCGGCGTGCAGGACATCGAGGGGATCTTGATGGGGCGCCGCAAGTCCGGCACCAACGTCGGCAACGGCAGTCATCCCGGCTCCAACGCGAACCCCGCGCTCGTTCGTGGCGCTGCCCAGCGCGGCCCGGCCGTCGGTCCGATGAAGGTGCACCCGGTCGAGCCGCGCAACGAGAACCAGCGCCGCTACCTCGAGCTGATCGAGAAGTGTCCGCTCAACTTCGGCATCGGACCCGCGGGCACGGGCAAGACCTTCCTCGCCGTATCGGCGGCGGTGCAGATGCTGCGCAAGGGCGAAGTGCGCCGCCTCGTCATCACGCGTCCAGTCGTCGAGGCGGGCGAGCACCTGGGCTTTCTGCCGGGGGACGTGCACCAGAAGCTCAACCCGTACATGCGTCCGATCTACGACGCGCTCTTCGATCTGATCGACGGCGAAGACCTCGGACGTCTCGAGGAAGCGGGCGTCATCGAGATCGCACCGCTCGCGTACATGCGTGGGCGGACGCTGTCGAACGCATTCGTGATCTTGGACGAGGGCCAGAACACGACGATTGGCCAGATGAAGATGTTCCTGACGCGCATGGGTCACGGGAGCGTCATGGTCGTGACGGGCGACCCCAGCCAGAACGACCTGCCGTCGAAGGTCAAGAGCGGCCTGGCCGATGCCGTCGGTCGCCTGCGCGGCTTCGAAGGCATTGGCGTCACCGAGTTCGTCGCGGCGGACGTCGTGCGACATCCGCTCGTGGCGCAGATCGTCCGCGCCTATCAAGCGCCGTCGCGCATCGCACCGCGCGACGACGAGGAACCCTGATCGAACGCCTGTCATCCCACGCATGGGAATTCGGGTCACCTGGGACGTCGACACCCGACCGATCGAGGCTGAAGCCGTCGTTGCGGCCGTCACCGAAGCGCTGGCCCATGGTGGACGCGCGTCGATCGACGTCGACGTCATCCTCGTCGATGATCCGACCCTGACGGACCTGCACGCGAGGTTCCTGGGCGATCCGACGCCGACGGACGTGATCAGCTTCGAGCTCGGCGAGGACGGTCCGGGACCCGCCGCCGAGCTCTACGTCAGCGTCGATTGTGCAAGCCGCGTGGCCGCGGAGCGGGGCGTCGGGGCTGCTCGCGAGCTCGCGCTGTACCTCGTGCACGGCACTCTGCACCTGTGCGGGTACGACGACCACGAAGCACGCGAGCGCGAAGCGATGCGAGCGGCGGAGCAAGCCGTGCTGACGAAGCTCGGCTACCCACGCGACGACGCTCCGCACGATCGCGAATGATGCGGATGGCGCTCGAAACGCCCGCGCTGTCGAAAAAACGAAAAAAAAATCGCCGTGCCGACCTTCAGCGCGGGCAATACCCAAACGTTCGCATTCGAAAGCTATTCGCGGAATCGGTGGTGATTCAGCTTTCGTGCGTGACTGCGCACGCGCCTCGCGGACAGGTCGTGCGGCGGTGAATCGGTTGATCGAACGCCGTGATAGCGTTTAGCGTGCGAAGCACTTCACGAGACCGCCGGCGCTTCGACACTCAGATCATCAAGCGAAAGTGCGAGGGGGTTTCGGGAGTCACCCGTGGATACCGCCGCCGACATCGCCCCAAAGACCTCCCAGCGAGTTCACGCCAGGAGTTCGAGCAAGAGCCGCGCCGAGTTGGAGCCCCTCTGGGACGCCTACCGTGACCGGCCCGGGATCGAGTCTCGTAACCGACTCGTCGAGGCGTATCAGGTGCTCGTCACCGAGATCGTGCGCCGTTTCGGCAGTCGACTTCCCCGCACCGTCGACCGTGGCGACCTGCAGACAGCCGCCAACGTCGGTCTCATGGCCGCCGTCGAGGGCTTCGACCCCGAGCGCGGCGTGCGCTTCGAGTCCTACTGTGAGTTGCGCGTGAAGGGCGCCCTGCTGGACGAGCTGCGTAGCCAGGACTGGCTTCCTCGTCCCTGGCGTCATCGGATCGAGCAGCAGAAGCGGGCCGTCGAGTCCCTGCGCGGAGAGCTCTCCCGCGATCCGAACGACGGGGAGGTCGCCGATCGCCTCGACATGTCGGTCGACGAGTACAGCCAACTGTTCGGGATGGGGATTCCCTCTGCTCCGACGGGGTCGATGTCGAACGACGAGTCGGACGAGGACTCCGGGCCGTCGCTGGATGTGGTGCCGGATCGGCACAGCGAGGCGCCGGGGGACAAGTTGACCCGAGATGAGCTGCTGCAGCTCGTGGCGCAGCGGCTGTCGGAGCAGGAGTATCGGATCGTGTACCTCAAGTATTGGGAGGAGCTGCCGATGCGGGAGATCGGGCAGTTGACGAATCTGTCGGAGTCGCGCGTCTGCAAGATTCACGCGCGGCTGATCGAACGCCTGCGCGACCGCTTCCGCGTCCAAGAGCTCTGAGGAGCTGGCCCCTTCCGTGTTGCACACGGAAGTTTCAGCGTGCTGCGTGTTGCACACGGAAGTTTCAGCGTGCTGCGTGTTGCACACGGAAGTTTCAGCGTGCTGCGTGTTGCACACGGAAGTTTCAGCGTGCTGCGTGTTGCGTGCTCGGAGGGACGCAGCAGGCTTCGCGGCTCCGAAACCGGTCAAAGGAAGAAGGGAGCGTGGGGGGCCAACCCCACGCTCCCATGTCCCGGTCCGGACCGCGCGATGGCGATCCATCAATCGCTCGTGTTCAGCTCAATGCCGAAACACTCCCCCTTGCGATTTGCCCAGTTGATGGGCCTCCGGGTGCGCATCGCGAGGGTTGTCCCCACTTCCCTCGAAACGCGCGGCTCCTCCACATCGTGTTCCGGCACTCTGTCCCCACGGAGTGACCGGACCACCCTCCTCCTTCTTCACGGCTCGAGAGTCCCCACTCCGATGCCGTGTTCGTTACGTACGCTCGACGAGCGGACGTGTACGTCGGTTGATGCTTGCGGCGAGTCTGCATGGCGGTCGGTCGGGTGCCGTCCGCCGCGGAGAGTCTCCCCGAATCCGGCCCGAAGGCCGGATCCAGGAAGGCGAGGCAGGAAGAGAGTTGGCTCTTCCGACCCAGCAAGTCTCTAACCGAGGCGGGACGAATCCCGTCTGCTCCCTCGGATGACACATCCTGGTTCGGATTGACAACGTTCGGTAGTCCGGCTGCCCACGTCGGGCCCGTGACTTTGCGCCCCGGCCTCTCGACCGGTTTGCCCTTGTCGCGTCATCTTTGGAGCGCAACACGATAGCTTCGAAATTGCATTATGGCAAATCGGAGTAGGGTTTTTGCTATCGAAAGATGGTTCGAGCAATGGAAACGCCTTGCTGCTAAGCATTTACGTGTTCGGGGTCGCGCGTTCCCAGGCGAGGCACTGGGCTCCGAGGAGCGGCATATACCGGGACTTGGCTCAATCCGAGGCGACATGAGGATCGTCGCCGTAAGCATTAGAGCCGCCCTCTTCACCAGCATCGCCCGATGCCGACCGCGACGGTTTGCCCGCGGCGTCTTTCTTTGGTGCACGGACGTGCATCTCTTGACGCGGACGGGCGGTGCCGGTGCAGAATGGTGCCGGTGCAGAATGATAATTAAAGAAGGTGGGCGCTGTCGCTTACGCGACAGCGCCCGGAGAATCCGCTTCTCATGAAGGCTTGAGGACACTGACCCGGTGTGCTCCGAGGCGGGGCTCAATCCGCCTCTCCAGGTGCAGCGATCAAGCCGCTTCTCTCTACCGTTAGAAACGCTTACCAGGTTGCAAACAGCCCGATCAACTCCCAAAAACGTTGAAAACGGGAGGATGACGAGCCGTAAATGGGGAAAGGGTGGTGGTTTATCTCCCCTTGTTCACCAAATGGAACACATCCCTCAGCTGGTCGACTAACCGCGGGAACTCCCGCAGAGGAACCATGTTGGGCCCGTCCGAAGGGGACTGGTCCGGGTTGGGATGGACTTCGAAGAAGAGTCCGTCCACGTCACCGGTCGCGACCGCCGCGCGTGCCAGCGCGGGAACGAGTCGACGGTCGCCGCCCGTGCGGTCTCCCAGTGCACCGGGTTGTTGCACGGAGTGCGTCGCATCGAAGACGACCGGGTGGCCGTCGGCCCGCAGCGATTGGAATCCCGTCATGTCCACCACGAGACGACCGTAGCCGAACGTTGATCCGCGTTCGGTGACGATCACGTTGGGATTCCCGCTCTCGGTCACTTTGCGCGTCGCGTTGGCGAGATCCCAGGGAGCGAGGAACTGTCCCTTCTTGATGTTGACGACTCGCCCCGTCTTGGCCGCGGCTACCAGGAGGTCGGTTTGCCGGCACAAGAAGGCGGGGATCTGCAGGACGTCGACGACTTCCGCCACGGGGGCGCACTGATCGGGAAGATGAACGTCGGTCAAGACGGGGACACCGAGCTCGGAACGCACGTCCGAGAGCCAACCGAGTCCAGTCTCTAGACCCGGCCCTCGACCACCGCCGAGACTCGAACGGTTGGCCTTGTCGAAGCTGGCCTTGAAGACAAACGTCAGGTCGCGTTCGCGAAAGATGTCGCGCAGCGAGCCGGCGATCTCGAAGGTGAGCTCGCGGCTCTCCAGAACACACGGACCGGTGATGAAGAAGAGGTCACCTGCTCCGAGCACGCGACCGCGAACTTCGACACGATTCGTCTCGGGGCGGGACGACGGGGCGGGGGCGGGAGAGCTCGACATGGTCGTGGGCGAAGGTTCGTTTCGTTTCGGCCCGGACGGGTGTGCCGGGGAGAGCTGCGGGAGACCGTAGCGGATCGCCGGCCCAGGGGGATCAGGCAGCCGCCCTTTCTGCCCCGCGGCCGCCGAGGAGCTGACAGGCTTTCCGTGTTCGGTTAGCAACACGGACGCCAGTCAGTATCTTGGCGGGATGGGGACAAACGCGTGCACAGTCATAACCGGCGTGAGTGGCTTCCTCGGCCCCCACGTGGCCGCCGCCGCCTTCACTCGGGCTCAAGCCGAGGCGACCATGGCCGACCCCCTCGGGACGCCCGTCATCGGTCTCGCGCGGGAGCCCGCGGGGGCTCCGCGGTTCACGAGCCCGCGGGACGCCGTGCAGATGGAGGCGGTCGATCTCGGTGGGGATGGGACGGCCCGTGTGGCGCTGGAGCGGTTTCGGCCGGCGGTGGTCGTGCACTGCGCGGCGCTCGCGCGGGGCGGGGACTGTGAGCGGGATCCAGTGCTGGCCCAGCGGATGAACGTGGAGCTGCCCGGGGAGGTCGCGGAGTGGTGTGCGGAGAACGGGGCGCGGCTCGTTCACGTGTCGACCGACCTCGTCTTCGGGGCGCGCGATGCGCCGCGGCGTGGGTTCGATGAAGGGGCGGAGGCGGGGCCGGTCTCGGTCTATGGGCGGACCAAGCGGGAGGGGGAGGAGCTCGTTCTCGAGCGCCATCCGGAAGCGCTGGTCGTGCGGCTGCCGCTCCTGTACGGGAACTCCGGCGGGCGCGGGCTCGGGGCTTCGGACAGTGTGCTCGAGGCCGTGGATCGCGACGAGGTGCCGAAGCTGTTCGTCGACGAATGGCGGACACCGCTCGAGGTCGGGTGCGCGGCGGCGGCTCTCATCGAGCTTGCGCACCTCGAGCAGCGGGGCGTGCTGCACGTCGCAGGGCCTGATCGCGTGTCGCGGCTGGAACTTGGGATGGCCGTCTTGGAGGCCATGGGGATCGCCGAGTCGGACGCCGCCGCGATGGTGCACGCCGCGTGCCAATCGGATGTCGCCGCGGCGGCGCCGCGACCGTGCGACGTGAGCCTCGATGCGGGTCGTGCGCGGGCGCTCTTGCGGACCGAGCTGCTCGGGGTCGCCCAGGGCATGCGCGCGGCGACGCGGTAGAGCTCCGACCGGCCCCTTGACCCTGATCGGGGCGCTCGGTTGAAGTGTGCGCTCGTAACGCCGCCCGTACAGCCCCTGGAGCACCCATGGAACTCGCTACCCGCTACGACCCCAAGGAGATCGAGGGACCGATCTACCAAGCCTGGGAGGAGAGCGGTGCCTTCCAGCCGCCCGACCCCGAACACTCCTCCGGCAAGGCGTTCACGATCGTCATCCCGCCGCCGAACGTGACGGGCGTTCTGCACATGGGGCATGCGCTGAACGGTGTGATCCAAGACATCGTGATCCGGCACCGGCGCAAGGACGGCTTCGACGCCCTTTGGCTGCCGGGCACCGACCATGCCGGGATCGCGACCCAGGCCGTCGTCGAGAAGAAGCTCTTCGCCGAGGAGAAGAAGACGCGCAAGGACCTGGGGCGCGACGCCTTCCTCGAGCGCGTGTGGCGGTGGAAGGAGGAGCACGGGAACATCATCCTGCGCCAGTACCGAAGCCTGGGGGCATCGTGCGACTGGTCGCGCACGGCGTTCACGATGGATCCCGACCTGTCGCGGGCCGTGCGCGTCGCGTTCACGCGGCTGTGGGAAAAAGGGCTGATCTACCGCGGGTCGCGGCTCGTCAACTGGGATTGCGTGCTGCAGACGGCGGTGTCCGACGACGAGATCGAGTACGTCCAGCGCAAGGGCAAGCTGTGGTACATCAAGTACCCGCTCGAGAGTGATCCGAACGCCTTCGTCGTCGTCGCGACCACGCGGCCCGAGACCATGCTGGGCGACACCGGCGTCGCCGTGCATCCGGACGACGCACGCTACGGCAAGCTCGTAGGGAGCCACTGCATCCTGCCGTTCCTCGACCGCAAGATTCCGATCGTCGCCGACGACACGGTCGATCCCGAGTTCGGAACCGGCGCGGTGAAAGTCACGCCCGGGCACGATCCCGCCGACTACGAGCGTGGCGCGCGGCACGGGTTGCCGATCGTCAACATCCTCGAGAAAGACGGCAAGATCAGCGCTGCGGGAGGGGCCTTCGCGGGGCTTTCGCGCGAGGAGGCGCGCAAGCGAATCGTCGCCGAGCTCGAGGAGAAAGAGCTGCTCGAGAAGATCGAGGACATCACGCACAACATCTCGCTCTCGGATCGTTCGAAGTCGCCGATCGAGCCGCTCGTGTCCGAGCAATGGTTCGTGAAGATGAAGCCGCTGGCGGAACCCGCGATCGGCGCGCTGAAGGAAGGGGCACTCACGTTCCGCCCCGAGCGTTGGTCGAAGGTGTACCTGCACTGGCTCGAGAACGTGCGCGACTGGTGCATCTCCCGCCAGCTCTGGTGGGGGCACCAGATCCCCGTCTGGTACGACGAGGACGATGTGCCCGTGGCGTCGGTCGACGAGTTGGAGGTTGGCGCGCCGCACCCCAAGACTCAGAAGCCGATCGTGCGCCGCGACCCCGACGTGCTCGACACGTGGGCCTCTTCGTGGCTGTGGCCGATGGCGACGCTCGGCTGGCCCGACCTCGAGGCGACCGACTTGCGGCGGTTCTACCCGACGCAGTTCCTCTCGACGGCACAGGAGATCATCTACCTGTGGGTGGCGCGCATGGTGATGGCGGGCTACGCGTTCATGGACGACCGCGAGGGCGGCGAGAAGAACCCCTTCTCGACCTGCTACATCCACGCGACCGTGCTCGACGCCAAGGGCAAGCGGATGTCCAAGTCGGCCGGCAACGGCGTCGACCCGCTGGATCTGATCGACGAGTTCGGCGCGGACGCCGTGCGCTTCAGCCTCGTCCTGATGACGAAGGAGGGGCAGGACGTGCGTCTCGCCCCGGACCGCATCGAACAGGGCAGCCGGTTCTGCAACAAGATCTGGAACGCGGCGCGCTTCGTCATGATGAACATGGCGGGCGAGCGCTCCGATGAGCTCGTCGCGCTCGAGGATCGCTGGATCCTCTCGCGCCTCAAGCGCACACGCGACGAGGTGAGTCAGGCGCTCGACGACTACCGTTTCAACGACGCCGCGACCGCGCTGTACCGCTTCGTCTGGAACGACTTCTGCGACTGGTACGTCGAGATGGCCAAGAGCCGCCTTTTGGGTGACGATGGCCCCAGCGCCGCCGCGGCGCGTGGCACGCTCGCGCGGGTCCTCAAGGATTCCCTCGGGCTGCTGCACCCCTTCACGCCGTTCATCACCGAGAGGCTGTGGCAGGCGCTGCACGAGACGCTGGGCGAAGCACCTGCGTCAGCCCTGATTCACGCGCCGTGGCCGGACGGTCAGGGCATCGCGGTCGACGACGCCGCAGAGTCCGAGATGACGATCCTGCAGGAGCTCGTCGGCTCCGTGCGTCGCGTCCGCGCGCTGACACTGATCGGAGAGCGCAAGCCGCTCGACGCAATCGTCGCCGCGCCGCGCGAGGCGGACCGCGCCATCCTGGAGCGGCACGCCGAGTCGGCGCGGGCGCTCGGGCACCTGGCCAGCCTCGAGATCCACGCGAGCACAGAGCGCCCGCCCTCGAGCGCCGTCGCCGTAGCCGGAGCGGTCGAGACGTTCGTGCCACTCGGCTCGGACGTCGACCTCGACAACCTCAAGGAGGTGCTCGACAACCGCTGCAAGAAAGTCGGGGCCGCGATCGAGCAGCTCGAGAAGAAGCTGGGCAACGAGAAGTTCGTCAACCGCGCCGACCCCGACGTCGTCGCCTCCGAGCGTGCCCGCCGCGGCGAGCTCGGAGTCGAGCTCGAGCTACTCGAACGCAACCTCGCCGGCTTCTGATCGCAGGAAGGCGAACGCGCTCTCGACTAAATGGGGCGAGGCACAGCAACGGGGCGGGTGCCCCGTTTGCTCCGATCCTGAGGTGGAAGCCCCGTTCACGAAGCTCGACCTCGGAATCGGAGCAACAACCACGGGGACGGCGGGGGTGAGGATGGGGGGCGCGGAACGGGTGATCGCTCCGGTTGGGCAGAGGCGAATTACGGCACTGAATACGCCGCCGTCAAACTCCGCGCGCCGGCCCCGTTGCTCTGCCCCTCACCGTCGTTGTCGCCCGCTCGCCCTCCGGGCGGGCGGGAACGACGGTGTGGGGCAGAGCGGCGAGGCCGGCCTCCGTAGTTTTGCTCCGATCCGGAGTTGGAAGCCTCGTTCACGAAGCTCGACCTCTGAATCGGAGCAACAACCACGGGGGCCGTCCCCACAGTGCTGCCCCTCATCGCCGGCGTCACTCGCCCAGAGGGCGAGCGAGCGACGCCGACGATGAGGGGCAGCACTGCGGGGACGGCGGGGGGAGGATGGGGGGCGCGGAAACGGTGATCGCTCCGGTTGGGGCGAGGCGAATTACGGCACTGATATGCCGTGTTGGCGGTGGCCCACTCCCGGTGAGACCTGGCGATGAGCGCCATCGAGAGTGGCGATGACGATCGGGATGTGCGTGGCGGTGATCGCCGCCGCCCCGGCGCGTTGCAGGGACGGCGGCGGTG
>JAAELL010000379.1 GCA_024226735.1 bacterium | reverse complement strand
CTCGGAGGAGGCGCAACGCAGCAGCGGGCGGGTACGGGCCGACCAAAATGCCGCACAAGAGTGAATCACACCACTAGCCTGCTAGTCCACGTTGATGTCGCCAGGCTCATGTCGGAGTAGGCCTCGGCTCCGTTGGGCATGTGGGTCGGCGCCCCGAAACCGCCGAGGCCGTCACCGAGCAGGACCCAGCCGTTGCGGACGTCGCCGACGGCGACGTCCGCGAAGGCATCGTTGTTGATGGCGCCGACCTCCATGTCCCACATCGACGTGGTGCCGTGCGGCGCGGTTCCGGCGGGCTGGGCGCTGCCCGAGCCGTCACCCTGGAACATGCGGACGCCGCTGCTGAAGCCGACGATGACGTCGAGATCCAGATCGGGCCCGAGCTGTCCCACCTCGACCCGGGACCCTCCCCCCGGGAGCATCAGGGGAGGATCGAACGACTAGCTCTGACCGAATGCCGGTACGGCGAGCGTGAATCCTGCAAGCGTGAGACTTGCTTCCAAGTACTTCATGGTTGTTTCTCTCTCGTGTGAGCGTGCGGCCAACGGAGCTGTGGCCCGAGAGAGAGTCCGTGCGGCCCCCGGACTCGGTCCGCACTTCCCTTACACGGATCGTCGAACCTGCGACGCGCCCCGTCCGCTCTATCCGCATGCAGAATCGAATCTTCCTCGTCGTGGCGGCGTCGCTCGCCTTCTCCTGTTCGACCTTGCCGAGCCGCCGCTACTCGCGCGCCGACCTGCAGGAGAAGCTCCAAGAGCACTCGATCGCTTTCTCGGATGATGACCTGGCGAGCCTGGACGCGGCGCGCCCCCAGCTCGCGGCCCCGATCCGCCTCGGCATCGCGCCTCCCCTCGAGAGCCAGGACCAGGCACACGGGTGGTACGCACGCGAGGATCCGCGCTCGTTCGGCGTCTGGTCACCCGACGAGCGTGAGGCGATTCGCAAGGCGGCGCGCAAGCTCCAGCGCGCGGGGCTCGTCGACGACGTCGTCTTCTTGCCCAACGTGCTCGTCGGCGCGGACGAAGAGACGGCCGGAGGCGACGTCCTCGGCCACGTGCGCGCGGCCGCCGTGCGGCACCACGTCGACGCGGTGCTCGTCGTCAACTCGCTCAGCTCGCTCTACAGCAGGGCGCGCGCCCTCGCGATCCTGGACCTGACGTTGATCGGAGCGGCGATCTTCCCCGGCCACACCGTGCACGCCGACACCGTCGCCGAGGCGATCGTCGTCGACGCGCGCAGCGGGTACCTGCACCTATCCGGCTTCGGGACCGGGGAGGCCAAGAAGAAGACGACCGCGATGGAGGTCGGCATCCACGCCGACCGAGTGCTCGAGAAATCACGCGTCGAAGCGATCACCGCGCTAGCGAAGGACCTGCGCCAGCAGGCGCTCGATCAGCAGCGCGGGCTCGGGAAGTGAGCTGGTGGCTGACCTCGCTGCCACGGACACCTCGACACCGAGACCGCGTCCGTGAAGTTGCTCGATCCGAGGTCGCGGAACCAGCACTGGAAGTTCCACGTGTCGCCCGTCGTGACCGCGACGGGCGGAGTCGGTGGCAACACCGTCAAGTCGATCGCGAGCGATCCGACCGGGCCCTGGACGATCTCGCCCGGACGGCTGTAGCGTCCGATCCCGGCGCAGCCCGAGAAACCCGCGCACGTGAGGCACAAGAGGCCCTGGCTGCCGGGCGGCATCACGACGCCCTGGTTCGAGCCGACGAGGAAGTAGCCGAACTCACCCGGCGGCAGATCCTCGGCGACGAGGGGCAGGTTGTCACTCTACTTCGCCGCCCAGGGCCGTGTTGACGGGGCGGTTACAAAGACGTTGCGAGTGCCGCGTCAAGCGGATGCACTGCGTCCGGAGCAGGACGGGGAAGCTCCCGACCTTCGCAGCGTCATCAGGGGCAAGACGGTCGTCTTTTTGCGGGAATGACTAAGCGCTGATCGCGTCGGTCCGTTGGGAAGACATGACGACAATGCTGCTCGCCCCAGCACTGCTGACGTGCGCTCTCGCGCAGGTCAACGAACCGGTCCTGACCGACGCGCGCGGCGTCCGGTGGTCGCTCGAGTACAAGGGCGGCAAGCGCTTGTTCGCCGGCTACGCGGCAGGGATCGAGGTCACCCATCAGGAGTATCCCCGCACCGGCGGCGTGCCCGCGGTCGTCGAAGACGCGTTCGGCCGCGTCTGGCTGTTCCACGAGGGCCATCTGTGGTGGTTCGACGGCAAAGACTGGGCCGAGAAGGAGCTGCTCGCCGAGCGTCGTGGGCTGGGCCTGAAGACGGACCGCTCGTTGGATCGCTTCCATGCGCGCGTCGCCCCCGACGGAACGCACGCGTTCTTCTGGAGCGAGAAGGGCCTGGGGTTCTGGGCCGTGACGGGGGAGGAGCCGTCGTTCACGAAGGTCGATCCGCGGCGCGGTCTCTCGACCTGGTTCGTGCGCGACCTGCACGCGTTCGCGGGCGGCCGCGTGCTCGTGTTCCCGACCCTCGACTTCCTCGGTCCAGAGGACTGGAGCGTCGAGCGCGAGGTGCCCGAGCTCTCCGGGGAAGACCTTGCCCTGTTCCTGGCTGGTGGGCGCCGCGCGCAGGAGCGCGCCGACGAGCTCGGTCTCTGGTTCTGGCTCGAGCTGCGCCTCGCGCGGCAGCGCACGGGCGCGCGGCGCGGAAGCCCGACGCCCCGCCCGGTGCGGAGGCCGCTCGGCGCGTACGAGTTCGACTTCGCGACCCGCCTGCCGAGCGGCGACGACCGCGCCTGGTTCCGCGCGCAGGGCGCCTGGCGCGACGGTGAACGGCTCTTCAAGACGGCGCGTGAGTTCGTGTTCCACCTCGGAACGGACGGCACGCTGGAGCGCGCCGGCCCGGTGCTCGAGATGTTCCGGCCGGACTTCGTCGAAGTCGGCGGGGTCGCGTGGCGTTGGCGTCCGTCGGGCGACCTGAGCCGGCTCGACGGCGACGACGCACGCGAGCTGGTGACCCGCGCGGGCCAGGAGCCCGTGCGCGTCGCGCGCAGGACGGGCGTGGACGGTGCGGGGCGCCCTACGTTCCGTTCGCGGTTCACGGCCGTCGAGGTGCGCGGCGACTTCTCCCTGGAAGCGGGCTCCCCGTACGAATGGAAGGAGCTCCCGCGTCTGCACTGGCCGGCGGATCGCGAGGAAGAGGTCCGCGAGCGCGTCGTCGAGCTCGTGCGCGCGCGCGAGCTCGACGTGGCGCGCAGGATCGTTCGCCAGTACGCGATCCGCGCCCGCGGAGCGCCGGAGACGGTGGTCCGCGGCGACCTGTGGATCGGGCTGGAGGCGGACCTGCGCGACAAGAGAACACCAGCGGCGAGCTTGGCGCAGGCGGCAGAACGACTCGGGCTCACGGCCTTCGCGCTGCGCGCGTGGGAAGAAGCGTTCGCGGACGAGTCGACGCGCGAGCGCAAGCGCGAGTTCGCACTCCTCGCGGCGCGGTGCGCCGTACGTGCGGGGCGACTCGAGGCAGCCACCGGGTTCCTACGCTTCGCCGAGGTCGAACCCCGCAAGCGCTGGGCCGAGGTCGCGCGGAGACAGCGCCCACACGTCGAGCGGCTCGCCGCGAGCGGCGGTGACTTCGAAGACTGGGTCGCGTTTGCCGAAGGCTACTGGATGGACAGTTACATGCAGTCTCGCGAGGGACCGCGCAACGCCGTCGACACCGTCGCGCGGGCTCTCGACCGGCACGGGTCGGCGATCGACCGCGATCGGCGCCTCGAGGTGTACGCGCTCCTCGTCGAGTGGTCGATCACGGCCGCCGACGACGCGAGTGCCCGCGAGTGGCTGGGCCGCATCGAGACCGAGTTCCCGCAGCGCGTCGAGCGGGCGGCGCAGCTCCTCGTCGCCATCGCCAAGGCCGCGGTCGAGGACGGCGACGTCGACGCGGCGCTCGACGACTACCGGCGCGTCGTGAGCGAGATGGTGTGGACCGAGGCGAGTGTGTTCGCGCTCTACGAGCAGGGCCGGCTGCACCAGGAGCGCGAGCGGTACCGGGCTGCGATCGAAGCCTACGGAGCACTCCTGGCGATGCACGACGACGGGCGCACCAAGCCGCCGTCCCTCGTGTACGCGCTGGCCAGATACGCGCACTCCTCTGCCCAGGGACTCTCGAAGTGTCACGACGAGCTCGGGGAGCTCGAGCCGGCCCTGAAGTTCGCACGCGCGGCGCGCAGCAGCTACCCGTCGCGGAGCTTCTGCGGGACGTGCGCGCAGTCGATCGCCAGCACGCTGGACACTCGCATTCGCGAGCTCGAGGCGGCGCTGCGCAAGAGGTAGTCAGCCCGTCCGCGCCAGCGCCGCCAATGCATCCGTCAGCACCCACACCCCGCGCAAGAACTCCGCGATCTCGACCTGCTCGTCCGGCCGGTGGTCGAACGCGGCGTCGCCGGGGCCGTAGGCCAAGGACGGGCAGCCCCACACGGGGGCGAGCAGGTTGAGGTCGGCCGTGCCCGTCTTGACCTGGTAGCGCGGGTTGCCGTCGGAGCGGCGGACGGCGCGGGCGAGCGAGCGGTGCAGGACGCTCGTGCGTTTGCCGCTCCAGGCGGGGATGCCGCCTTCGACCTCGAGCGTGCACTCGGGCGCGCGCTCGACGAGCCACGCGTGGGCCTCCTCCGGCCCGAGGTCGGGAGGAAGGCGCAAGGTCATGTCGAGCCGCGCGTGCGCGCGGTTGCCGTCGGTCGTGCAGTCGATGTTGAGCAGCGCGGGGATCAGCCGGTCGAAAGCGCGCATGCGGCCGGCGTCGAAGGTCTCCGCGGCGAGGCGGATGCGTTCCCAGACGCCGCAAGCGAGCGACGGGACCGTCTGGCAGTCGTGGGCGGTGTGCGTCACGTCCTGCTCGAGGTCGAGGCGCGCGCGCAGGTAGCCCTTGTAGCCGAGCGTGATGCCGTCCCAGCCGCTCGGCTCGCCGACGATCAGGAAGTCCGGGGCGTCGTAGTGATCGCGCGCGAAGCGGGCGCCGGCCGAGCTCGCGGCCTCCTCTTCCACGCAGCCGATCACGAGCACGCGCAGGTCCTCGTTCGCGGCCGCCACGCGGCTCGCGGCGGCGACGAAGGTGGCGAACGGCCCCTTGGCGTCGACCGTGCCGCGGCCCCACAGGACGCCGTCCTCGATGCGCACTGGGATCTCGCCCCGCACCGTGTCGATGTGTCCGACGAGCGCGACGGTGCGTGCGCCGGAGCCGATCACGCCCACCGCGTTGCCGGCCGCGTCGACGTGGGCGTCGAAGCCGAGCGCGCTCATCTCGAACACGCAGAAGTCGGCGGCCGCCTGTTCCTGGCGCGACAGGCTCGGTATGCGCACGAGCGCTTCGAGGAACGCCGCGGCCTCGGCGTCGTCCATCGCCCGCGCCGTCACGCGAGCACCTCGCTCACCGCGCAGAGGACCTCTTCGAGCTCCTCGCGCAGGACGACCAGCGGAGGCAGGAAGCGCATGACGTTGGGGCCGGCCGCCAAGGCGATCACGCCGCGCTCCTCGAGCGCGTCGAGGAAGGGGCGCGAGCGCTCCTTCAGCTCGATCGCGTTCATCAGGCCCACCCCGCGCACGGCGCGCACGCGGCTCGACTCGATCGCCGACAGGCGGTCCCGGAACCAGGTGCCGAGCGCCTCGCTGCGCTCGGGCAGGCGCTGTTCGAGGAGGGTCGTCAGTGTCGCTCGCGCCGCCGCGCACGCGAGCGGGTTGCCGCCGAACGTCGAGCCGTGTGCGCCGGCGGGGATCTCGCCCACGCGCCCGCCGAGCGCGACCGCGCCCATGGGGAAGCCGGAGGCGATGCCCTTGGCCATGCACAACAGATCCGGCGTGACGCCGTGGCGCTCGACCGCGAACATCCGGCCTGTCCGGCCGAATCCGGTCTGCACCTCGTCCGCGACGAACATGGCGCCGCGCTCGCGGCAAATGCGCTCCGCGGCTTGCAGGTACTCCGCGCTCGCCGGGCGCACGCCGCCTTCGCCCTGGACGGGCTCGAGAACCACGGCCGCCGTCTCGCCGGTGACCGCCGCGTCGA
The DNA here is from genome assembly GCA_024226735.1 of bacterium. GTDB lineage: Bacteria > Planctomycetota > UBA1135 > UBA1135 > JAAELL01. Next base: position 6,062 of record JAAELL010000379.1, on the reverse strand, counting down.
GCTTGTCGATGCGGTCGTAGGGGACGTGCGTGAAGCCGGGAACGAGCGGCGCGAACGGCTCGCGGTAGCGGCGCTCGTGCGTAGCCGACAGCGCGCCCATCGTGCGCCCGTGGAAGCCACGCACGCAGGCGACGACGCTCGTGCGGCCGGTCGCGAGGCGTGCGAACTTCAGAGCAGCTTCGACGGACTCGGTCCCCGAGTTGCACAGGAACAGGCGCTCGAAGCCCTCCGGCAGTGCGGACGACAGCTCGCTCATGTAGGCGGAGCGCTGATCGTTGGCGAACGCGGCGGTCGCGGCGATCAGGCGCCCTGCCTGGCGCTCGATCGCGCGCGTCAGCGCGGGGTGGGCGTGCCCGAGGCTCGCGGTCCCGTGGGCGGCCGAGCAATCGATGAAGCGCCGGTCCGATTCGTCCCAGAGCAGCGCGCCCTTGCCGCGCACGAACGTCCGTTCGCGCGGGCGCACGCCGCCCGAGCCGAGTGCACGCTCGGTCTGCACCGCGCTGACGTTCGGCTCGATCCCGGACGGCTGCGTCGACGGGGTGCTCACGCGATGACCTCGGACGCATCCGGCAGCGGCTCGCCGATCACGGTGCCGCGGCCCGCCAGCGCGCGTCGCACGGGCATGTCGGTCTCGCTGCCGGCGATGACGACGCGCCGCACGCCGCCTTCGAGGGCCTCCTGGGCGCCGAGTAGCTTCTTCTTCATGCGCCCCTCGACCAGGTCCAGGACGCGCGACACGTCGTTCACCGGAACGTGGGGGATGAGGCTGAGCTCGTCGGGGTACGCGGCGAGCACGCCGGGCACTCCGGTCAGGATCGCGAGCGTCTCGGCGCCGAGCGTCGAGGCGACGAGAGCCGCCACGCGGTCCCCGTCGACGTTGAGTGCCTCGCCTTCCTCGGAGAGCGCGACCGGCGCGACGATGGGGACGAAGCCCGCGCCCTGCAGCTGCTCGAGCAGCGCGCCGTTGACCGTCTCGGGCTTCCCCGTCCAATCGTTGCGCACGATGCGTGCCCGGCCGTTCTCGACGACGCGCAGCGCCTTCTTGCGCTTGGCGCGCACGAGCCCGCCGTCGACGCCCGAGAGGCCGATCGCGTTCACTCCCGCGGCCTGCAGAGCGCAGACGATGCGCCGGTTCACGAGCGCGGTCGCCATCAGGAAGATCTCGATCGTGCGCTCGTCCGTCAGTCTGCTCTGGTGGCCCGACGCCGACGTGACGAAGCGCGGCGGGTGGCCGAGCGCCTCGCCGAGCCGGTTCGTGTCGCCCGATCCGCCGTGGACGACGACGGTTCGTTCGCCGGCCTTCGCCAGGTGCGCGACGTCCGCGCACACCGCGGCCATGTCGACGCTGTCCGCTCCACCGATCTTGATCACGTTCATGTCAGAAGCTCCGGGTTGGGCAGCTGGGCTAGTGGGGGTGCAGGCCGATCGTGTCGAGCCCGCTCGTCTCGTCGAAACCACACATCAAGTTCATGCACTGGACGGCCGTTCCCGCGGCGCCCTTCATCAGGTTGTCGATCGCGCCGATCGCGACGATGCGTCGGCCGTCCGCGGCCAGCGCCCAGCCGACGTCGGCGTGGTTCGTGCCGGTGACGAGCCGCGGCTCGGGGTGGCGGTAGGCGCCGCCCTTGTCGTGGATCGTGCGCACGAACGGCTCTTCGCCGTAGGCGGCGCGCCACGCCTTCCACAGCTCGCGGTCGCTCGCCGGCTCGGCGAGCCACGCGTGACACGTCGCGAGCGCGCCGCGCACGAGCTCGACCGAGGTGACCGAGAGGTGCACGTCGGCGAGGCCCAGCACCTGGCGCACCTCGGCGGTGTGCCGGTGGTCGACGGGCGCGTAGGAGCGCACGACGCCGGAGCGTTCGGGGTGGTGACCTCCCTCGCTCGCCTTGCGTCCCGCCTCGGACGAGCCGACCTTCAGGTCGGCGATGACCCCGCGGTCCGCGTCGAGCAGTCCCGCCCGGACGAGGGGCAGGAGCGCCAAGTTGGTCGCCGTCGCGTTGCAGCCGACGCCGCTGACGTAGCGCGCACCGGCGATGCGCTCGCGGTTCGCCTCCGGCAGGCCGTAGACGAAGCGCTCGAGCCAGTCGGGAGCCGGGTGCGCGGCCCTGTAGGTGTCCTCGTACGCTCCGGCGTCGTCGAGACGGAAGTCGGCCGAGCAGTCGACGATGCGTTCGGCGCGGTCGGCGAAGTGCTCGATGCGGCTCGCGCTCTCGCCGTGCGGCAGTCCGAGGAACAACACGTCGCACTTCTCGAGCGCGTCGATCGAGGTGAAGCGCACGTCGGTGTGGCCGCGCAGGTTGGGGTGCTTCGTCCGTACGGGCTTGCCGACGTTCGACTCCGAGGTCACCTGCGCGACCTCGACGTCCGGATGGCCGAGGCACAGGCGCAGGAGCTCGCCGCCGACGTAGCCGGAAGCGCCGACGATCGAGACGCGAATCGTTGCAGGGCTTGTCCCAGGGCGCGTCACAGGGCACCTCGCTCGCACGCGCCGAGCACGTAGTCGACCATCGCGCCGGGCAGGTCGACGCCCGTCGGCTCGATCGAGTTGCGGAACTCGCCGGAGTGGTTGACCTCGATCACGGCCAGGCCATTCGGGGTCTCGACGAGGTCGACCGCGAGAATGCCGCCGCCGACCGCGCGTGCCGCGGCGAACGAGATCTCGCCGACTTCGCCGCCCACGTCGCAGCGCTCGACGCTGCCCCCGCGCGCGGTGTTCGTGATCCAGTGTTCGCTCGCGCGCCAGATGCCACAAGTGACCTCGTCGCCGATGACGAAGACGCGCGCGTCGCGCCCGGGCTTTTCGATGTATTCCTGCACGTAGAAGACCTGTTGTTGCCAGGAGCCGAGGACCGCCCGGTCCTCGAGGACGGCCTCGGCGGCCGTGCGTGAGTCGAGCCGCGCCACGAGGCGGCCCCATGAGCCGACGACCGGCTTGAGGACGACGGGGTAGCCGAACTCCTCGGCCACCTGCAGCGCGCTCTCGGGCGTGAACGCGACGGTCGTGCGCAGGCTCGGGACGCCTGCGCGCTCGAGGGCGATCGAGGTCAGGACCTTGTCGCCGCACGTCTCGACGACGCTGCTCGGGTTGACGCAGAGGGCGCCCTGGGCCTCGAGGATGCGCTGGGTGTAGAGCGTGCGGCCAAAGGCGAGCGAGCGGTTCCAGATGACGTCCGCCGGTGGGGTCGTCGGTGGGTTGGGGCGGTCGGCGGGGTGCGCGCCGGCCGCCACCAACAGGGACATCTCTCCATCGTCCAGCCGGGCGTAGTCCGCCCCGCGGCGTTCCAACTCGGCGAGCAGGAGCTTCTCCTCGACGCGTAGCCGCGAGGTGACGAAGGCCAGGCGTGTACTCACTCGCCCCAGTCCTCTTGGATCTCCGGCGCGAGGCCGAGGGTGAGCGCGGGCTCGAGCTGGAGGACCTCGAGCTCGGCGGCGCAATCGTCACAGGCGACGATCTCGCCCTGCATCGCGTCCTCGGGAATCGAGACGTCGGCGTCGCACTCGGGGCAAGTCGCGGCTTGGGTGGTCGGATCGGTCGGCATGGCGTTCACGTTCGTTGTTGGTCTCGGGAAAAGAAAAACCGCCGGAGCTCGAAGGAGCGTCCGGCGGATGTGCGTTGCAGCCTCGATGCAATGCCTTAGTCGCCAGACCTCCAGTCCGGTTTTTTGGCCTTGATCGATTTGGTGGCGTTGAGCTGCATGTTGGGCGGCCGGGGCTCGGGCCCCGGCGATGCGTTCGGACCATAAGGGCGCCAGCCCTGGGTGCAAGGGCCGCTCCGCCAAAAAATCGGTCAGTTCCCCGTGAACCCGCGCTCGCGAAGAGTGCGATCATTCCCACCAGGGGCCACCTCGATGCCGACGTCCGATTCACCGATGAGCCCGCGGCTCCGCGCCGCGCTGGAAACCGCTCGCGCGGTGCGCTTCCTGTGCTCGGGGAACGCCGTGCGCTCGCCCTTCGCGGAGCTCTACGCGCGGCATCTCGGCTGTCCCGTGCCCGTCGACTCGGCGGCGACGCGCTTCCACAACACCTCGATGTTCGCGCAGACGCGCCAGGCGTTGGTCGAGATCGGCGTTGCCCGTGGGGAGCTCGATGCCTTCGTGCCGCGGCACCTCTTCGAGGCCTCCGCGCCGGCCGCCGAGCCGTGTGTCGTCTTCGGCATGACGCCGGACCACCTGCAGGCTTGGGCGGCAACGACATCTCTACCGACGGATACCTTCCTGCTCAATGAGCTGATCGGGCACGCGAGTGGCATTTCCGACCCGGTCCTCGACGACACCCCGTTCGACGAGGCGTTTCGCGCCGTCGCGGCGTGTGTCGAGTCCCTCGTCCTGCACCTCCTTGCACGCTCGCCCGGTGCGGGTGGGTTTCGGTAGAATGCGCGTCCGGCGGGCGCGCTGCCGGACCACTGCGTATGGATCCCAAGCTCAACGAAGCGCTCACCGAGGTCGTTCGTCGGTGGGCCAAGCCGACGACACCCGAGGAGCTGCAGCGCCGCGGCGTTTCGCGTGTGCGATCGGTCAGCATGAGTCGCGTCGCGAGCCTGATCGAGAAGGCCGTCAACCGCACGATGCTGGCGCGCACGATCGGCGAGGTGCCCGACGACGCCGAGGCATTCTCCGAGGCGACGCGCATGGAGTTCGTGCGGATGCTCGCATCCGACGGCACCACCGAGGAGAACAAGGCCGATTCCGAGGTGAGCCCCTCGTCATCGGTCGACTCGCGCGCGCTCGATCAGCTCAACCAGATGAAGGAGGAGCTCGCGCAGCGTCGCCGCGAGCTCGCCGAGGAGGAGCAGCGCCCCGCCGCCGAGGATCTGGCGCTCGAGCGCAAGCTCCGCCAGACCTTCGCCGCGTGGGGGGGGGATCCGAACCGTCCCTCACCGATGGAGCGCGAGATCATTCAGCTCGCGGTGAGCGAGCTGCGCCAGCAGCGCGGCGAGACGCGCGAGGTGAAGCTCTCCGATCACCAGCGCGAAATCGACATGCTCGAGCGCCGGATCACGAAGCTATCGGGCCTCCTCGAAAAGAGCGAGAGCGACCTGAAGCGCCTCGTCGCCGCGGGCCAGATCGATCCCGGCCTCGCTTCGATCTACGACTCCGTGCAGGGGCTGGGGGACGAGGATCCGATGCTCGACCGCAAGGCTGAGTTGATGACTTCGATCTTCGAGTCGAACGTGCGGATGCGCGAGGAGCTGGCGGAGGCGTAGGGCCGGGGTTGGCCGTGGAGCGCGCGGCCTCGGCTTCCGGATCGAGCCGCTTCGCGACCGTCATCTGCGCAGCGCTCCGATGAGAGGCCTCGGCCTCCGGATCGAGCAAGGAACGGGGCCCATCCCGCTCTCGCCGTCACCGTCAGCGACGACTCGACAGTTGTGACGAGCCGACGCTGACGGTGACGGCAAGAGCGGGATGGGGTGGGGGCCCTCGGGGTGAGAAGAGAGGGGGGCGGGGCCGGGCGCTGCGCGCCCGGAAGGCTGCGTCGCCGGCGCGCTGCGCGCGGCCGTGGCCGAACTTGATGGGGCGCATACTTCTCGCGGGAGATTCGAGGGAATCGACCATTCTCCCGCAACCCTTCGAGCCACCGGCAGGTCAGTTAGATGTCAGCCGGGGGGAAGTCGAAGCGCGCCAAGTGGGGAGAGGTATGAGCAAGCAACAACGGTCCAAGTCGAGGTCGAGCAAGCGTCGCCGCAAGTGCGTACAGCACCGGCTGAAGTTCGGGAACAAACACGGCGGCCGGCGGAAGGGCTCGGGGCGCAAGCCGAAGGATGGCGTGAAGCGCGTCTCCCACCACGGCCGCGCGGACTTCGATGGCGACCAACCTGTGCACGTCAACACGAAGATCGCGCCCGGTCTTCCAACCCTCCGAAGCCGCCGGGCCTATAGCGTCATCCGCGCAGCGCTCGCGATCGCCAAGGACCGCAACGGCATGCGCATCACGCACTTCTCCGTGCAGTCCAACCACCTGCACCTGATCGCCGAAGCCGCGGATCGGCGCTCCCTCTCGCAAGGCGTCAAGGCGCTCCTGCGCCGAATCGTCGCGGGCCTGAATCGACTGTGGAATCGCACGGG
>JAAELL010000378.1 GCA_024226735.1 bacterium | reverse complement strand
GGGATCGTCTTCGTGGTCGTCGACCATCGGATCGTCTTGCATCGCTCCAGCTTTCTCCGGCACCGAGCCGGCGAGGTGGAGGCGCGAGATCGTCCAGTGGATTCACCCTGATCTGTGACCAACATTTCGGTGAGGACAACAAGGGTGGAGCGGGCCTCTCAAACGGCGGACGGATGAGCGCGACGCCGGGGGTCATGTTCGACGGCAACACGGTGATCACCCCTCGGGCAAGTGCGCGCCCGGTCGGGACCGCATCCAGCCTGCCCGCCACTTCTGGCCCGCCCAGCGCCTTCGCCGTCTGCGGTGCGCCGGCGATACAGGACGCGGTGAACCCTATGAACTGCATCGGCGCTTCGAGCGTACCGACGCTGGGGATGCTGTTTCCGCTCGGACCAGAGTTCAACGTCGATGCCGCAACGGGCAACGTGGGCATCGGGACGATGACGCCGGGCCGGCCGCTCGACGTGCAGGGGACTGCACGCGTCACGGGCTTCGAAATGCCCACGGGAGCGAACATCGGGTACGTCTTGAAGTCGGACAGCGCGGGCAGGGGAGCTTGGCAGCCAGACACCTCGGTCCCCGATGGTGACTGGGTCGTCAACGGGACTTCGATGTACTCCGGAGTGAGTGGCGCAGTCGGGATCGGCACCTCGTTGCCCACCGCGAAGCTAACCGTGAAAACAGTGGACATTCCCATCGTGCCCGCGCTGGACGTGAAGGCCATCAACGCCTCAACACCCCCCCTTTTTCCATTCTCCGCCCTCCGGGCGACGATCGACGCCTCAGTCGCGGGAACCGGTGGATACGCCGTCGAGGGGATAGGGCCGAGCAACGGGTCAGGCACAGCGTCCGGGGGAGTTCGCGGTGAAGGAGTTGTTGGGATCCGTGGTTTCTCGCCAGCCGCCAGTGGGTTCGGCGGCCGTTTCGAGGGGAACACGGGACTCCGCAGCGAGGCGTCTGCCCCCGACGGTCTCGCGGGCCTCTTCCTCGGTCGAGGCTTCTTCTCCGGTGAGGTCGGTCTCGGGGCGACCCCCCCGGAGAGACGCCTGCACGTGCAGGGTCTGGGGTTTCTGGGGGGAGCGGCTCGCTTCGAATCCACGGACCACGAGAACGCGGTCGAGATCGTCGGGTCGAACGCGGCCGGCGTGTTCAACACGGCGCGCCTGGAGCTGCACGACCTCGCCGATCCGACGAACGCGGCGTACATCGCCATCACCGGCTCGCAGGGCGCACCGGCCGGGGATCTGCGCGTCATCACTGGAGGGATCACGGGTCCCGGAGCGGGCGAACGGATGCGCATCACGAAGGATGGTCGCGTGGGGATCGGGACGACGAATCCGCTGAACCCCCTGAGCGTCGTGGGTAACATCGACGGCGCGAACTTCTTCATCCAAGGTGGTGCAGCCGAGAGTGCGGGGACCACGGGTTTCGGCACGTCGAATGGTCCAGCCATCCAGTACTGGGGCAACAACACGGCTAATGCCGGGCGACTGATCGTGGCCACCGGAGGGGCAGTGAGAATGGTGATCGACGTCTCCGGAAACGTCGGCATCGGGACCTCGACACCCGTGACCGACTTCCACGTCGACGGACTCGCCCAGATCGGGACCGGAACGCCTCCGCCCGTCGGTGCCACCGGACGACTCATGGTCCTGGGCGGTTCCAATGATGGCCCTGCGATCCTGGCCTCGTCGAGCAGCACGAATCAGTTCTACGGCGCGATCCACGGCCACTCGACGACACGCCCGGCGCTCTTTGGAGAGTCCGGTGGCAATGGAACCGGCATCTACACCATCCACGGCGGCGGGGGGTTCGCCGCGTGGTTCGACGGGAAGGCGTACGTGAGCGGGGATGTGGGAATCGGCACCTCCACACCCGCGTTCAAGCTCGAGGTCAACGGCTCCGCCGGCAAGCCCGGGGGTGGCTCGTGGTCGCTGTCCTCGGACCGCCGCCTGAAGAAGGACATCGAGGACATAGACGGCGCTCTCGACACGCTCCTCGCCTTGCGCGGCGTGACGTTCGAGTACAGGGATCCGGCGGGTATCCGCGAGCTTGCCGGCAAACGGGTCGGCTTCATCGCCCAGGAGGTCGAAGAGGTCCTGCCCGACTGGGTGGAGGAGGCGGCCGGCTACAAGCGCCTCACCGTGCGTGGCTTCGAGGCCCTCGCGGTCGAGGCCCTGCGGGAGCTCGCTGATGAGAACGCGGCGGCGAGGAGGCAGAACGCGGCGTTGAAGAACCGCGTGGCAGATCTAGAGGGTCTCGCCACAGCAAACGCTGCTCTCGAGAAGCGTGTCGCGGAGCTCGAGGGAATCGGCTCGCGGCTGGACGCGCTCGAAGTTGCGTTCGCCGCTCCGGAGGGTCGTTGAGTCAAGGCAGCGCGGACCGACGCGGAGGTCGGTCCGAAAGCAAGGTCGAATGGGCGTGCGGTGCATCTCCTCGCCCGAGGTCTCGTGGAAGCCTCCGTCGGTCGGATGACGGCGCGATCCACGCGGCGACTTGTTCTCTTCTCTGACAAGATCGGCCCTTGCCGGTCTCAGAGGGCGTAAGGCTGACCTCGAGAGACCGGTCGCTATCGGACGAGAAGCCGGCTGAGACTGGTGAAGGCTGACTTCTTGAGATCGGCAAGCCAACCCCGAACCGTGGAGTCATTGTCGCGACCGAGCCCTTTTGCGATGCGCTTGCTCACGAACTTCTCTGGCTCCGCCTTCCTGACGATCGTGAAGATCTGTTGCTGATCTTCGACGAGGTCGCCCCAAGTCATGGTCTCGTGGTCGGGGATGAAATCACCCCAGGAGATCTGTTCGATCGTCTCTTGACTCAGTCGATCCTGGCACCGCTTCCAGAGATCCACGAGATCGATCAAGAGTGCCTTGCGGAGGTGGTGAAACGTATGTCGCGATCGATCCCACGCCGAGATGCTGAACGCAGTGGGCATCCATCGCTCGGTCCACAAACGCTCGGCGTCCCTGTCCGGGAGCGGCTGCTCCTTGGGAGGCTCGCTGACCAGCGAGCCGCCGGGGAAGCGCACCGCAGATGCCCTCGGTTCCTCCTTCGCGTGATTCAGAAGACCGACGAGGCAGACACGCATTCGCCGCAGATCGTCATTGTATTCTGCTTTGCGCGCAGTCCTGCGTGCCTCCTTGCGAGCTTCCTTATTCTGCTCCACCCAGGCGTCGAAGTCGTCGTCGTTGAACCTTCCGACCGTTCGAGAGGTACTCCTGGACCAGCCGGTCGTACTTCGCTCGGCTCTCGGGCAGTGCCGTGCTCACCCAGGTAGAAGTCCCGCCCGTCGAGGGTGACGACGGCGCAACCACGGGGCTTGTGGAGGCGGTACGAGGGGACTCGCGATTCGCTTCGTGCTGACATCTGGCGGCTCCTGCTTGAAGGCCGGTACATGTACCGGGTTCAGGCTTGCCTGAGCCGCACGACCCCGAGGGGGTCGGTACGCCCAACATGGGCGTTCAGCGTGGGTTGCGAATGGAGCGGCTGAACGGATTTGAACCGTCGACATCAACCTTGGCAAGGTTGCGCTCTACCACTGAGCTACAGCCGCAAACCGGGAGAAGAAAGATAGCTCCTCGTCGCGCCAGGGCAAGCTTCAAGCGCCACTTCTGCGCAGCCGGTCCGCTACGAGGCCCGCTGCCTGCTCCGCTGCCTCGACCAGCGGCGCACCGAGCGCGATGTGGGCGGCGAGGGCCGTGGCGAAGCGGCAGCCGGTGCCACGCAGCGTCGCGTCGATGCGCGGCCTGGCCGATAGCCAGTGCGGGTCGCCTCCTGCTTCGAGCACGAGGTCCCGCACGACGCGCTCCGATCCGTGCCCGGCCTTCAGCACGACGGCCCGGGCCCCGTGGGCGATGAGCTCGCGAGCGATCGGCACCCGGGCGTCCGGGTCCTCGAGATCGGCGCGGGGGACGCCGGTGAGCTCCGCCGCCTCGTCGAGGTTCGGGGTCACGATCACGCCGGCCGCAAGGAGCATGTCGCGCAGCGCCGCGACGCCCGCGCTGTCCAGGAATCGGCCTCCGCTCGATGCGGCGATCACCGGGTCGACGACGATCGTCCGCACGCCGGTCGCGAGCGCGGCGGCGGCGCGCACGTGCGCGGCGCCGGGAAGCAGGCCGAACTTGATCGCGTCGAAGGGATGCTTCGCCGCTTGCGTCCAGGTTTCGACATCGACCGGGCCGATGGCGCGCACGGCGCCGTCGTCCTGGTCGGTGTGCGCGGTCGCGACGAAGCGCGCGTCGACCGCGAGGTCCACGAGCGCGTCGCGGTCCGCGTCGAGGCCTGCGCCACCGGACGGGTCGAGGCCGCCGGCGACGAGGAGTCGCGGGCGCGTCACTCCGAGATCGGACGGCCTTCGGGCGGGATCGAATCGTCCTCGTCCGGCGTCCCGATCACCTCGAGCGCGTTGGTGCGCAGCCTGCGCTCGATGCTCTTGACCGTGCTCTCGCCGTCGTCCGACATGCAGATGCGGCCGCCGGCGATGTGACCGTGGCCGCCGAAGGAGCCCTCGCCGCGGAGCACGCGCTCCATCAACGGATAGGCCTTGCCGAACGCGTAGTCCGTGCGCAGGGAGAGGACGTACTCGTCGCCATAGGCAGCGCCCGCGACGACCCAGCTGCAGCCCTTCATGCGCAGGAAGAAGTCGGCCATCTCCGCGACGGACTCGGGGTTCTCGACCTTGCCCATCAACGCGAGCACGAGCGGACCGTGCTGTCGCGCACGCGACAGGGCGCGGTACGTCTCCTTGTAGTAGTGCCGCGGGAGGGGCGGGTGATCGATCGCCGCGATCTTCGCGCGGTCGCCGCGGCGGAAGGTCTCGTAGTAGGCCTCCTCGTCGAGCGGCACCACGTTGCGCGAGAGGTCGGCCGTGTCGTAGCGCACACCGCAGAACAGCGCGGACGCCGTCTTCTCGTCCAGCTCGACGCCCGCGTCGCGCAGGTACTCATAGATCATCGAACAGGTTGCGCCGAGATCGAGGCGCACGTCGCGATGCGGGATCTGGAGCAGCGTCTTGCCGTTCTCGCGCTTGGGCGGAACGTGGTGGTCGAACACGGCGAGCACAGGCACCTCGCCCGGGAGGACCGTGTGGCCGAACTCGGGCTGCGTGTCGACGAGAGTCGCCCCCGCGAACCGGCCGGGCTCGATCTTCTGGTAGTCCTCGAGGTCGAGATCGAGCGTGTTGACGAGCGCCACGTTCTCGGCGCGGTGGATACGACCCAGGGTCGCGACCACGGGGCGGTATCCGAAACCCGCCGAGAGAAGCCGGCGCAGCCCCTCGCAGGCCCCGAGTGCATCGGGGTCGGGGCCCCGGTGGGTCAGGATCAGGAAGCGCTCGCGCGCCCCCACGGGAGCGGCGTTCGACGCCGCGGCCAAGACCTCGCGCAGATGCTCGACGGGCTTGGTTTCTTGGGCGGAGCACTCCCCCGAATCGGAATCGGGGGTCAACGGTAGAGCTTGCTCGGTCATGAGAGTCACCCGGAGGTCCTCCGTGTATCGTCCGAGTGACGTCTGATCTCGACCCTCGTGGCCAATGAGCTGGGTGCGAGACAAAATCAAGCGCGACAGGCTAGCGCTCGGAGCTGAGAGAGCCAGTGAGAGCCGGCATTTTCCCGTTTTCGGCCACGCTTGGGCCCCCCAAGAGCTGGGGCACCCCCCCTTGAAAGCCCTAAACAGCCCCTCAGCAGGCACTTAGGCCCGCAAAGCTGCGCCGATTCCTTTAGAACTTCCTATCGACGAGGAACTGGACAGAGGCGAGGACCTCGGCCCGGCCATGGCGCGGGTTCACCTCGACGACGCGCGCCGCCTCGGTCGGGGTGTATTCGGCGACCAGCTTGAAGTCGACCTCGCCCTGCCCGGGCGGCAGCTCGGCCTCCTCGTGGGTGGCGTCCTGGAGGTGCACGCCGAACATGCGACCCGCAAAGGTGTCGAGCCAATCGCCCTGGTTGGGCAGGCCCGCGATCCCGCGCTGGTGGATGCGACCGGTGTCGTGCCAGTAGCCCACGGCCTGGTTGGCCAGGTCGTCGAGCGTCCACTGCATCGCCTCGAAGTTGAGCAGGTCGTTGAACAACAGGCCCGGCTCGACCGCCATGCGGGTCTCGGGAAACTCCCGGCGCAGCGTGTGCAGGGAGCGGCAGAAGTGCTCCAGCTGCTTGTGTCCGCGCTTCTGGACCTTGTGCACGAACGCCCGGATCTTCTCCTGGACCTTCTCGATGTCGTCGTCGCACGCGTCCTCGAGCAAGGCGGTCAGCTCGGCCGCCTCGGTGGCGAGCCGCGGGTCCTCGACGGCGCATCCGCGCACGACGACGACGGGCGCCTTGAGCTGCTGAGCGAGGCGGATGTGGCGCCGGGTCGAGTTGAGGGCGCGCTCGCGGCTCTCCGGATCGCTCGATCCAAGCAAGCTGCCCGACATGTTCTCCGAGCGCGGGTTCAGCGTCCCGACGACGATCGAGTCGACGCGGATACCGGTCTCGCGGGTCGAGTCTTCCCAGCCGTGCAAGTCGACGGGGTGATCATTGAGACCCAGCTCGAGACGACGGAAGCCCATCGCCACCGCCGAGAAGGCTTGGTCTTCGATCTTGCGCAGACGAGGTCCGTAGCAGGACGTCGAGAGCACGAGTTCGTTGGGGATTCCGGGTTGAGTCACCTGAGGAGGAAGCTGCTGAGGAAAGGACCGAGCCCGATCCCCATGGGGAGCAGGAAGGCCGCGGAGCGATTCTCACCGGAACCCTACCCCGTCGGGAAGGACGGGGCGGTCGCCTTTTCGAAGTGCGGATCGGCGACCTCGAGAACGGATGAGTTTCGGCCCGAGGAACTCGGTGCGCCTGGTCCGGAGCCTGGACGCAGCGCTACCAAGACATTGCAAAAACGGCCGGGTCCGTGTCAAACGCGGCCGGTCTCAGATCAGTAACGATAGGGCCGGCCGGCCCGATAATCGGCCGCCCGGGCGAGCGCGCCGGCCTCCGAATGTCCCTCGCCCCGCGCGCGCCAGGCGTCCGCGGCGCGCTCGGCCGCCTCCGCCGCGGCGTCCAGCCGGCCGGCCGCGGACAGGGCCATGCCCCAGAGATCGAGGGCGCCGGCATCCTCCTCGCCCTCCAGCTCGCGGTAGCGCTCGGCCAGCTCGAGCGCGCGGCTCGGGTCGCGGACCGCGTCCGCGGGATTCCCGGCGAGGAACCGGCTGTAGTTGAACAGGGCCCGCCGGTGAGCGGGATCGCTCGCCAAGCTCGCCTCGAAGTGCCGGATCGCCTCGCGCTCCTCCCCGCGCGTCGCGAGTCGCCAGGCGAGGTTGTTGTGCGCGTCCGCGTGGTGCTCATCGAGCTCGACCGCGCGCCGGTACGCCTCCTCCGCAGCGTCGAGCAAGCCGGCCTGGGACAGGAGTGCGCCGACCGCGTAGCTCGCCGCCGCCGTCGGCGGCTCGGCCGCGTGCGCGGCGAGCAGCAGCCCCTTCGCCGACGCAAAGTCGCCCGCCGCCAGGAACGCCCGCGCCATCTCCAGGTGCGCATCGACGAAGTAGGCCGGCCGGATCTCCACCGCTCGCTCGAACGCCTCGCGCGCCGCGTCGACCTCCCCCGCCAGCGCGTAGCTCACTCCCAGGTTGAAGTGCGCGTCGGCGTGGTCGCCACCCGCGCGAGCCGCACGCTCGTGCAGTGCGCGCGCCTCCTCGCCTCGCCCCAGCCGGTCGAGCGCCGTCGCGACGTTCGTCCAGGTCGCGGACTCGGCGAGCTCGAGCTCTCCCACCGGCCAGAAGCTGATGACGCCGGCGACCAGGAACACGGCACCCGGCCGCCTGAGCCCGCGCCAGTCGCTCGCGTTCACCCGGCGCGCGAGCTCGCGCGCGGCGAGCGCGGCGAACGGGACGAGGAAGGGCACGAGCGCGAAGCGCAGGCGTCCGAAGACGAAGAACGGCAGGACGCTGGCGAAGCAGATCGCGACGCCGACGTACCACGCGCACAGCTCGGCGCGCCGGCCGATGGCGAGCGCGAAGCCGTACACCGCGAGCGCGAAGAGCACCCCGAACCGCAGCACGGGCCCGAGCACTTTGAGCACCTCCGACTCCGCGCGGTACACGAGGTAGCTCTGCGAGTCCATCCACTCGCGGTCGGACACGAACAGCCACATCTTGCGCGCCGTCAACGCCAGCCAGTCTCCAGGGTGCGAGCTCGCCCACGCGAACGCGCGCCCGATCCAGAAGCGCGAGACCTCGGCACCGCTCATCGAGTCGCGCGCGGCGCCACTCTCGCGTTCGGCGATCGCGTGCGCGTCCTCGTGCTCGAGCTCGGGCACCCCACGGCCAGCCACGAGCGGCCGGTACAGTCCGTCGGCGTGCTCCGAGTTTCCGATGAACAGGTTCGGGCCCAGGTTCGCGGGAAGGCCGGCGGGCACGCCCGCGATCCGGTCGCGCACGACGTGCGGCGCGAGCGCGAGCAACATCCCGAGGGCGAGCAGGCCTGTGTCGCGCAGGCGCGCCCGCGCGACGGGTCGCACCCAGATCGCGGCGAGCGCGACGAGCGGCAAGACCGCGAGATTCTCGCGCGTCACCGCGAGCGTCCCCAGCACCAGCCCCGCGCCAAAGAGCACACGGCCGCGCGCGTGCGCGCGGTAGCGCGTGACGAGCTCGAGCGTGAGCACGATCAGAAGCGAGGCGAGGGCCGGTTTCTGCAGCAGCCCATCGTAGTAGATCGCCGGCGCGTACAGCGCGAGCAGCGCGCCCGCGACGACGCCGGTGCGGGGCGAGAACGCGCGCCCAGCGGCCGACGCGAGCAGCACGCACCCGAGCGCGCCGAGCACGGCCTGGAACAGCCTCGCGCTCTCGGGCTCGAACCCGAGCGAGTAGAGCGCGCCGAGGAAGTACGCGTAGCCCGGCGACAGGTAGTGCGCCCCGGACCCGACCCACTCGCCGCCGGCGATGCGGCGCGCCCACGCGTCGTAGTACGCCGCGTCGCCGAGCGGAGCGGCGAGCAGGGCCGAGTCCCCCATCTCCGCCAGGTAGACGACGCGCACGAACAGCGCAGCGGCGAAGATCGCAAGCAGGGCCAGCCCAGTGGAACCGGAGCCGGGAGAAGCCGCCGAGTCGGAGCGGGCGTTCACCCCGCCCTACTCGCTCTCGAGATCGAGGAAGTCGAGCTCGGGGTGGCGCTTCTTCAGCTCGGTCTCGATGCGATCGACCTCGAGCGCGACCGTGTTCGTCATGTGCTCGCCGAAGGCGATCGTGAACTCGCGTCGTCCCTCGGAGCTCGTGAGCCGATCCGCGCGCTCCTCGACCCAGTCGACCATGCTCTCGGCGATCCTCGCCCCCGACCAGTCGACCTGAGCGCTCAGGCGGTAGAGGTCGGAGCCGACGATGCGGGTGCGGATGCCGCTGACGGCAACGACCGATTCCTGCTCCTCGAGGAACCGGACGACGTCGTCCTGCATGTCCTTGGGAATCGCCCTGCCGATGATCAGCGCACTGTTCTTGTAGCCGAGCCAGAACGCGATCAGGCCCATCATCGCACCGATGAGGAAGGTTGCGACGACGTCGGGGATGTGGCTGCCGGTCGCCATCGAGAGCAGGATCGCGACGAACGCGATCACGACGCCGAGGCAGGCGACGCCGTCCTCGAGCAGGACTGCGGCGAGCGTCGGATCGCTCGACTCGCGCACGTACTCGATGAAGCTCTTGTCGCCCTTGTTCTGCAGGACGATCTGCGCGGCCTTCCAGAGCACGAAGCCATCGACGAGCAGGGCGATGCCGAGCACCGCGAAGATCGACCAGTGGTAGGACAACTCGGGTGGATGCAAGGTCGCGTGTACGCCGTGGTACAGCGTGACCCCGCAGCCGAGCAGGAAGATGCCGATCGCGGAGAACAGCGAGAACAGAAAGCGCTCCGCTCCGCGTCCATAGTGGAACGTGGCGTCCGCCGGCCCTTCGCTGCGCCGAATGCCGATGAAGAGCAGAAGCTGGTTGCCCGTGTCCGCCGCCGAGTGCAGCGACTCGGACAGCATCGCACCCGAGCCGGAGATCGCGAACGTGATGAACTTGAGAACGGTGACGAGGCCGTTCCCGAAGATCGCGATCAGAACGGCGTTTTTCGAAGAAGAACTACCCGCCATCAGACGCTGACCTCTGCCTCCACACCAACTGCATCCGCGTGACGCTGGAGCAAGGGCTCGACCTCGTCCGCGAGGAACTCCAGAACTTGCTGCGGCGCGCGCCCGACGTAACGCCGCCCGTCGAGCAGGTCGTCGAGCTGGCCCGCGATCGTGGCGAACGCCGGATCCTCGGCGACGCGCGCGCGCATCGTGTTCTCGCCCCCCGCGTTGATCTCCGCCGCCGCCGCGACGCTGTGCGCGCGGATGCGCTCGTGCAGGTCCTGGCGGTCGCCGCCGGCCTTGACGGCCTCCATCAACACGTTCTCGGTCGCCAGGAAGGGGAGCTCCGCCGCGAGGTTGCGCGCGACGATCGGGGGGTGGACGACGAGCCCCGAGGCGACGTCGAGGTACAGGTTGAGCGTCGAGTCGGTCGCCAGGAACGACTCGGCGATCACGATGCGGCGGTTGGCCGAGTCGTCGAGCGTCCGTTCGAGCCACTGGTTCGCCGCCGTGTGCGCCGTGTTGTCGAGCGACGACATGACGAAGCGAGCCAGGGAGCAGATGCGCTCGGAGCGCATCGGGTTGCGTTTCCACGGCATCGCCGACGAGCCGATCTGCTTCTTGCCGAACGGCTCCTCGACCTCGCGCCGATTCGCGAGCAAGCGCAAGTCGGTCGCGAACTTGTGTGCCGACTGGGCCAGGCTCGAGAGCACCTGGCACACGCGGAAGTCGAGCTGGCGCGGGTACGTCTGGCCGGTGACGCCGAACGTGCGCTCGAAGCCCATGCTTTCTGTCACCTTGCGGTCGAGCTCGCGCACCTTGTCCGAATCGCCGTCGAAGAGCTCGAGGAACGAGGCCTGCGTCCCGGTCGTGCCCTTGACTCCGCGGAAGCGGATCGAGCGCTCGGCGTAGTCGAGGTCCTCGAGGTCGTGCACGAGGTCCTGCAGCCACAGACACGCGCGCTTGCCGACCGTCGTCGCCTGGGCCGGCTGGAAGTGCGTGAAGCCGAGCGTCGGCAGCTCGCGCCACTCGCGCGCGAAGTCCGCCAGCTTGGCGATCACACTGACCACCTGGCGCCGCAAGAGGTGCAGCCCGTCGCGCATCACGATCAAGTCGGTGTTATCGCCGACGTAGCACGAGGTCGCGCCGAGGTGCACGATCCCGCGCGCCTTGGGGCACTGGTCACCCCAGGCGTGCACGTGCGCCATCACGTCGTGGCGCAGCTCCGCCTCGTAGCGCCGCGCGAGCTCGAGGTCGAGGTCGTCGACGTGGCCACGCAGCTCGTCGAGCTGCTCGTCGGTGATCGCGAGCCCGAGCTCCTGCTCCGCCTCAGCCAGCGCGATCCACAGCCGCCGCCAGGTCGTGAACTTCTTCGTGTCGGAGAAGTTGAACCGCATCGCCTCGCTGGCGTAGCGGCTCGAGAGCGGGCTCGTGTAGTTGCGAGGGTCGTTAGTCATCCGATACGGGGGCAGTCATCCGATCCAGGGGCCTTCCCCGTACAGAAAGGAGTAGAGCGTCGCGAAGCCAGCGGCGACGCAACACAGAACGGAGGCGTAGCCGAGCCGCATCGACGTGCCGAGCGGCGAAGCCTCGTGGCTGCTGACGTAGGTGACCATCTTGAGGACGCAGAAGACGCCGACGATGTCGGTCACCCAGTCGAGGAGCGATGCGTCGCGGCCCGGCACGTACGACTGGTGCACCTCGTCGACCAGGCCGAACAGGATCGCGGCCCACGCGGCGGCGGCGATCGTCCGCGGCGTCAGACGCACCCAGTTCTGCGTGCGCGGCAACAGGAGCACGAGGAAGAGGGCGAGAATGCCGAACTCGAACGCGTGTGCGAGGTTGCCCAGGAACGCGCGCACGATGTGGACCTCGGGACTGTTCAGGCTCCGCAGCGAGCTCAAGAGCCAGATGCCTCCCGCCCACAGGACCGCGGGCAGGATGGCGCGCAAGCGCGGAATGCGCAGGAGGACGCGTGCGACAGCGCGCAGCACACCGAGGATCCCGCGATCCGATGCGGATTCAATCGACAGAGTCATATTGCTTGGAGGCCTCAATGGCCAGTCCGAGACCATCCTCGCTCTTGTGAACCGAAAGGGTGTCCACCATTTGCGCCAGCAGGAAGAATCCCCTGCCGCGTTCGTCCTCGAGATCGGGGAATCC
This sequence comes from bacterium, assembly GCA_024226735.1. Taxonomy (GTDB): domain Bacteria; phylum Planctomycetota; class UBA1135; order UBA1135; genus JAAELL01. The sequence goes on along the minus strand of JAAELL010000378.1, from coordinate 41,013 downwards.
GTCGTTGGGTTCGATGAGCTCACGCACCTCGTCGAGGTCGCCACCGCCCTGGTCGTGCACGCGCACGGTCCAGCACGTCCCCTCGAGTCCGAACTCGACCACCATGCGGACGTTGTTCGCGAGGTCGCTCACCTCGCGCGCGGCGCTCCCGCCACCGTGGTCGACCGCGTTGTCGACGAGTTCGCCGGTCACGAACTCGATCGTCGTCACCTCGGTCTCCGGGATCGACTCGGCCAGCGCGAACTGCTTGATCATCTGGCGCGCCATGCGCCCCGCGCTATGAGCCGCGGGGAGATCGAGGCGTAGCTCGTGGTCGCCTTCGATGCGCCGGATGTCGTTCACCGCTCGGTCTCCGTGGACGGGAGCGGCTCGAGATCGAGCGAGAGGTCCAGCGCTGGGATCGAGTGCGTCAGTGCCCCGATCGACACACGGTCGACACCACAGCGCGCGATCGCGGGCAGCGTGCGTTCGGTCACGTTCCCCGACGCCTCGAGCTCGACCGGCCGTCCGCGCTCGTCGGCGAGACCGCGCAACACCGGGCACAGGCGCGCCATCGTATCGGATGTCATGTTGTCGAGGAGGACGACATCCGCACCTCCGACCACGGCGGCGCGCGCTTCGGCGTCGTCGCGCGCCTCGGCCGTGATGCGCACGCCGGGACCGACATCGGCCCGCAGGTCCGCGAGCACGGCCTCGATCGAACGTCCGGCGAGCTCGATGTGGTTCTCCTTGAGCAACACTTCGTCGAAAAGGCCGAAGCGGTGGTTCTCTCCTCCGCCGCAGCGCACGCCGTAGCGCTCGAAGACGCGCAGATTCGGCGTCGTCTTGCGTGTGTCGAGGATCCGCAGCGATGGTCTCTCGCCCGCACTCTCGCCCGCACTCTCGCCCGCACTCTCGCCCGCACTCTCGCCCCCACTCTCGCCCCCACTCTCGCTGGGGCCCGCTGCCCGCGCGAGCTCGACGAGGTCGGCTGCGCGCGTCGCGCAGCCCGACAGGCGCTGCGTGAAGTTGAGCGCAGTCCGCTCGGCGACCAGCAGCGCACGCGCGTCGCCGACGACCTCGGCCAGCACGTCGCCCGGCGCGACCCGGTCTCCGTCGCTCGCACTCGCCGTGAACACGACGCCGGGATCGCACAGCTCGAACGTGCGGCGGAACACCGCCAGCCCGGCCAGGACGCCGGTCGCCTTGGCGACGAGGCGCGCCCGGGCGCGGGCGCCGCGCGGCACCGAGACCGTCGTCGTGCGGTCGCCCTCCAGGGCCTCGGCCAGCGTCCCGCCAGCGGCTCCCAGGTCCTCGCGCAGCGCCGCCTCGACGGCCGCATCGACGAACCCGGGGTCGAGAGGCGCGGGGGGGCCCGTGCGCGGCGCCGGCAGGCCGGTCGCCCCGCGGCTCTCCCCGTCGCCTGGGACCGGGCCCGAATTGGGGCCCGGCGCCTGGACCGGTTCTTGGGCCGGCCCGGAACCGGAGTGGGATTGGGATTGGGAACGGGGGGGGAGAGGGGGCATGGAACGTCGTCGGCTGGGCGCCGTTCGGCCGCCGAGTGTACGGGCGCGCTTCGCCCTGGGTCCAGATGAGCAGGGCGTAGCTCTCCGGCCCGCTCGAGAAGCCAGGCGTCGACACGGCCCGAGGTCACGGGGCCAATCCCGGGTACGGTCGTGAGGTCGAAAGCTTTGGACATCGTTCCAGGCTGCTGAGCGGCCGCCAGCACGTGGGCCCAGCCCTCGGGCCTCCAACGCTGCCACAGGGCCTCGGCGAGCACGTGCGCGCGCCTCTCTCCCACCCCCGCGATGCGGCGCAGCGCGCTCGGCCCGGGCGGTCCCAGTGGGATCGGCTCCGGCCCGAAGGTGCACTCTGGAACAATGGCCTGCCGCCGGGGCATCCAGGCGTCGAGCAAGGCGAGCACGGCCACCCCGGCCATCCAGCCGAGGAGCAAGAACGCCCAGGCGGGGGCCGGAGGTGTGAGGTTCGGGTCCCGATCCACGCTCCAGGGGACCAGCGGGCGGGGGGCCCGGTTGCGGGCGATCAGCCGCTTTTGGGCGAATACCCGACGCGCTGCAGGAGCGTCCGCCCGATGCCGCGCGCACACGACCGGCCGACCTCCTCGTCGACCGCCGCCGCGAGCTCTTGCAGCGCCAGGCCGAGCTCCGAGTCGGGCTCGGCCACGACGACCGGGCTGCGGCGCTGCGTGCAGCGGAAGGCGGCGCGGTCCTCGGGCAGGGTCGCCACCCAGCGCGGCTGGCGGCCGAGGAACTTCTGCGAGACGCCGAGGATGCGTTTCGCGGTCGCTTCGGCCTCTTCGGCGCTCGTCGCGCGGTTGACGACGAGTAGAGGGTCGCTGACGGGCTTGCGCTGCAGGAAGACCTTGAGGAACGCGTACGCGTCCGTCATCGCGGTCACGTCGGGCGTCGTCACGAGGAGCGTCACGTCCGAGGCAGCCGCCAACGCCACGGTCTGGCTCGACACCCCGGCGGCCGAGTCGACCAGCACGTAGCGGTAGGAGAGCTCGAGCTTCTCGAGCCCGCCCGCGATCAGGTGCAGCTCGTATGGCGTCAGCCCCGCCATGCGCGCGTAGCCCGATCCGCCTGCGAGCAGATCGAGCTGCTCGCCGCACGTGTGGACGACCTCGCGCAGGTCGCGCCGGCCTTCGACGACATCGACGACCGTGTACTGGGGCGAGGCGTCCTGCAGGATGTGCGCGTTGCCGACTCCAAAATCAGCATCGACGACGAGCGTGCGCGCACGGCGTGCGAGCAGGTTCGCGAGCGACGCCGAAACGAGCGACTTGCCCGTACCGCCCTTGCCGCTGACGACGCAGATCGACGTGGCTCGGACGACACCGAGGGGGTCCGGCTCGACCTTGCAGTGCAACGCCGGGCCCGTGGTTCGCTCGGTCGGGATCTTCTGACCGAAGCGCAAGAGCTGGAGAGCTTGCTCCCACTTCATCGAAGTACCTGGACGCCGGGCACCGTTCCAAACTGGACGGGCCGATCCAAGCTCCGACTAGGGAAAACGGTAGTGGGGTGATTCAAAAGTTCGGCTCATTTGTCCGAGCCGGTTTCGTGGGGCGGCTAGGCGCCGGGTTCCGGGCGTAGCCTCTGTGCTACTCCCGGGTTCCGGCAACGACGCCGCCGCGCGAAATAGGCCGGACAAATGAGCCGAACTTTTGAATCACCCCACTAGGAGGCCTTACACGCCGGCCGTGCCAGAAACGGCACGGGAGACCCTTATTCCCGGAAGGCTTCGATCTCCTCGGGGGTGAGAATCGGCCCCGTGTCGGCCGGAGGGACGATCTCGACGTCCTGGAGGTCCTCGTCCTGGGGCGGGCCGTCGAGCAGGTCGAAGTAGCGCTCGATCGCGCCCTCGACGAAGGTCTCGAAGTCCTCGGCCTCGACGAGGGGGCGTGGTGCGCCGCGCGGGAAGTTGGCCTGGAGCTCGTCGCCCACCGGCGCCACCGAGCAGAGCGGGGCACCGCGGAAGCGCCATTCGAGCCGTTCCCCAGCGGCGACGAGCTGGACCCCCTCGCCCACGCGCTCCAGGCGCCGCACGAGCAGCTCGGTCCCCGCTCGCTGGTCCTCGTCGAGCCCGACGAGGAAATTCTCGACGCCGCGCGCCTCGAGTTTGGGTGGCGCACCGGCCGCACCCGCGCCCGGGTCGACAAAAAAAGTCGAGACGCTGCGCGCGCTGCGCACCTCGCGCACTTCGAGCAGCCGCAGCTCGAGCTCGTCGAAGACCGAGAGGCGCTCGATCGTGCGCGGCTCGAAGCGTTCGCCGACCAGCACGATCTGCGGCGCCAGGTCGAGGGCGAGACGCGGCTCCTCCAGGTGGCGCGCGAGCAGGGCGAGGGTGCCACGCGCCTGGGACATCGCATCGATCGCGGTCAGCACCGAGGCGTCGCCGGGGTCTTCGGGGATGAGGACGAGCACGAGACGGCCCTGGGGATCGACCCCGACGAGATCGGCCGCGATCGTGCCGAGACCGAGGTCGCGATCAACGATCTCGACCCCCGGCAGCGCGTGGGCCAGGCCGATCTCGAGCTCCCTCTGCAGAACCTCTGCCGGGACGTCCTCGCGCTCGTCGGGCACCATGGTCAAAGCGTACCGGTCAAGCGGCTGCGGTGCACGTATGTCAGCGCGAGGGCCAGCGCGTCGGTCGCGTCGAGGGACGCTGGCGCCTCCGGGAGGCGCAATTCGGCCGCGACCATCTGTGCCACCTGCGCCTTGTCCGCACCGCCGTTGCCGACCAGGGTGCGCTTGGCGACCGCGGGCGGGAACTCGATGACGCGCGCGCCATGGCACGCGGCGGCGGACAGCGCGACGCCGCGCCCCTCGCCGATCCGCAGCGCCGAGGCGACGTTGGTGCCGAAGAACGCCTTCTCGACCGCCACGACGTCGGGCTTGAGGCTGCGGATCACGTCGTCGAGCTGTGAGCGGATGTGGCCGAGTCGCGTCGGCACGTCGGTCGTGCGCGAGGCACGGATCGTCCCGGCGGCAAGCAGCGTGGGCCCTTCGGGCCGCAGGACGATCGCGCCGTAGCCGACGACGACCGTACCGGGGTCGATGCCGAGCACGATCGTCCACGGCAGGCCGTCGGGCACTTCGGGAATGGACGCGGACATGGTGTTGAGCCGGTCGCGAACCTACGCTAATCCCGAGGTCGGTTCATGTCGTCTAGCTCCGAATTCGAGTCCTCCAACTCCGATACCGTGTCCGAGCGCGAGCACCGCGTCGCCGCGGTTCTGGTCGCTGCCGGCCGATCGACGCGCATGAACGCCGCGGGCGGCCCCCGCAAGCCGTTCCTCCAGCTCGGCGAACGGACGGTGATCGAGCACACCTGCGCGGCGTTCGCGAGCGTCGACGAGATCGTGATCGTGGCCCAGGAGGACGACCTCGAACGCATGGCGGAGCTGACCGGAGCCAAGTGCGTCGCCGGCGGAGCGGAACGCACCGATTCGGTGCAGGCCGGCGTGCGCGCGGTGTCCGACGCTTGCGACGTGGTGCTCGTGCACGACGCCGCCCGCCCGCTCGTGCGCGCCGTCGACGTGCAGCGCGTCGCCGCGCTCGCCGCCGAGCACGGTGCGGCACTGCTCGCCATTCGCGCGCGCGACACCATCAAGGCCTCGCCCGACGGCAAGGAGGCCGTCAGCACGCTCGACCGCGCGATCCTGTGGGCCGCCCAGACGCCGCAGGGATTCCGGGTCGCGAAGCTGCGCGAGGTGCTCGCCGAAGCGGACCGCGACGGCTATCGTCCGACCGACGACGCGGCGCTGTGGGAGCGCTACGTCGGTCCGGTGCTGATCGTTCCCGGTGACGCGCACAACCTGAAGCTGACGACCCCCGAGGACCTGTTGATCGCCGAAGCGATCCTGCGCGCGCGGGAGTCCGAATGAGGATCGGCTTGGGCTTCGACGTCCATCGGCTCGTCGCGGGACGGCCGTGCATCCTGGGCGGAGTGACGATCGATCACCCGACGGGACCTAGCGGACACTCCGACGGCGATGCGGTCCTGCACGCGGTGACCGACGCCGTGCTCGGCGCGGCGGGGCTGGACGACCTGGGAACGCTCTTCCCCGACGACGACGCGCGCTGGGCCGGGGCCGACAGCGCGGAGCTGCTGGCCGTGGCGGTCGAACGCGTGCACGCCGAGGGCTTCACCGTGCTGAGCCTCGACGTCGTCATCGCGACCGAGGGCCCGCGCATCGCGCCGCACCGCGCCGCGATGCGTGCGCGGATCGCCGAGCTCGTCGGCGCGGAGGCTGCGCGCGTGAACGTCAAGGGCAAGACGGTCGAGGGGCTCGGCGCATTGGCCGGCGGCAAGGGCGTCGCGGTGCAGGCGGTCTGCCTGCTGCGAGAGTAGCAGCGACTTGGAAGTAGCGGCGACGCTACTCCGCGCGCACGACCTCGTCGGCGAACTGCAGCGCGTGCAGCCGCGCGTACAGCCCCGCCTGCGCAAGCAGCTCCTCGTGCGTGCCGAGCTCCACGAGCCGTCCCTCGTCGAGGACGGCGATCCGATCCGCATTGCGGATGGTCGACAGCCGGTGCGCGATCACGACGACGGTGTGCCCGACCATTAGGTCGTCGATTGCAGCCTGCACAACGGACTCGGACTCGGTGTCGAGCGCGCTCGTGGCCTCGTCGAGGAGCAAGAGCTCGCCGCCGTGCAGGAACGCGCGCGCGACGGTGATGCGTTGGCGCTGGCCGCCGGAGAGCCGCGCGCCGGCGTCGGCGACGTCCGTCTCGTAACCCTGCTGCAGGTCGGCGATGAACTCGTGGATGTTCGCCGCACGCGCGGCGGCGTGCAGCTCCTCGTCGCTCGCATCGGGCTTGCCGAAGCGCAGGTTCTCGCCGATCGAGGCGTGGAACAGGAACGGGTCCTGGGTCACCATCGAGTACATCGCGGTCCAGGAGTCGAGCGTCAGCTCGCGCAGGTCGTGGCCGCCCGCGGCGATGCGGCCAGAGGTCGGGTCGATGAAGCGTGCGATGAGGTCGACGAGGGTGCTCTTGCCCGAGCCGGAGGGACCGACGAGCGCGAGTGTCTCGCCGCGCCGGATCTCGAGCGACACGTCGTGCACGGCGGGGCGGTCGCTGCCCGGGTAGATGAACGAGACGTTCTCGAAAGCGACGCCATCGCCCAGGTTCGTCAGGACCTGGGCCTCCTCGGGCTCGACGATGTCGGGCTCCTGGTCGAGGAGCTCGAGGAGGCGGTCGACCGAGCCCATCGCCTCGGCGACCTTGGTCCACGACCGCGTCGTCGACTTGACGCCCTTGTAGGCGGTCGAGATGAACATGAAGAACACGATCATCGACCCGGGCTCGGAGACGGCGCCACGACGGATCGTCAGCCAGCCGACGAACACCAGCATCAGCCCCATGCCGATGTTCGTGTAGACCATCGTCCAGGTCTGCGAGAGGGCGACCGTGCGCACCATCTTCATCGTCGCCGCAACGAAGGTCTCGTTGGCCGCGCGGTAGCGCGCGAGTTCGCGCTCCTCGGCGCGGAACGCCTTGACCGTCCGGATCCCGCGGAACATCTGGGTCAGGACCTGGTTGGCCTCGCCGGCCTGATCGCGTGTCTTGCGGCTGCGCTTGCGGACCTTGGTCATCAACAGCGCGATCGGCACCGCCAGGACAGGCAGGCCAACGACGACGAACAGCGTCGCCTCGGGCGAGATCAAGAACGCCCCGATCATCGCTGCGATCACCATCGTCGGCTGCTGCACGAGCTCGCGCAGCGCGATGTTGACCAACGTCAGCGTCTTGGCGACGTCGCCCGACACACGCGACAAGAGGTCGCCGAACTTGCGCTTGGAGTGGTACCGCAGCGACAGGCTCATCAGGTGCCGCGCGACGTCGACGCGCAGCCGTACGACCATGCGCACCGCCACCCAGCGCGACACGAGCACGAGCGCGTACTGCATCGCCCCGGCCACGATCGAGATGCCCCCGATCAACCAGACGACCCGCCAGAGCAGACTCATGCGCTCGTCGGGCGTCGCGAACGTCTCCTCGCCGAAGACCAGCTTCTTGGTCACGTCGAGCCAACGCGGGGCCTCGATCGCGCTGTCGCTAGGGAACAGCACCTGCCACGTCGGCGCGAGCAACAGGAACGGTGCCTGCGCGAACGCAGACGCGAGCATACCGAGCACGAAGACCGCGAGCAGGTGCCAGCGGTAGGGCCATGCGTAGGGCTTGAGCAGCTCGACGAGAGTTCGAAGACGAACGTTCAAGCTGGCAATTCTCGACCCGCTGTCACGGGAAGTAAAGCGCGAGCCCGCATCCAGTGGTGGACACGGGCTCGCGTAGTGTTGTCTCTGCGGCTATCGGCACCCAGCTGCCACACCGTCAGGTGTGGCGCCAGCAAACAGCGTCGACACCGTAGGTGTCGTTGACCGGATGGGCCGGGCTCCGCCCGGCACATCCGGTCAATTCAGGCCCTGGACCTTCGCGTCCTTCAGCGCCTGGTGCGAGAACTCGGTGAACCGCGCACGCGTGTAGTCTTCCTTCAGCATCTCGAAGTGACGATCCGTGCGGTAGTTCAGCGGGTTCGTCGGCGCCGTGCGGGTCTCGAGGTAGACGATGTAGAACCCGTGCGGGCCGTAGTACGGACCGCCGATCGTCCCCGGCTCGAGGTCGAAGAAGATCGTGTCGACGATCGAGCTGCCCGACAGGTAGTGCCAGTACGAACTCTCACCGATCGCGCGCTTGAGGTCGTTGCGCGTCATGAGGCCGAAGCGACCCTTGTTCTTCAGGCCGATCGCGGGCGGCGTCTTGCCCTCGGCCGGAAGCGGCGGATCCCAGTACTCGGAGTGAATGTCGAGCATGTTGCTCCAGAACTCCGCGAACGACTTGAGGTCGGCGTTCCCCGTGTAGGGCGTGCCGGCGGCTTCGGCCGCGGCGCGCGCGTCGGCGTCCTTGCCGAGCTTGTCGAGGTAGGCGTCGACCTCCTCGCGGATGCGAATCGCCTCCTTCTCGGCCCACTCCCAACCGTTCTCCTTCCACTTGTAGTTGGGGAAGTCGAACGCCGAGACGAGCAGGATGTCGACGTCGGCCTTGGCCAGTCCCATGATCCCGTTCGCGACGGGCAGGTGCGACTGGAGCGCCTCCGACAACGTGCCGTTCTCGTTCTTCTCGAGGTCCGGCGCGATCATCTTGCGGAACGACTCGAGCAGGCCCATGTGCCTGTAGTAGGACTCGCGCGACGGGAACTGGTGGCCCGAGAGCGCCAGGAAGTCCATGTTGAACATCGTGTCCTTCAGGTCGGCGTGGAGCCCCTCCCAATACTGGTGGAAGGTCTCGGCGTCCTGAAGCTGGTTCATCTCGGTCAGCTTGTCCTTGGTCGCTCCGAGCAGCGCCAGGAACTCCTTCGCTTCGCGGATGTCGTTCTCCGTGAACGCGTGCTTCATGTCCTCGTAGACCTCGTCGACGGTGATCTCGCGGCGGATGCCTTGACCCTCGACAGCCATGAGCAGGTTCTCGGGGATACCGTCGTAGCTCGTATCGACCTCGACCACCGCGTTGAGAGCGTTCATGACGAAGTCGCGCAGGAGCGTCATCATCATCTCGTCTTCGCGACGGAGCGGCTTGTTCTCGCGCTCGGCCTCTTCCTTGCGGAGCAGCCAGTTCTTGCGGTAGTCCTCGACCAGGTCGACGTTCGGCGATCCGCCGTGGATCGCCTCGATCGTCAGCTCGGGCCAGTCGTTCGCGTCCCCGGGGTAGAAGATCTGGTCGAACTGCAGCGTCTGGTGCAGCTGGTCCTCGTACCAGTCGACGCTCTGGTAGGCGCGCAGGATCTCGGTGTCGAGATCGAGCGTCGGGTAGCGCCGTATGAAGTCGTCGTTCTGGCGCTTCAGCTCGTACTCGTAGTACGTCTCGTCGATCTCGAAGCGCTTCATCTCCTCGTCGACTTTGGCCTGGACCTGCTTGCGCTCGTCGTCGGTCAGCTCGTCCGCGAGCTTCCCGGGGAACGTGTCCTCCAGGTTGCGGTTGAAGTAGTCGCGCTGGCGCAGGGTTATCTCCTGATCCATCAGCGCCTGCAGCTTGCGCGACTCGAGCGCATTGCGGCCCTTGCCGTAGCAGAGGTAGCGCTTGATCGCGAAGTCGCTGATGCGCTTGCCGTTGACGTAGACCGGGTCGCCGAAGACGGATTTTCCATCATCGACGGCGGGCGCCGAGGCCTCGGCGGTGCCGGCCGGCTCCTGGGAGGCGGTCGCGAGCGGGCTCGAACCGAGGGCCGCGGCGAGCAGCGAGAAGGTACAGAGTGCAGTCTTGGGCGGTTTCATGATTCCGGTTGGCTGGCAGCCCGGCCGAGCCGGTGGCCGCATGAGCAATGGCGGATCGGGTGAGGCTGGCACCCGTCGCCGCGCCAGATCGATTGGCGGGGCGAAGAGCTTACGGAGGGGTTGGCCGCTGATGAGAGAAAAACCGGAATCGGCTTCCAGGACCCGTCCGGGGACCCGTCCGGAGGGGCGTGCATCGTCTTTGTGAGGGGCCAGCCTGGAGCCGACAAGTCGGGTAGTTTAGGGGTTGGGTCAGGATCCGGCCAGATCCGGCACCGCATGGTCTATCAACCCCGAACGATCGCCTTCCTGAGCGAGGTCTTCCACCCCGCCATCCCCCCCGACCCGCGGCCGGTCCAGCGTCTGCACAACCAGATGTTCGAGGCGGGCGAGCCGGCCTACTCGAGCTTCGCCGTGACCCCGGTCGGCCCGGTCCTCTCCAACCCCGTCGCCCACCCCGGCGCCTCGTCCCAGGTCGCCTTCCTGAACGACCGGGTCCAGTTCCGGGAGGAGCTAGGGAGCCTGACCCACGAGGGCTTCGCCCATCGGGTCTTCGAGGTCCTCGGGGCCGCCGCCCCCTTGCGCGGCATCCAGGTCGTCACCGGCCAGCAGGTCACCCTGCGCAGCCTGATCAACCCGCGCGCCTACAAGGACGCCCGCGCCTTCCTGCGCGAGGGCATGTTCGGGTTCGAGGACCAGACGCGGGCGCTCGGGCGCGAGCCCCAGCTCTACGGGCTGCGCATGGTCTTCCCGCCCCACAAGGAAGAGACGAACGCCTACTCGCTGCGGATCGAGTCCTACAACAACGACGTCCGCTCGCTGTTCATCGAGGTGCAGGGGACCTTCGGCCCCACGCTCGTTACGCGCGGCCTCGAGCCGCTCGAACAGAACGTGCTGAACGCCTACCGGTTCCTGATCGACCGCGCTCTGCCGTTCGTGGCTCGTTTCGACGCGCGCCAGCAGGCCTGAGCGGGCTTGACGGAAACACGGGCGCCCGGGGCGACTACCATGGGCGCCATGCCTCGCACCTCTTCCACGTTGTTCGCTGCCACGCTCCTCGCCACGCTCAGCGTGGGCGCCTGGACGTGCAGCCAGGACCCCGTCGCGCCGCCCCCCGGACCCCCCGACGTCGAACATCATCCAGCGGGCGCGATCCTGCGCGTCGATGCGGGCTACGTCTACGCGAACGAGGTCGATGCTTTCGTCGAGACGATCGGCCTGATCGAGCCCGACGAGAGCCTGCCCTCCCTGCGACGCAAGGCGCTCGCCAACATCTGCATGCCGCGCGCCGTCGCCAGGCAGCTCGATCCGCAAGCGTACGAACGGGCGCGGCAAGAGGTCTCGACCCTCTACGAAGCGGTGCTCGCGGGCGAGGGGCTCGCCACGGACGGGCCGCAGATCGAGAAGCTGGAGGGCCACTGGCGCAGCGAGTTCGGCATGGACGTCTGGGGACTCGCCCGCAGCGAGACCGAGGGCATCTGGTCCGACGTCCACGAGACGGTTGGCGGCTTCACGTTCTTCCGCGTCGTGTCCGCTCCGCCGTCGGAGGAATGGGACCTGAACACACGAATCACGATCGAGCGCGTGTTCGTGCCGTATCTTCCACCGGAAGGCCCGTTCCTGCTCCTGCAGCAGGCGGTCGACCAGGCGGACTTCGAAGTCGTCGATCCCGCTTGGGAAGAGCTCGTCCCCGCCCACTTCAAGTACTCCCGTGACACGATCCGTGATGACCAGGACTAGAGCGATGCCCATCCTGCTGCTGCTCCTGCTCGCAGCGCCCCTCGCCGCCGCGGCTCAGGACCCCGTCCCCGAGCCCGCGCCGCCCGAGAAGCTCGATGCCTGGCCGGCGGTCGAGAACAAGGAACAGGTCGCGACCGACATCAAGCGGCTGCGCAAGGCCGCGACCGAGGCGATGGCGCAAGAGGCGCACACGGGCCTGATCGCCGCGGGCGCGGGCGTCGCTCCCGCGCTCCTGAGAATCCTGCCCAAGGAGCGCGACGAGGACGCGCAGAAGCGCATCACCGCCGTCCTCGACTCCGTCGTCGGGGAAGCCCACACGCGCCTGCTCGGCGAATACTTCGCCAGCAAGAAGGCACCCGTTCGGCGCTGGGCCCTGGCACGCGCCGCGCCCTACCGCGACGCAGGACTACGCGAGAGCGCCGAGAACGCGCTCGCCGCGGCCCGAGCAGGGCTCGAGCGCAAGAAGATGGAGGACGAGGACGTCTACCTCGCAGCGCTGCTGGCGACCTCGACGGGATCCCTCCTCGGCCTCGACCCGCTCTTCGCGCGCGCGCGCAAACGATGGGGCGACCACAAGAGCGAGCTGCGCTCCGCCCTCGAGGCCGTGCGCGGCGAGGCGGCGACGAAGGCCGTCGTCACCAAGCTGTCCGGCAAGCGCGACGACAAGATCGCGGCGCTGCGCATGCTCGCGGGCTGCGGCGACTCGAGCGCCATCGCGCACACCCGCAAGTTCCTCGACGACACCGACAACGGCCTGCGCATCGCGACGATCAACATGCTGCGCGGCGTCGTCGACGGCGAGCCGCCGATCGACCGCTTGCCGGTGTTCGAAGCGATCGAGCTCGCCCAGAAGTGGAAGGCGCGTCTGTGAAGCTCGGCCCCCTGCTTCTGGTTGCGCTGCTCCTCGCTGGCGTCGCGCCCGCGCAGAAGCTGCGCGACAAGTCGCAGCCCTTCAACGCCCCCGTGCAGTGTCCCTACTGCCACGGCGACGCGGAGAAGATGAAGGCCGTCGGCGTCGTTTCGCACGGCGGCTTCGCGTTCGGCAAGGAGCCCGACACCAAGGGCGCCGACGCAGGCCTCACGCCGAGCCGGATCATCTGGACCGAGACCGAGCGCTTCAAGCTCGGCTTCGGCCTCGGCAGGATCAAGGTGACGCAGAAGGAGAAGGAGAAGATCCGCGCCGAGTGCGCGCGCCTGCGCGAGTTCCTGCCCGACGTCCCCGAGAAGCCGCGCACGATGGACCCGTGGTTGCGCTCGCACCTGTACGCCCAGCGGCTGCAGGACGTGTGGGACGAGATGATCGACATCCTCGGTGTCATCGAGGAGGACTTCCCCGACGGCACCAAGCCCTGGGACACGACGGGCAAGTACATGGGCCAAGGTCCACACCTGGGGCAGAAGGGCCAGTACGAGGTCCTGATCGTCCCGAGCGAGGGCGCGAGCCGCGCGTACCTGAAGCAGTACTACGGCCTGCTCACGAAGCTGACCCAGCGCTGGAACCTCACCGACCTCGACGTGCTCCAGCTCGTGGTCCACATCCAGCAGGGTGGACTGAAGACCGACGAAGCCCTCCACGGCCACGTCGCGTTCAACGTCGTGCATCAGCTGCTCGACGGCTACAAGCACTACTCCTACGAGACACCGGTGTGGATCCACGAAGGCCTGGCGCACTGGGTCGAGCGACGCATCAACCCACGCTTCAACACCTTCGACTCCTCGGAGGGGGCAGTGGCCGAGATGACGCGCAAGCACAAGTGGCAGCCGCCGACGCGCAAGCTCGTCACCCAGGGCAAGGCGCCACGGATGGCGCAGCTGGTGGGGATGAAGAGCTACGCGGAGCTGGAGCTCGAGCACCACTACACGACGTGGTCGATGGTGGACTTCCTGATGACCGAGCACCCGGACTTCCTCGGGACTCTGCTCGACGCGATCAAGGGTCTGTACAACGACAAGTTCATCGATGACGGGACGGGGATGTGGGATGTGCACCGCAGGACGTTCGTGGACGATCTGGGGATGAACTACCAGCAGTTCGATGCGGCGTGGCGGGAGTGGGTGCTGGCGACGTATAGCGTCCAGTAGGGGGGCAACGTCCTCCCGCACTCGTTGCCTCGTCTTTGGCCGTTGCTTCCCACTTCGCCCCGGTTCGGCTCCTCCCCGTGAACGTGCTCGTACCCGTTCCCGGGAGGGGCCGAACCGTAAGCGAGCCGCAGGCGAACCGAGGAGCACGGCGCACGATGGAAACGGGGGCCACAGAACCAACCCACCGCGATACCCGCCTCCCGAATCGAGCCTGGACAGCCCCAACCGCGCCCTCGGCCCCATCTCATGTTGCCCCCGCCACCCGCCCGAATCCCCCCCACCTGCGAGCCCCTCCCCCCCCCCCGTCCCGGGTATGCTCTCGGCGGGCTTCCGCGCCCACATACCCTCCAGCTTCCGCTGGGCTTCCCGGGAACGGATCAACCCGGCGACGAGCACACGCCGATCACTCAGGAACAAGGACGGAGCACCGCCCCCGTTTTTGGGCTAGAAGCCATAATGCTCACGTGTACGTCACCTTCTGAGATCGCACCCGAGACCCCGGTGGTGCCGTTGCGCCGTCGGGGCCTCATACGAACCGGACCGCAAGCCAGGCGCAGCTAGCCCAGCGCAGATGATCCAGCGCAAGAAACGCATCGTGATGTTCATGCCTCATCGGGCCGATCCCGACGAGGGCGTGCGTGTAGCCGCCGACCTGCTGCCGCTCGAGCTGCTGCAGATCGCCGCCCTGCCCGAACAAGCGGGGTACGAGGTCGTGATCGTCGATGCGATGGTGCACGACGATTACATGGAACGGCTCTACGAGCTCTGTGACGGAGCCCTGTGCTTCGCGAGCTCGTGCATCCTCGGCTTCCAGGTCGCCCACGGGGCGCGGGTCGCGAAGAAGATCCGCGAGCGCTTCCCGGACCTGCCCATGATCTGGGGCGGCTGGTTCCCGAGCGTCGCTCCCGAGCTGTACTTCGAGGAGGGCATCGCCGATGCCGTCGGCCTCGGCCAGGGAGAACTGACGTTCTGGGACGTCGTCCAGGCGCTCGACAGCGGCGAGGACCTCACGAGTGTCCCCGGCCTGCTCGTGCAGCGCGACGGCAAGCCCGTGTACACCGACCACCGTCCCGTCGTCGGGTTCGACAGCATCCCCGACGCTCCGTGGCACCTGATCGACTACGAGGAGTACGTCGCTCGGCAACAGAACACCGGTCCGTGGAAGATGCGCCACAAGTACCCCGACCCGTGGGACCTTCCCGCGGGGACGCCGGTGCGCGGCTTCAGTTACTTCTCGAGCTTCGGGTGCCCCGAGCCGTGCACGTTCTGCTGCTCGCCGATCGTCACGGGCCGGCGCTGGAAGGCGATCCCGGGCAAACAGCTCGCGGAGCGTCTGCTCGAGTGCCACGACCGCTTCAACTTCAACGTCATGCGCTTCCAGGACGCCAACTTCGGCGTCGCGGAGAAGCGCTCGAACGAGTTCTGCGAAGGCCTGATCGAGGCCGGCTCGCCGTTCTTCTGGTCGGGCTGCTACGAGATCGAGAC
Source organism: bacterium (assembly GCA_024226735.1). Classification (GTDB taxonomy): domain Bacteria; phylum Planctomycetota; class UBA1135; order UBA1135; genus JAAELL01. The sequence goes on along the minus strand of JAAELL010000378.1, from coordinate 25,934 downwards.
CCTCTGGCGCTACAAGGAATCGAGCATGGACCTCATGCGCGATTCGAAGTGCCACATGATCTCGGTCGGCGCCGAAGCCGGCGCGAAGGAGCAGCAGGAGAAGATCAAGAAGGACATCGACGTCGACCACTTCGAGTACTCGCTCGGCGCGATGAACAAGCGCAACATCACGACGGGCTGCTCGTGGATCATCGGCTACCCCGGTGAGACGCGCGAGTCGATGATGGAGACGATCCGCGTCGCCGCGGAGATGAAGTACAAGTTCCCGCGCTCCGCCTCGGACATCTTCCCGTTCCGCCCGATCCCGGGCACCGAGGACTTCGACACGTCGGTCGAGCTGGGCTACCAGGCCCCGAACACGCTCGAGGAATGGGGCGGCTGTCTCGAGTACAAGCTCGAGATCGACGACCTGCAGCTTCCCGACGAAGTCGTCACGACCTGGAAACGCTACGGCGTCGCGTCGACGTTCTACGACGGCTTGGCGATGGAGGGCTCGCACCTCATGCGGCGTGCGATGAAAGGGATCTCCGGTTGGCGCCTCAAGCGCAGCAACTACACGTTCCCGATCGAGCACAAGCTCTTCCACGCCTACGTGCGGCTGACGCGTCAGGATCGCAAGCACATCCTGAACGGGAGCACGGAAGAGAACCTCGACCGCACGCCGGGCGTCACGCCCAGCGCACCTGTTTGATTCGCACCATGATTCAGCGCAAGAAGAAGATCGTCCTGTTCCTGCCCCACCGGGCGGACCCGCACCGCGGAGAGACGTTCAGCGCCGACCTCCTGCCGCTCGAGCTCCTGCAGATCGCGTCCGGTCCCATCGCCGACGGCTACGAAGTCGTGATGATCGACGCGATGATCGAGCCCGACTACGAGAAGAAGGTGCTCGAGGCGTGCGAGGGCGCGCTGTGCTTCGGCAGCTCGTGCATCCTGGGCTACCAGGTCTACGACGGCTACCGGGTCGCCAAGCAAGTGCGCGAGCGCTTCCCGGATGTCCCGATCATCTGGGGCGGCTGGTTCCCCAGCGTCATCCCCGAGCTCTACTTCGAGCACGGCGTAGCCGACGCCGTCGCGATCGGACAGGGCGAGATCACGTTCCGCGACGTCGTCCAGGCGCTCGACGCCGGCGAGGACCTCGAGAACGTGCCTGGCCTCGCGGTGCACCGCGACGGCCGCATGATCTTCACCGACCACCGCCCCGTCGTCGGCTTCGACAAGTTCGAGCCGGTACCGTGGGACCTGCTCGAGTACGACCGCTACGTCGACCTCCAGCTGCGCCCGACGCGCAACCTGAAGATCCGCCACCGCTTCCCGCTGCCCGGGCACTGGACGCCGCAGAATCCGCCGAAGGGGTTCTCGTTCTTCTCGAGCTTCGGGTGCCCCGAGCCGTGCACGTTCTGCTGCTCGCCGCTCGTCACGGGGCGGCGTTGGAAGGCGATCCCGGGCAGGCGGCTCGCCGAAGAGGTCGCCGAGCTCCAGCAGCGCTTCGGGTTCGACGTCCTGCGCTTCCAAGACGCGAACTTCGGTGTCTCCGACAAGCGCACCAAGGAGTTCTGCGAGTCACTCGTCGATCTGAAGGTGCCGATCCACTGGAACGGCACGATCGAGATCGAGACGATCATGCGCTACAAGAAGGAGACGCTCGACCTCCTCGAGGAGTCGAAGTGTCACCTCCTCTGGCTCGGCGCGGAAGCCGGGTCGTGGGAGATGCAGGAGCGCATCAAGAAGTTCATCAAGATCGAGAACATCCCGACCGCGATCGGCGAGCTGTGCAAGCGCAACATCGTGCCCGGCACGTTCTGGATCATCGGCTACCCGGGTGAGACCCAGGAGTCGATGGAGAACACGCTGAAGATGGCCGCGAAGATCAAGTACATGTACCCCATCGCGGGCTCCGACGTGTACCCCTTCCGCCCCATCCCGGGCACCGAGGACTTCGCCCACGCCGTCCAGCTCGGCTACGAGGCGCCGACCAACTTCGAGGAGTGGGGCAACTGCTTCGAGTACAAGTACAACTCGCAGAACACCCCCCTGCCCGAGGCCGTGCGCCACTCGTGGCAGCGGTACAACAACACCGCCGCGATCTACGACATGCACGTGCAAGAGGGCCCGCAGTGGATGCGCCGCGGCCTCTCGAAGATGGCGGGCTGGCGTCTGCAGCGCAGCAACTACACGTTCCCGATCGAGCAGAAGCTGTTCGACCTGTACGTGCGCACGACCGGCCAGACACAGCCGGGCGACAACTCCGAGGAGTACCAGCAGCTCCAGCCGGAGACGCACGCGCAGTTGACGAGCGAGTGACCGCTACAGCGCGAATCTAGTGGTGTGAGTCACTCTCGTGCGGCGTTTTGGTCGGTGCGTACCCGCCCGCTGCTGCGTTGCGCCTCCTCCGAGACTTGCAGCGAAGTCGCGTCGTCGCTGCGCCTTGCAGCGAACGCGTACGCACCGACCAGAATGCCGCACAAGAGTGACTCACACCACTAGATTCGCATGCCGCCGAGCTCCACCATCCGCTCGGCCCGCGCCGCGCTCTTCGTGCCCGCGTGCTTCTTGGCGAAGCGCTCCAGCGCCTTCACGTTGGCCGACTTGAAGCCCTTCGTGGCCAGCTTGCGCTCGATCTTGGCGAGCGCCGCCGACGCCTCGCGCTCGGCCTTCTGCGCTTCGGAAGCGAGCGACTCCTGCAGCTCTTCGAATCGCGCCAAGAGCTCCTTCTCTGCGCCGAGCTGCCGACCGAGGCCGTCCATCTCGGCTTGCATCTCGTGCAAGCGCCCGGCCTCCAGAAGCGCTGCGGCGCGCACGAGCCTGCTGTCGATCCGCCGCTCGAGTTCCGTGGCCGCGGCGGCCGCGGCGCTGGCGACGTCGGGCGCGCCATCCTCCGACAGGCGCCGCGCCAACGCGAACGCCTCGCTCAGCTTGCCCTTGGCGTAGAGCTTGTACGCGCCACGCACGTCGTCGGGCGTCCCGTCCGGACCCTCCCGGCGTAGGCGCGCCTGCTCGGTGATCGCGTCCTCGATCTCCTCGAGGCGGCGCGGTATGAAGGACATGCCCATCACCCCCGACGCGCCGTTGAGGATCAGCTTGCCCTCGTTCGAGAGGAGCGAGAACTGGGGTAGGCCCCTCATCCCCGAGTAGGCGGCGTACTCCGTCGTCCACATCGCCCGGCTCCCGAGCCATTTCTTCTGCAGGGCAACGGCCTCGATCTTGACGGGCCCGGCGCTCTGCATCTCGACGAAGAGCACCTGCAGGTCCTCGCCGAACTCCTTCTGCCAGACGAGGAGGTCCGCGACCCAAGCGTCCGCCCAGGTCGTGTGACCCCAGTAGGCGACCAGGACCGGCTTGCCACGCAGGTCCGCGAGGCTCTTGACCCCGAGCGCGTCGAGGGGAGGCCGCTTGAACTCGTGCTTCGCCACCTCGCCCAACGCGAGATGGTCGGGACCGATGCTCGGGCTCCACGCGAAAGTGCTGATGAGTGTGAGGGCGATGGCGTTCACGTCAGTCTCCTGATGGGGTGTGGGATTGCCGCTCGAGTCGGCAGTGAAGGGTCTTCCGCGCCGCGGCGCCGTCGACCTCGAAGCGGGCCGCGCCCCGCAGTTCGGATCCGGTCTCGGCCCGCACATGGAGCACACCGAGTGGTGCGTAGAACGAGATCGACGCCTGCGGCGCTGCGCGTTCGACATGGCATGCGTGCAGGAGCTCATCGTCCGCGCCCGTGACGCGCACGTGGAGGGGGCCCGCCCCAGCATCGCTGGGCAGGGCGAAGTGCAGCTCGATCAACACGCTCGGTGGTGCGACCAGAAGTCCCAGGTCGATGGCGCCGTTCGCGACGATCGAACGTCCCGCGCCAGCGTCGAACCACGCACCGCCACGAGGTGCGAGCGCGACGTCGTACCGTCCGGGCGGAACGCCGGACGCTCGAAAGGCCCCCAAGCCCGTGCCGCGGACGGCAACCGGCAAGATCAGGCCGGTCTCGCAATCGCGCAGCCGCATCGCCCGCACGTCGAGTGGGTCGCCGTTCCCGTCGACGAGTGTCCCGCGCACCGTACCGCTCGGACGCGCGTCGCGCTCGACGCTGACGATCGTCTCGTCCGCACCGGGCGACAGCTCGCGCCGCGCGACGACGACGTTCTCTTCGACGACACGCACGGCGTACGGCCGCTCCTCGCAATTGGGGAACGAGAAGCGCCCCTCTTCGTCCGTGGTCTGCGTGCGCCAGCGGTAGTCACCGCGCGGTGCCGCCGCCACGATGCAGGCCGCGAGCGCGGCCCCCGACGAGTCCGTGACGCGCCCGCGGAGCTCCAGTCCACGCGACAGCACGACGTCCAGCAGGATGCGCTCGCCCGCGTGGCCGCGCACGAGCTCCTCGTGCCGACCCGCCGCACCGCCATCGACCGTGAGCCATGCAGATTCCGGGGTCACGCCTGCCAGCACGAAGTTCCCGTCAGGCCCCGTGCGCGTCGCGGTCGAGTGACGCAGATCCGGCAGCCCGCTGAACTGTCTGCGCGTGGCGTACACGAGTGCCGCGTCGACGGGCGCGCCCGTCGCATCGGTCACCGTCCCCGCCACGGACATGCCCGGCTCGAGGCGAACGTCAATCGCAGACCGCTCGCCGGGTGTGACCTCGGCAACGCCGCGCCACAGTGCTAGCCCCGCGGCGCGTACGAGCAGGCGTCGACGGCCCGCGCGGACGCTGTCGAACTCGAAGTGGCCTTCCGAATCGGTGTGCGTGGCGAACATGGGTGCCACAGCCGCGCCACTCGCAGCATCCAGAAAGACCATCGCCCCCGCGCGCGGCACCCCGTGCTCGTCGACCACCGCTCCCAGGAGTGAGCCACCCGAGGAGTGCACGACGAGCGAAGCAGCCAGCGACGCTCCGGCGCGCTGGGACAGGTCGGCGGGAGCCGAGGGGGCGCGCCCCGCCGCGCAAGCGCCGATCCAGCGCGCGTCTCCGATCGAAGCGATACGGAACGCTCCACGTTCATCGGTGCGCGCGACCGGCCGCGTTCCGACGAAGCTCGTGACCAGCCGTCCGCCGATCGAGTGCTCGGGTGGCTCGGGTGTGAGCCAGATGCCGGCACCCGCGACGGGGTTGCCTCCCTCGTCGACGACGGTGCCGTGAAGGCTTGGACCGCGCGGAAGCTGCAAGGCGACGTGCGTCGTTTCGCCCGGCCGCACATGGGTGTCCGTCGGGAGACCCAGAGGGACGTCGGCGGTGTACTTCCCCGGCACGAGCCCCGCGAAGACAGCACGGCCATCCCCCCACGTGGATCGGACCTCGGGCAGGCGCAGCGCACGTCCTGTCTGTTCCATCGACAGCTCGACTCCGAGCTCCGCGGCGGGGGTGCCGTCGTGGGCCGTGACGGTCACGACCAGCCGGCCACGGGCGAGAGCATCGGCCGGCGCGCGCGTGCCCAGATCCAGTCGATCCGCCCTCCCCGCCAGCTCGGACGCCTGGACACGCTGAGTCCGCGCTTCCGTCGCCCCACTGGGATGCAAGTCACCGGCTAGCGCCGCGGTGGCATCGCTCGCGGCTTCGCGCCCTCCAGACCGTCCCCGTACCCAAAGGCCCCCGAGTGTGACGAGGACGAGCGCGATCGAGAGCTTCGTCACGAGCGCCAGGGGCACGGGCACGGCCGAGGTGCCGCGCGGAGTCAGGGACAGACCGTCGCAGAGGGCGAGGATCCACGTCCGACCGTCCTGCCCGTGCTGGCTGTCGAGCCGGGCTCGGAGGATCTGCAGGGCGCGGCGCTGGCGCGACTCGACCGTCGAGGCCGGTACGCCCATTTGCTCACCGACCTCGCGCAGCGTGAGATCCCTGTAGAACCGCAGGAGGAGCGTCTCGCGCAGGGGTTCCTCGAGCTCCAACACCGCGGTCGCCACGCCGTGCTGGGTGGAGAATTGCTCGACGACGTCGAGGGTCGAAGGGACGGCCTCCTCGCGGGCGACCCAGTGCTCCCGGTCCCGCCTGCGTCTCTCCCCGCGACGCGCCTTGCGCACCGCATTGCGCGCGACCTGAGCGAGCCAGGCGCGCGGATTGGACGCGTCACGCGGCTGTCGCTCGAGCGCGGCGACCCAAACGTCCTGCGCCGCGTCCTCGGCGAGGTCCACCTCCGGCACCAACGCTCGAGCGAGCGAACGCAGCCAGTCCAGATCGGACAGCAGGACTCGGAGGGCTTCGGCGTCGGGGGAATTCATATCGTCCGCGAGTCAAAGTCCCGGGCGGCCCCCTGTTTCGATCGAATTCCCGAAGACACCGAACCCGAACAGGGCCCAAGCCCCTCGCGAGTGGCAGAGCGTTGAATCCGTGTAGCTCGAGCTGTTTTCGCCGGATTGCCCCCGAAGGTCCCGCGGGCGCGGGACTCCGCACGCAAATGAGCATGAAGACACACGACCACCATCGTTACGCAATGCGTGCGTGCAGCGCACTCACCCTCCTCTGCCTCGCCCAAAGCGCACAATCCCGGCCCGCGCCCCAGGTGGAGTTCGACTGGCAGACCGTGGCGCATCCGGGCAATCCGCCGGAGCCGCTGTTCACGTTCGGCTCGACCCCGAACGTGTACGCCATCTCCAAACACGAGGTCACGAACGATCAGTACGCGGAGTTCCTGAACGCGACGGCGAGCTTGGGGTCCGCACACGGGGTCTACGAGCCGGAGATGGGCACGGACCCACGGGGAGGGATCGCGCGCACCGGGTCCGGAACGCCGGCCGCGCCCTACGCGTTCACCGTGAGAGCCGACATGGGCAACAAGCCCGTCAATTTCGTGACCTGGTTCGACGCGGCGCGCTTCGTCAACTGGCTCGCGAACGGTCAGGGAGGCAGCGACACCGAGACGGGGCCCTACGCCCTACTGGGCGGCAACCCGGTCGACGTCGAACGCGACTCGCAATCGACCCACTTCATCCCTTCCGACGATGAGTGGTACAAGGCTGCCTACTACGATCCGACCGTTGGCCCCAGCCACTATTGGGGCTACCCCACCCGCGCCAATGGGGTCCCTACGGCAGCGGCCGCGACGGCGACCGGCGACGTCGCGAACCCCGGACCGGCCGCGGCGAACCGCAATCGGTCGGCCGATTGGGCCGGCCTCGACGGACACCTCACCACCGTGGGCAGCGCCGGGTCCGAGAGCTTCTACCGCTGTGCGGACATGGCCGGGAACGCCTACGAGTGGACGGACACTTCGTTCCCCTTCGGCCCAAACGTCGCGCGCATCCTGCGCGGCGGCAGCTGGATCGATGGCAGCACCGTTTCGCACAAGAGCGTGCGTTTCGCGGGAAACCCGGCCGCCGACACGTCGTGGCGAGGCTTCCGCGTGGTGCGATCCGTACCCGACGAGGTCGGTACTCCCTTCTGCTTCGGGCTCGCCTGCCCGTGCGCGAACGACGACGCGGGGGCGGGGTGCGCGAACTCCACGGGGGGTGGCGCGGCACTGACCGCGCGCGGTACGGCCAGCGCGAGTGGCGACGATCTGGTCGTGTCCCTCGCGAGCGCGCCCCCCGGGCAGTTCTCGATCCTCTTCGCGGGCACGACGCAGCTCATGAGCGTCCCGTTCAGCGACGGCCAACGATGCGTGGGAGGATCGATCGACAGGCTCGGCTTGCGCACGATCGACGGCGCGGGAACGGCGACGTGGGGTCCGGGCCAATCGCAAGCCCAGGGCTGGTCCGCGGGCGACGTCTTGCACTTCCAGGCCTGGTACCGGGATCCGACCGGCCCCTGTGGGTCCGGGGCCAACGCATCGCACGCACTCACGGTCCTCTTCGTGCCCTAGAGACCCAGCCGAGGTCGCCGACACAAAAAGTGGGGCGGGTCATCGCCCACCCCACTTCACCTCTCTCCACACGGATGCGACACCGCCGGTGCAACACCACTCTCCACCACTCGAAGCCGCCGAGAGCCTGCCCCGGACCCCGAAGGGCCCGGAGACGGTCTCTCGATGGCGAGATCCCCCTAAGGGCGCAGCCGTCTCAGCTCGTCCGCACCCGCTCTCCTCGGGGTCGTTCTCGCTCTCGCCGACTTCTCTGCCCTCAAAGTGTGGTGAGTCGCTCGCGCGTCTCGAGAATTGCTCGAAAACCTCCCTACTCCATCCGCACGCCCACCGCATCCGACGTGTTCGTCGTGGGTTGCGGGTTCCGATCCCGGTACCAGAGCTGGAGATACAGCGTCCTTCCTGGCTCACCGACCGACACGATGCGCTGCGGAGCGAGGTGGATCTGGGCCGAGAGCTGATCCCCCTCGATCTCCCACATCGAGCAGGTCTGCACGGGGACCGGGCGCCCGAGGCACAGATGGCCGTCACCGCCGCCCCACCAGGGCCAGGAGCCGACGGTCCGTGAGCAGAGGAAGATCCCGTAGCCGGGACCCGGCAGGCCCGTGGCCACCAGGTCGAGTCGATCCGCACTCGCGTCCACGGTGCGGCTGACGTTCAGCTCGACCGGGTCGCCGCTCGAGTTGGGGATGCCGTCGCAATAGCGGCTGCCGATCCCACCGTTCTCGAACGACCAGGCGTAGACCGTCGGCCCACCGGCCGTCGCGAACAAGTCGGGAGCGCCGACGAGCAGCCAGCGCTCGTTGAACGCAACCGCCGCTCCGAAGACACTGTCGAGTGCACCGTTCAGATTGAACGCGTGCTCCCACACCCCGCCACTGCGCGTGAACATGTGGGCCTGGCCACCATCGTTGGTGAGCGCCGCGCCGACGAGGAGCTGGTCGCCGAACAGTGTGACGTCCCGGCCGAAGCGATTGCCGTGCAGGCTCTGCTCCAGGAAGCGCGGCTCGATCTTCTGGACCTCGATCCATTGCGGTCCGACGCGCTCGAAGACGTAGACCGCCCCCTCGCGCGCGAACGTACCGTGCTTGTCGGGCGCGGCGATCGCGATGCGGTCCCGGTCGATGTCGACCTCGTAGCCGAAGTGGTCACCGTCCGCCGCGTCGGAGTTGCGCAGCCGCCCCTCGAACACCCACCCCTGCGGTGTCCGGCGGCGAACCTCGACCGCACCCAGGCTCTGGTGATTGGTCTCCTGGGCGATGACGAGCACGTCGGCCGACAGATCGCCGCCGCCGCCGAAGTTCTGGCCGGCGAACGGGCGCTTCGACCAGATGCGGTCCGTCTGGACCCACTGGCCAGCTACGCGTTCGTAGACGTAGACGCAACCTGCGTTCACGGCTCGCGGATGGTCGGCAAACGGTGCCCCAATGATGGCGAGGTCGGGTGCCATCGCGATGAGCTCGGGCCTCTCGTCGGCGATCTCGGTCGGGCGCAGCGTCTGCGCGTGCGCCCAGCCGCCCGCCGTCCGCTCGTACGCGTGGAACTCGTTCGGAGCGCTCAGCCCGTTGAAATCACCGACGAGGATCGTGTCCTCGACGACGCGGACGTCCGAGCCGAAGAACGCGACGGCTTGCGACGGAGGCAAGAGCGTCGCCGTCCGCACCCATTCGGCATCGTCTCTCTCGAACACAACGACACGACCGTCACCTCCATGCGCTCGCATGGCGCCCACTGCGACGGTATCGCCCCAGAGGTCGAGGTTGTACCCGAAGTAATCCGTCCTGTCTCCGGTACCGGAGTCGAGGCGATGGAAACCCAGGCCGAGTTGTGCACCAGCAGTCGTGCTCGTCGTAAGGATGAACAGACCGCCGCCAATGAGAGAGCTGGCGGTTTTCATACCGCCCCTATCGACATCGCGACGAACGGACTGGGGCGCCTGGATTGGGAACGTCCCGTAGTGCGCTCCGCAAGAAATGCGCAGAGCACCGACTCCACACCGCGCCCACGCCAGCAACCGTCGAACCAACTTCCTTGTGATCCTCTGGATCATGCGAGTTTCCTCCCCTTTCCCCGACCGACCCGTCGGGGCCTCGGGGCGTGGCGGACCCGAGAACGTTTTTTTGCAACGCCCTTGGAAAACGCGCGGTGCGCGGCGCCAGCCCCTCGGACGCCCCACGGCGGGGTCCGAGGACTAGAGACGCGGATCCGGCATCAACAGCGCGCCACTATTCTCTGTCACAGGAGTCGGCCCGCTCCGAATCGATGATCCCGACCCGGGAGACGAGCGGGGAAGCGCACTGTGCGCGACGGCCATCCGGTCGAAGTCTCCCGGGTCTGGGACTAGTAGAAGGCCTGTGGGGGGCAGCCCACGATCGTGGACGTGATGGTGCCCTACGCGCAGGGCGGCTCGGCCACCGACCAGATCGACTATCGCGTCGAATCGACCAACCCGCTCGTCACTCCCGCGGGTGAGAGCTCCGCCTCGCTACTGGTCACGATCGCCCACGATACCGTGCTGGAGCCGAACGAGGCCGTCGTCCTCACCTTGCAGCCGCCGGCGAACGCCGTGCTCGGGACACAAATGGAACACACGCTCACCATCCTGGACGACGACTGATCGAACAGCCGTGGTCGCAGGTCACTTGCGTTCGCGCAGCAGGGCGAACGTCAGGTCGTCCGGTTTGCTCGGCTCGCCTTCGGCGCTGCCGGCCATGCGGGCGCGGGCGGTGGTGGCTAGGCGTTCTGCTGCGCGGGTCAGCTTGCCCTTGCGGATCGTCGCGACGATCTCGGGGAGGGCGAGGTTGTCGGAGAGGCCGTCGCTCGCGAGGAGCAGGGTGTCGCGGGCCGCGATCGGGATCGGTGGGCCGACGTCGATGCGCATCTCCTCGCTGCCGACGATGTTGGAGACGAAGTGGCGGTCCTCGTGGAGCAGGGCCTCTTCGGGGTCGAGCACGCCGGCCTCCACCGCGTAGCCGATCGGCGAGTGCGCGATCGTCATCAGCTTGCGCTTGCCACGCTGGCCGACGAGCAGGACCATCGAGTCGCCGACGTGGTAGCTGCGCACGAAGCCACCCTCGACGCCGGCGACGGCCACGGTGGTCGCGGCTCCGACGCCGAGCGCCGTCACGGCGCGGTTCGACGCCTCGATCCCGTCGAGGATCGCGGCTCGCATCGCCGCGCCGGACTCGGTCGCGGCGCGCAGCGTCGTGGCGAGCGTCTCGATCACGATGCGCGACGCCTCCGCGCCCCGCAGGTGACCACCGACTCCGTCGGCGACGATGAGGACGCAGTCCGATTCGCCGAAAGGCACGACGGCCGCGCAGTCCTCGTTCTGCTCCTTGCCCGGACAGCGTACCGAGAACACCTCGACGGAGTGCGACGCGAGGGAGATGGAGACGGCCGAGGTCATGTGCTCCCCGGAGAAGAGCCTCACGTCGTTCGGTGTCCCCACGGCTTCAATCCCGTATCGCCGTGGACTCGATGCGCCGGAAAGCCCGCAGCAAGTGGACCGCGTCCTTGAAACGCTTCTGGTCGTCGACCGCCGTCGCTTTGCGCACAAGGTCGACGAGCCCGGGGCCGTAGGCTCGACGCACCTTCTTGATGCCCTTGTACGGCCAGCGGAACGGCCACTCCGGCAGCTCGCCGGACATCAGCCGGTACACGATCAGGCCCGCCGCGAAGACGTCGGAGCGTAGCGAGGGCTTGCCGAGCGCCTGCTCCGGGGCGAGGAATCCGACGGTACCGGAACCCGACGCGTCGAGGCTTCGCAGGGCGACGCGCGCCAGCCCGAAGTCAGCCAGCCGCAGGCGGTTCTCGGCGAAGATAATGAGGTTCTCCGGCTTGACGTCGCAGTGGATGATGCGCCGCTTGTGCGCCGTCGCGAGCCCCTCGAGCAGCTGCTCCGCGAATGACAGCACCGTCTTGCGCGCCATACGCCGCCGCATACGCTCGGCGAGGCTCTCGATCCCCAGCGGCGTCACGATCACGAAGCGTCCATCGATCACCCCGGCGGTCTTGATCGGCAGGACGTTGGGATGGTCGAGCGGAGCGACGAGCCGCACCTCCTGGCGAAACGACGTCAGCGTCTCGCGGTCGACCAGGTAGTCGTGCGGCGCCTTGATCGCGACGTGAATGCCTTCGACCGTGTCGTAGGCCTTGTAGACGCTCGCGAAGCCGCCTTCGCCGAGCCGACCCTCGATGCGGTACTGACCGATCCTCTGTCTTCGCCTGAGTCCCATCCACGTCCCGCTCGGGCGGGCGGCAAAGTCTAGTGATTGGGGGTTTGCAACGCTAGCTGCCACGGCGGCAGCGGTGGCGCCATGGATAGCGTCTCCCTGCCACGGCGTCAGCAGTGGCGCCATGGATAGCGTCTCCCTGCCACGGCGTCAGCGGTGGCGCCAGAAACACATCGACACCGAAGGTGTCGTAGGAGTAGGAGGCTGGCCGGGGAGCCGCAGGATTCTCGGACAGACTCCGACAGCCTGCTAGCGCTTGAACCCGGTCACGAGGCCGAGCGCAGCGAGTCCGGCCGAGGGAAGGCTGCCTGTGATGAACGAGCGGAACCCCTTCGACTCCTCGCTGACCTTGGCGACGAAAGAGTCGTAGTAGCCCCCGAGCACCCCCCAGTTGACGTTCTCGATCACGCCGATGTACGACAGCCCGAACACGCCGAGCGCGAGCACACCGACCACGAGCATCGAGATCTTCAGGAACGTGCGCAGGGCGTAGCCGACGGAGAACGCGATGAAGAAGCTGAAGCCGCCCTTGACGAGGAACGGCGACCAGCTCTTGGCACCCTCGCCGTCCGACCCGGACTCGGCCTGCCCCTCCGAGGTGCTGCCCCCGGTCTCGCCGAAGACCGACGGCGCGCCGCCACCGACGAGCGAGTCGGCCTGCAGACCCGAAGGCGCCGGCGTCGTCTGTCCGGACGTGGCGGCTCCGCCACTCGTGGCCGCGCCCTCGTCGCCTGTCAGCGCCCCGTAGGCCTGCATCGAGAGTCCGACGACGAGCATCAGCGCAGCCGCCCCGACCAGAACCTTCTTCCAACGCGGCAGCCCACGCTTCTCGGCGCCGTCCGCGTGGGAGGCTTCCTCGGCTTCGACGTGCTCTTTGGGATCGCTCATGGCTCGCCCACGAATACGCGCCGGCGGGGGATCATGCCATGAAGATCCGTTGATTTCCGGGCGTGCGGGCCCTCGCGGAGCGAACGTCACGCGCAGGCCGCGCGAGAATCCGTACGCCGCTCCGGCGGGGCCGCTGTCGCGGTGCCAGACCTGGAAACGCCGCGTCGCACCGGCCGCGATGGCGCCCGGGAACGACGCCGAGGGCATGGCGAGGTCGAGCCGCCCCGCGGCGTCCGTCGAGGACAGCGAGATCCGGTGGAACGGCAGCGCGAGGCTCGAGCTGCGGGAGAGGGCCAGGTGCGCGATGGGAACCCGCCAGAACGGTTCCGTTGCATGCGATTCCCGGACTCCGCTCGCGCGCGGCGCCTCCCCCGTGCGGGTAGGGGCGCCCCGGCTCTACAGCCCGCCCACGCGCTCGATCCGATCCAGCACGGTCCGCGCGTCGATCAGGCTGCGCCGGTCGTGATCGAGGGCTCGCCCGACATCCGTCTCGGCGTCGACGTAGCGCTGCAGAGGGGCCTCGACGTCGAGCGCCTCCCGCTGCAGAGCCTCGAGCTGGGCGATCTGCCCGTCGAGCGCCTCGCGCTCCTCGGACAACCGGCGCAGGACCCGTGAGTCGTCGGACCCGCCGCGCCCCGCCATGAGGTCCGCCGCGATCTCCTTCTCCTTGCGCTTCGTCCGCAAACCGTCGAGGCGCGTGTTGATCTCACGCATGTACTCGCCGAGCAGCGCCAGCGCCTCGCGTGCATCGACCTCGCGCGTGGGCTCGGGGATCGATTCACCGGGCTCCATCGCCCAAGCCGGCGGCTGGACTCCGGCCCGGTGCAGCAGCTCGGCGACCGACGGGCCGTAGATGCGCGCGGTGTAGCCGGCGCCATAGACCGCGGTGACACCCAGAATCCACAGTGCGAAGCGTGTTCGTTTCTTCATGACGCGTGCGACTTCTACTCTCGGCGGCGGAGCGCTTCGACGGGTGAGAGACGACTGGCGAAGGCGGCCGGCAGGACGACGCCTCCGAAGGAGAATGCGAGCGCGACGGTCAGAGCCGTCACCGGCAGCCACCACAACTCCGCGGCGAAGGGCGAGCCGGCGAGGAGCCCGTCGCTCTGGAGCGCGAAGACCTGCCGCACGATCGAGCGGAGACGTGGCTCGAGGAACCAGACGAGCGCGGCCGACAGCGCGAAAGCGAGCGCCCCGACCGCCAAGCCCTGGGACGCGAAGATCCCGACCACCTGACTCCGGCGCACGCCGTGCGCGCGCAAGATCCCGATCTCGAAGGTCTTCGACTTGACGTTCATCATCGTCGCGACGAAGACCGTGATCGCGGCGTTGACGACGCAGCCCAGGACGAAGAATCCGACGAGGAAGCCGAGCACGCGACCGAGTCGGCGCAGGCTCCCCTGGTCCGCGAGGCGGTCCTCCGTCCGATAGCCCTGCGCGTTCAATGCCGCCACGGTCGCGGGGACGTTCTCCTGTCCTGCCGCGAACACGTTGCAGCGCAGGTCGCCGCTGCGTTGCGAGACCTCGAATGGCGACTCGAAGCTCCCGCGGGTCTCGTTGTAGACGACGCGCCCGCGCCGCCACAGAGCGACGTCCTCCAGGAGCTCGCGCGGCGCGAACGCGCGGTCCCCATCGACGACCCCCACCACCTCGAGGGGAACGATCAGGCTGTCCTCCGATCCCGAGCCTTCGTCGCGCGTGAAGCGCACGGCGAGGGCGCGGCCCACGGCCTCTCGCGGCGCACTCCCCTCGGCGAGCAGCGCGCGCGGAAGCAGGACCTGGTTCGCACTCGGACTGTCGGAGAGCCAGATCCCGGAGAGCGGCAGGTTGGCGAAGCGCTCCGGGTCGCCCGCGTCGGTCCCGACCAGCTCGAGCTCGCGCTGCTCGACCTCCGTCTCGCACGTCACGGCGAGCGTCGCGCGCGCGTCGACGAAGGTCGGCTGACTCATGCGCAAGACGGCGATCAGGTCGGCGCCCACGAGCCCGTCGTGGCTCCCGGGGTCGGTGACCCGAACGCGCTCCAGCTCGCGCGCACGCAGCTCCGTCAGGGAGCGCAGCTCGAGCCCGCTGGCAGCGAGCTCACGCTGGAGCGTCGCGAAGCGCGCGGCGTCGCGCACGCGGACCTCGTAGCGCGTCCGCCCGGGCGCCTGCTCCGACCGACTCGAGGCGTTCCAGGCCGCGCTGCGGTAGTCCTCCTCGGAGAGGATCGCGAGCTTCGGGGCCAAGTCCGCGAAGGTGTGGACGTGCAAGGGCGCGGACTCCCATGCCTCACCGACGAGGATTGCACGCCGGCGCGCCATGTCCCCGCGCGAGCGCAAGTGGACCGACCCGGGCGTCACGGACCCGAGCTCGAGGGCGCTCGCGAGGACCGCCGGCTCGTCTCGAGTGCTGACGCGCAAGCGCGAGCGAACGCCGGGGAACTCGATCATCCGCGATCTCGAGACGATGCTCGGACCGAGTCGCCGCGCGAGCGTCTCGGTGCTCCCCGCCAGCACGACACCGACGAGGCTCGGCAGGGCAGACCCGGCCACGGGGCCGCTGTGGTCGGCGGCGAGCACGCGCAGGAGCTCGTCCCAACGCCCCCAGAGCAACCGCCCGCTACGCTCGATCCGGGCCCCCGCCGGCATCTTGACCATCCAGAGCGACTCGGTCGCGCCAAACAGATGCAGCTGCTCGAGCCCGCGGACCTCGCGGTCCTTCATCCACAGGCGCTCGATCGGAAGGGCGGGATCGGGGGTGACATGGACGAAGCCGAGCGGTTCGCCCTCGGCCGGCTCCTCGAACCCACCGACGCACGCGGCGAGGAAGGGCTCCGGTACCGTCCGCACCGCCCACGTCACGGAACGTCCGGCCGCCGAGTGCGAGGCCGCGACCGACGCTTGTGACCACGATCCGCTCTGGAGCCCCCGGCGCGCGCCGGCGGGCGCGGGCGGGCTCTCGTCCTCGGCTCCGAAGAAGGCCCAGCTCACGTCCTCACCGAACGCGGGCGCTGCGCCGCGCTCGCCAGCGAGCGCGGCGCCGGCGGCGATGTCGGTGGTCTCGATCCAGCAGAACGGCTCGACGGCGTCCGACGTCCGCGGGACGAAGAACGCACGCTCGTAGCCGTCCGCGTCACAGACGATGTCGGCCTCCAGCGCGCGGTCCGCGGGCAGCTCCGTCACGCCACGCAGCGCCGGGTCGAGTGCGGCGTGCCCGTCGGGGCCGGTGAAGATCGGGCGCGGCCCCGGATCCGCCCCGGGATCGAGCACGCTCCAGCGCGGGTCGTTCGCGGAGAGGGCGACGATGCGCACGCCACCCAGCACCCCGACCTTCGACTCCCACAGCTCGCCGGTCCCGGCAACCGTCGCGACGGTTGCACGGTCCCGCGCATCGAGCCGGTCGTCGCCGGCGCGCTCGATCACCGCCCAGAGGGGGCCTCCCGCGTCGAAGACCGTCACGCCTCCCGACCGTTCGGTGTGCACCTCCAAGTGCTGCGCCTCGGCGGCCACACGATCCACCGCGGACGGTTCGGTGTAGGCGAAGCAGGACGCGTAGCGGACCTTCGATCCCTCGCGTTCACGAGCCCCGTCGGTCAGCGTGTCGATGCGGTTGGTGCACCACCAGTTGAGGTTGCGCAGGAGCTCGAGCGGCACGTGGACGCGTTCGTCGGGCTGCGTCTCGAGCACGCCGGCGATCGAGAGCTCGAGCTGCTGGGTCTCGTCTTGCCCGTCCACGGTCCGATGAACGCTGAGGACCATGCTCGCCGGAGACGGCGCGCCCGTGAGCCGTCCACCGAGCCTCTCGAAGACCCTCCGACTGATCACGACCTCGCGCGCGTCGGCACCCGTTACGCCCGTCCCCCAGGCCAGGCGGCTCGGAGCGAGCGACGGGTCGCCGGACACCGTGCCGTCCGCCAAGACGTCGAGCGCGCGCCCGCCCGCGAGCGCCATCTCGACGTTCAGCTCGATGCACGGAAAGGCCAGCTCGACGCCCGGGAGCTCCGCGACCTGGGTCACGCGCTCGGGCGTGAACCGCAAGTGGCCCTCGGAGACCGACGGCACGGACGCGACGATCTTGTTCGGAAGAGAGGCGTCGAGCACGTCGCGCTGGTAGCGGTGGATGCTGGCGCCGTAGAAGCCGAGCACGAGGATGTAGGCAGCGGCCAGAGCGACGGCGGCCACGTTGAGGAAGGTGGCGACCGGCCTGTGGCGCAGATCGGAAACGGCGTAGCGAAAGACGCTCGCGAGCTTCACGACCCCACCTTGTCTCGGGGGTTCCTGGGATTCCTGGGATTCCTGGGGCTCTTCTTGCCCCTGCCCGCTGCGACGGCGCGTTCGGGCGCTTCCGTGCGCACCCGCCGCACCTCGCGCAGCCCCGCGGTCGTGCATTCCACGATGCGCGTGCAGTAGCGCTCGGCGAGTCCCTCGTTGTGCGTGACGAGGACGACGGTCCTCCCTCCCGCGCGGATGAGCCCCGCGAACGCATCCATCACGTCGACTGACGTCTTCGGGTCGAGAGAGCCCGTCGGCTCGTCCGCGAGGACCAGCTCGGCATCGGAGGTCAGCGCGCGCGCGATCGCGACGCGCTGCTTCTGTCCGCCCGAGAGCTTGGCCGGCTTCCGCGTCAGCTCGCGGGCCAGCCCGAGGGACTCCAGATGCGCGCGCGCATGTGCAATGGATGTGGAGTTGTCCTCACCGCGGCAGACCAGCGGCAGCGCGGCGTTCTGAAGCGCGTTCAGGTGGGAGACGAGGTTCAGCTCTTGGAAGACGAGGCTCACGTGCCGAGCGCGGTACTCGCGGATCCGCTCATTCTCCTCTTGCGGGAGCTCGGTCCCGCGAAAGAACACGCGGCCGCGACTCGGGAAGTCGATCCCCGCCATGATGTTGAGGAGCGTGCTCTTGCCTTGGCCGCTGGGGCCGATGATCCCGAGGAACTCCCCCGCCGGGACCTCCAAATCGACGCCGTCGAGCGCGACGATCGGTGGACCGTTCCTCTCCGCGTACTCGCGCGTCACGCCTGCGAGGCGCACCAGGGGCTTGCGAAGTTCCAACTCGCCCCCTACGGGAGGATCTCCTCGGCGATCCAGCCGAACTCGAGGTCGTCCCGGAATATCCAGAGTGCGTCGTCGTTGCGAGCGTTGACGAGCGACGGCACGCTCGACCGCGCGATGCGCTCGCGCAGCGCCGTGCGCGCATCCTCGGACATGTGGCGCACTTCGCTCGCGGACAGCTGCAGCACGCTCGAGCGCCCGACCGGAACGCCCTTGGCCATCAGGAACACGTCGAGTGGCTCCGCGACCTGGTCGCGGTAGAAGTCGCCGATCGCTCCCAGGTGTCCGCCGAGGCTGGCCCCGAAGGCGTCCCGACCGAAGTCCGTCGTGCTGTAGAGCTGCGAGCTCAACATGTTGAGCGCCGAGAGCAACAGATCGACCTCGGCCCGCGCGACGTAGACCTCGCGCTCGAGGATCTGGGCTCCGGGCACCTCGACGAGCGCCCAGCCCGTGGCAAAGGTCGGCGCGCCGGGCTTGAGCTTGTCGACATCGACCCCCGCGCCCGCGAGGAACTCCATCACCTCGGTGACCTGCCGGATGTCGAGCTTGTGCTCCGCGGCGATCTGGTCGGGCGACAGGCCCGCCGCCAACTCGCGCGTCACGTCGTCACGCGTCTTGACGACCGCCGTCTGCGTCTCGGAGATCAGGTGGATGCGCTCGACCACGTTGTTCGAGCTCTCGATGGGAAAGCACGAAGCGCCGGTCGCGCGCGCGATCGCGGCGAACTGATTCCAGTGCCGGCGCTGCTCGGCGTCGTCCCCCTTGCCGTCGATGTTCAGCGTGAACACCTTCACGCGCCGCTCGGCCGCCTCGCGTCGAATGCGATCGATCCCGATCTGGCGCGGGTTGCGCACCTCTCCGGGTTCGTGGAACGAGTTGTCGCCGATCAGGATCACCGCGCGCGTCGAGAAGTCGCCGCGCCACGATGTCTCGGTGACGGCCGAGAGCAAGCCATCGTAGCCCGCTTCGGGGTAGTCCTCGCTGCTCGTGCTCGGCTCCTCGAGATTCTGGACGCGGTGCAGGAAGCCCACCAGATCGCTGCTCAGGTCGAAGTGACGTGTGACGGAGCCGGGCTCGTAGTAGAGCCCGTCGATGTAGTCGCGATACAGGACCAGGCCCACGTTCAGGTCCGGTTGGAACGGCAGATCGTGGAGCTGCACCGAGATCGCCTCGACCGCGCGCCGGATGTCGTCGAGGTAGGGGCGGGTGCTGTGCGTGTTGTCGACGCAGAACACGATGTCGAGCATCTTCACGCGCTGCCGGATCCCGGCCACTTCACCTGCGCTGTAGACCTGCTCGACCTCGGTCCGCTCCTCGACCGCCGCGGTGGGATCGTCCCCCTCCGGTATCTCGGCGAGGAAGTTGATGCGCACGAGCCCGTAGACGCGACCGTCGACACTCACCTGCTCGCTCTCGGCGACCGGCCACGGCATCAATACGCGGTCGGCTTTCAGATTCGCGCGCGCGAGCGGCTGAACGTCGCTCACGCCGCGCTCGAGGAGCTCGATCAGCGGCTCCTTGTCACGGTAGACGAGCAGCGGCGGAGTCCGCGCGCCCTCGCGCCGCGCGTACCGCACTCCGACGCGCGTATCCCAACGAGCCAGGGTGGATGCGGGAGCCCAGCCGACGATCGACTCGGGCCGCGGCGTCGACCCGATCTGGAAGTACTCGGCGCTCCCGCTCGCGGGCCACCGGTCGAAGACGAAGTAGGGCTGAAAATGGCGCAGCGGCGAGCCGACACGAATCCCGTCGGCGGGGGCGTCGATGCAGCGCACGCCCTTCTCGATGACGAGCGCCTTGACCCGGATGCCGCTCTCGTTCACGAGGCAGCTCATGCCGGGCAGGCGGAAGGCCTCACGCGAGCCCACACCGCCGACGATCTCCGGGCCGGCCGGAGCAGGCGTCGGGTCGGAAGGTGCCTCGGCCATGCCGTGGCCACCGTGAACTTCCCCGCATCCGGACCCGAGAAGGCCCATAGGCAGCCCAACGGCGAGCCAAAGACAGGGGACGAGGCGTCGGCCTGGGAAGCTGATCCCGTTCATTCGCTCCTCTAGGGGTCGGGGGGGCAGCGCGTCGTGGAATGAGGACCGTCCAGGAGTCCTCCACCTTCTCTCTTCGGAAAGTCGTCCGCCGAGTTTCATGCCCGGCGGCCACACGCACAAGTACCGCCGACCCCGGGCGGTATTCGCGCGAAGGGCGAAAGTCGCCGGGAGGGCGGCGCGGGGCCCCCAGGGCACACTGGCACACGGGCACACTGGCACACTGGCACACTGGCACCGGAGGCAGCGGGCCCCGGGGCCCGCTGCCGCCTGTTGCTAGTGGTGTGAGTCACTCTGATGGGGCATTTTGGTCGGTGCGTACGCGTTTTCCCGGGCGGGTTCCACATGCAATTCGGTGCGGAGTGTGCGGTCGGCGCGGGCGGCTGACCGACGACGATCGAGCTCCCGATGCCCGATGACCACGACTCCCAGGCGTTCCCACCCGAGGCGGTGCCGCCGGGGTCGAGCACGTGCCCGTGCGGGTAGCTGTCGAAGTCTTAGGACCAACTCTGCGCGATGCTCGTCGCGGACAGGAGCACGCAGGCGACGAGTGTCGATGGGAAGAGAATACGCATCTGCATCGTGGGTTCCTGGCATGGAAGCAACGGCCGAGGACCTGATTGTAGTCCCAATACAAGGAGACGGGCCCCACCCCCCAGGGTGTGGCCCGCCTTCCCATCCATCCAAGGATCGCTAACTGGACAACTGTTAGCTTGCTTTCTTCTCCTCGAACTGTTCGGCCTCCGTCGAGCCCGCCAAGGCGGTCGTCGATGACTTGCCGGCCGCGATCGCCTGGGCGACGGCGTCGAAGTAGCCCGTGCCGACTTCGCGCTGGTGGCGCGTCGCGCTGTAGCCGTGCGTTTCGCTCGCGAACTCGGCTTGCTGCAGCTCGGAGTAGGCGGCCATGCCGCGCGTCGAGTACTCACGCGCCAGCTCGAACATGCCGTGGTTCAGCGCGTGGAAGCCCGCGAGGGTCACGAACTGGAAGCGGTAGCCCATCGCGCCCAACTCGCGCTGGAACTTCGCGATCGTCGCGTCGTCGAGGTTGCTCTTCCAGTTGAACGAAGGAGAGCAGTTGTAGGCGAGCAGCTTGCCCGGGAACCGGGCGTGGATCGACTCGGCGAACTTGCGCGCCTGGTCGAGGTCCGGACGCGAGGTCTCGCACCAGATCACGTCGGCGTACGGGGCGTAGGAGAGCCCGCGCGCGATCGCCTGATCGATGCCCGGCTTCGTGTGGAAGAAGCCCTCCGGCGTGCGCTCTCCCGTCAGGAAAGCGTGGTCGCGTTCGTCGACGTCGCTCGTGATCAGCGCCGCGGCGTCCGCGTCGGTGCGTGCGACGAGCACGGTCGGTACGCCGGACACGTCGGCGGCGAGGCGCGCGGCGTTGAGCGTGCGTACAAAGGTCTGCGTCGGCACGAGTACCTTGCCACCGAGGTGGCCGCACTTCTTCTCCGAAGCGAGCTGATCCTCGAAGTGAACGCCGGCCGCACCCGCCTCGATCATGCCCTTCATCAGCTCGAAGGCGTTGAGGGGGCCCCCGAATCCGGCCTCCGCGTCCGCCACGATCGGGACGAGGAAGTCGGTCGAGTCATCGCCTTCGGCGTGCGCGATCTGATCGGCACGCAGGAGCGTCTGGTTGATCCGCTTGACGACCGCCGGAACGCTGTTCGCCGGATACAGACTCTGGTCGGGATACATGTGCCCCGAGAGGTTCGCGTCCGCCGCGACCTGCCAGCCGGACAGGTAGATCGCCTGCAAGCCGCCCTTGACCATCTGCATCGCCTGGTTGCCCGTCAGGGCGCCGAGCGCGTTGATGAAGTCCTTCTCGTGCATGCGTTTCCACAGCTTGCGTGCACCGAGCTCGGCGAGCGTGTGACGGATCTGCACACTGCCGCGCAGCTTCGCGACGTCTTCCGGTGTGTAGTCGCGCTTGATGCCGTCGAAGCGCGTGGCGAAGAGCGCGTCCTCGTCTTTCCAATTGGGCAGGTAGGGAGTCGTCATGATTCTGGTGTAGGTCAGGTTGCGAGTCTGCGAAGAGGATTCGGCCACAAGGAAGCCGGCAAGAAAGGATCGATCAGATGTGCGGGTACGCGACCAGGGTCAAGAAGTCCGCGAGGTCGTGACCACAGATCATCCGGTCGAGGATGTCGGCGGCGAGCTTGTACTTGCCGTCCAGGAACGTCGCGTCACCGACTTGCGTCCGGATCACGGCGAGCTCCTCGTTGATCTGGCGCCGCACGAGGGTCACGTCGACGCGCTCCCCAGTCTCGAGCTGCGCGCGGTGGCGGATCCACTGCCACACCTGCGTGCGCGAGATCTCGGCCGTGGCCGCGTCTTCCATCAGGTCGTAGAGCGGAACACAGCCCTTCCCGCGCAGCCAAGCCTCGAGGTAGAGGATGCCGACATTGAGGTTCATCCGCAGGCCACGCATCGTGGACTCGCCTTCCGGCACCGCGAGCAGGTCCTTCGCCGTGACGCTGAAGTGGTCGTGGCACGTGTCGATCTGGTTCGGGCCGGGCATCACCGCGTCGAACTCGGCCTTGGCCGTCTCGATCAAGCCGGGGTGGGCGACCCACGTTCCGTCGTGTCCGTCGTGCGCTTCGCGGCGCTTGTCGGCACGCACCTTCTCGAGCGCCGCCCAGTTCTTGGCCTCGTCGCCCTTGACCGGGATCTGCGCTGCCATGCCGCCGATCGCGTGCGCACCCCGACGGTGGCAGGTCTGGATCAAGAGCCGGCTGTAGGAGCGCAGGAAGTGCCGGTCCATGCCGACGTCCGCGCGGTCGGGCAGCGTGAAGTACGGGTTGCTGCGGAAGCACTTGATGAAGCTGAAGATGTAGTCCCAGCGGCCGCAGTTGAGGCCGGAGGCGTGCTCGCGCAGCTCGAAGAGGATCTCGTCCATCTCGAACGCGGCGTGGATCGTCTCGATCAGGACCGTCGCGCGGATCGTGCCGCGCGGGATGTTCAGAGCTTCCTGCGCGTCGACGAACACGTCGCTCCAGAGGCGCGCCTCGAGGTGGCTCTCGAGCTTGGGCAGGTAGAAGTACGGGCCCGAGCCCTTCTCGATCAACGCCTTGGCGTTGTGGAAGAAGTAGAGCGCGAAGTCGAACAGCGACGCCGAGCAGGGCTTGCCGTCGACGAGAACGTGCTTCTCGTGCAGGTGCCAGCCGCGCGGACGCACGACGAGCGTCGCCGGCTCCTCGCCGAGGGCGTACTCTTTGCCGCTCGTCTCGTCGGTGAAGTCGATCTCCCCGCGCACCGCATCGCGCAGGTGGATCTGTCCCTCGACCGTGTTCTCCCAGGTGGGAGCGTTGGAGTCCTCGAAGTCCGCCATGAAGACCTTCGCGCCGGAGTTGAGGGCGTTGATGATCATCTTGCGATCGACCGGTCCCGTGATCTCGACGCGGCGGTCCGCCAGGTCGTGCGGGATCTTGGCGACGGTCCAGTCGCTCTCGCGGATGCTGCTCGTCTCGGGCAGGAAGTCGGGCAGGAGTCCCTGGTCGATCCGGTTCTGCACCGTCTTGCGACGCTCGAGGAGCTCGGCGCGACGCTCGCGATACTTACGCTCCAGACCCACGAGGAACTGCATGGCCTCGGGTGTGACGATCGTCTTGTACTCGGTCGGAAGGTCGGCGAGGATCCGGACGCCGGCGGCGAGGTTCGTGCCGGAAAGGCGAATGCGAGAGGTCTGATGAAGCGTCATGGTGCGTGTCGGGAAGGTCTTGCGGCTTGCGGTCGTGACACGGAAGTCTAGGCCCCGCAGCAGCGCGCGGTCGGGGCGCCAACACCGCCGCTGCGCAACGTTCAGATCGTTGAACACGCCGCGCGTGAACATCGCTTCCTGCGTGCTCTCCGGTTGGCACCCGGAACGTTTTTCCGCTGCGACGATTCGACAAGAAAGCGAAGAAAGCCCGCGGCGTGAACACCGCTGGCTCTTCGATGTGGAAACGCTTTCCAGGTCCGTCGTATCCGAACTGAGACCAGAGCTGGAGGAATCAAGGGAGCCCGCGGCGTGAACGCCGCGGGCTCCTCGAGATGGAACGGTCTACGTCCCTCAGCGGGACGAAGGAGAGCGCTCTATTGAAAGTCGATGCTCACCGCATCGGTGAAGTTGTTCGTCGTGAGGATGTCGCGGTACCAGGCCTGGAAGTTGATCGTCTCCCCCGGCATCACCATTTGGCTACCCGGCGTATTCGTCGGGATGTCGGTCAGATCGATCGCGAGAGCGCCCGTCGGGCCCTGGAAGATCTCTGTGATCGCGTTGTAGCGGCCAATGTCACCGGTCATGCAGATGAACCCCGACGAGCCGGGCGGAATGAAGCTGCCCTGGGTGCGGCCGACGAGGAAGAAACCGAACTGATTGGGCGGCAGCTGGTCCGCGGTCAGCGCCACGTCGTTGAAGTTGACGACGGCCGACCCGAAGGCGGTAATGACGCCGAACTGGCCGGTCGAGTTCGCGACGGCGGGCGAGCAGTACGTCGTCCCGATCGGGCCGCCGGGCACGAAGACCTCCCCGGGGTTGTTGAACAGGAACGCCATGCCGGCGTCGCTCAGGACGCCGTCGTAGACCTGGATGTCGTCGATCCGGCCGTTCAGGAACTCGATCATGTTGTCGAACGTCCCGATCACGTAGGTCGGACCGGGGGGATCGGCGCGCGCGTCGCCCTGCTGGGTCGCGACGAGGTTGCCGTCGAAGTAGAAGCGCACCGTGTTGAAGACATCGAACGTCACCCCGATCTGGTACCAGCTATTGGGGTTCACGGGGACGCCGAAGTTGAAGTCGTCGATCCCGTGCGTCGAGAACTGCACGCCGAACGCAGCGATGGCGTAGGACCAGCCCCCGCCGCCGCCGAGGTTGCCGAAGATGCGCTGGATCGAGCTCACCTGGTTGACGTTGACCCAGGCAGAGACGCTGAAGTCCGACCGCAGGGCGTCGAGCATCGGTGAGCCCGGGATCTCGACGCGGCCGCTCACGCCGTCGAACTCGACCGACGTCATGGTTCCAGGATCCGCACCTGCGGCGCCGAGGGTGACCCCGCCCACGTAGGTGCCATCGTTGCCGTTGCCGGACGAGTCCGCGCACACTGTTCCGCTCGTCTCGTCGAGCCTGTAGTGCGCGACGAGATCGCCCGTCCCGGGCTGGGCTGTCGCGATGTCGACGACACCGTCTCCGCCGGTCGCACCGGGGAAGCTACCGAGCTGAACGATGTAGGACGATCCGGAGGAAACCGGGAACGTGACGGAAGAGAGCAGACCGCACGAGTCATCGTTGCAGGTGATCGACGTCCCGTCCGTCGGGCAGGATGGCGACGCCGGCCACACCGCGATCTTCGAGTCCGCGTGCGTCCCGTTGGCGTTGCAGGTCTCGATGCGCGCGACGCCGTCGGACTGGGCCGTCCACGTGAACCAGATGTCGAAGTCGAGCATCCTTGTGCCGAAGGAGAGGCAACCGGCCTCGTTCTGCCCCTGCGTGCCGGTCGTCGCCGAGCCCGTGTCGTAGGTCCATTGACCGTTGCCGACGAGCTGGTCCATGCCCGCGTTGGAGCAGTCGTCCTGGTTGGTGATCTGGGCGGATACGCCCTGGGCGAGACCGACCGCGAGGAAGGTCGTGAGCCAAAGAGAGGAGTCTGTCATCGGAGGATTCCGCGTGAGCGCGCGGTAGAGAGACCAAATAACGGAGGCTCCGCTGATTTTAGTCGAGATCGCCCGCAGTGCGGGAAGTACCGAATCCGTTTGTACTTCCCTTCGTCCTGGCAAGGCGCGCTGACGACGCGTAGCCGGTGGTTCCTCGGAGGAAGCGCAACGCCGCCAGGGCGGATCCTGTCGGTTTCCGGTGCATCGTGAGTTTCACCACGGGCTGCTAGCAGCCCGTTGAAGAAGTGCTTCGGATGCCAGGGCGACAGCATCCGCGTCCGGTTGGCGCCTGGAAACGTAGGCGAATTCGTGGATTCGGGGAGGCTTTCAGGTGCCGACCGGG
>JAAELL010000377.1 GCA_024226735.1 bacterium | reverse complement strand
CCCGTGCGCCTCGTGCTCGAGACGCCAGCTTCGTTACGCCAGCTAGGATCGTACTCAACGCCGTATGGCGGGTCGGTCACCATCAGCCGCGGCCGCTCGCCCGCCAGCAGGCGCACCATGCACGCGGCGTCGGTCGAGTCCCCGCACAAGAGGCGGTGATCGCCGAGCAGCCATAGGTCTCCCGCCTTGCTCACCGGGTGCTCGGGCACCTCGCCGGACCCGTCGTCTTCGTCGACCTCGTCCTCCTGCGCCCGCAGCAAGAGCGCGACCTCCTGCTCGCTAAAGCCGACGCCATCAAGAGCATCCTCGACCTGAAGCTGGGCCAGCAGCTTGGCGAGTGCGGGCTCGTCCCACGACGCGATCGAAGCCGTCTTGTTGTCAGCGATGCCGAACGCGACCGCGTCGATGTCCGAGCCCGTGAACCGGAACGCGGGGACGGTGTCGAGCCCGAGCTTCTGGGCGGCCTTGAACCGCGTGTGGCCCGCGACGATCTCCCCGTTCGGTTTCGCGACTATCGGCGCCTGCCACCCGAAGCGACGGATCGAACTCGCGACGGGGTCGACCGCGGCGGCGTTCACGCGCGGGTTGGCGGGAGTCGGGTGGAGCGCATCGAGCATCACCCACTCGACCGCGAGGTCGCTATCGGTCCGTG
>JAAELL010000376.1 GCA_024226735.1 bacterium | reverse complement strand
GTCCCTTTCGAGGAAAAACGAACGAGCGCCTCCGCCGCACAGATGTGCGCACCATGCTGACACGTGCGCCAACTATGTCTCATCGACACCCGTTCTGCCTCGCGTTCTAGCTCGAACAAGGCCACAAGCTATCCACACACACGCGCGCAAGTCCCTCTTTCCTTTCTCTTTCGGATCAAGACTATATGCGGATCGTACGATCCGCATATAGCGCGTGGATCGAAGGCGCTCTTGAATTCGACAACGTCACCCCCTACCGCGGAACTCTTCGCGTAGACTTCGTCCGTTGCCTGCATTCCCGCGCACGAACACCCGCCTGCCTTTGGCTCTCGCAAACCGGGTGCGCCTGCACGGAGAGCGACGAAATTGAACGAGTACCGACACCCTATTCCAAGTCAACCCATGTCGCCCAATCGAGACACCATGAGAGACAGCTCCAAACGACTCTTCATCTCCAGCGGCCTCGCCGTAGCTGCTGTTTCCCTCGCAATCGGCGTTCCCCAGCTGACGCGCTCGCAATCGCCTGCCGCGCAAGTCGCCGAGCGAGTCTTGATCGAGCGCGGCGTCGAGCTCGGAACGGTCGAGGACCTGGAGAACATGCGCGGCCAGTTCCTCGGGGCCCTGACCAACTTGTACGAGGTCAAGGCCCTCTATGGACTCGCGAGTCGGGATCGCGCGACCGTCGAGAACCGGCTGGAGGACGATCCGCACGACGTGCGAATCCTCAACACGATGGAAGCGGTGCAGGCCATGAGCCGCGCCGAGCTGACGATTCTCCAGGACGGCGCTCCGCTGATCCGGGACTTCCTCAACGCAACGAGCCAGCTGCGCCGAGTCGCCCAACAGGACAGGCTCGCCACGGAACAGGCAGAACAAGCAGCGCTGCACCAACAGCAGGTGTTCGGACCCGGCACGCTCAGCCAAACTGGCTACGCCGGCAGTCCCCTCGACTGCGGCCCGGATCCGCCGGCGACCTT
Organism: bacterium; assembly: GCA_024226735.1. Lineage (GTDB taxonomy): Bacteria > Planctomycetota > UBA1135 > UBA1135 > JAAELL01. The sequence continues at coordinate 31,575 of JAAELL010000376.1, read as the reverse complement.
CCCCGATGCGGGCTACTCGTTCTGCGGCGAGACGCGCATCAGCACGGTGGCGGCTCAGATCGCTTTGGGTGTGTGGGAAGTCGCTGACGACCTGCGCGAGTTCTCCCAGGACGGGTGCAAGCAAACCGCCGTGGTGGCCGGTGTCGGAGGCAACGCCTCGACGGCATGCATCATCGTGGACGTCGCCTGGGTCGTCGCGAAGTTCGTGCAGGCCGAGATCGATTTCTGCGAGGGAGATATCGACAGCGCGGAGATCCTCGGTAGCTACGAGCGCCTGGAGCACGTGAACGACGACCTCACGGTCGCGCAGTACGCCCTCGACAACAAGGTCGAGATCCGCCGTGTCAAGATGCAAGTGACCGTGGCGAAGGAGCGCCTGAAGTACGTGATCACCTGCGAGGAATCGGGCATGCCCACCGACGTCGAGTTCACGTCGATCCAGGTCTTCGACACGATCACCGAGCAGTTCGTCACGCTGACGCAGGCCACGATCATCCAGATCGACACCGGCGCGTACCTGTGTGAGCTCGGCATCCCCTTCAACAGCGTTCACGCCGTCTTCCGGTTGCAGTGCACCGACAACCAGGGAACGGTCCCCGGAGGCAAGATGCCAGGCGAGCCCGGTTGCGACCACTTCGGACAGATCGTCTTCCACCGCGACTCCCTGACGACCGGCGGACAGTAGCCCCGCGCCCCGACAGCGCCCCGCGTCCCCAAAACTTCGAGGCGGGCAGAGTCGACGTAGGTCGCCTCTGCCCGTTCTCTTGTATCGTCACCCTCATGAAGAAGGGTGACGCGTTGCATCGGTCGCGCGAGACACGCGGAGCGCTTGGCCTGAGGATCGAGTCCCTGTTCGCGATCGACGATCGTTCACGAAATCACAGACACCAGGCTGCACTACCCGTACGGGCCGATCGATATGCCGCACAAGAGTGAATCACACCACTAGCTGCTATCGCTTCAGCACGATCGCGACGTCGCCGGCCGCGTCAGGCACGACCTCGATCGCGACGTGCGCACCCGCCGACGCGCGAAGGTTTCACGCAAGACCGAAACTTTGGCCGATCAGCTGCACTGCGTTCAACGCGGCGCCCTTGCGCAACTGATCGCCGCTCAACCACAAACCGAAGCGCCGACCGCCCGACATCGGATCGCAGCGCACCCTCCCGACGAGCACCTCGTCCCGCCCGCTCGCCGCGAGCGGAGTAGGAAACACGCCCGTCGAACGATCGTCGACCAGGCGCAGCCCAGGCGCCGCCTCGAGCGCCGCGCGCACCTCGGGCACGCCCGTCGCGCGCTCGAGCTCGACGACGATCGATTGGCTGTGCGCGCGCTCGACGGGCACGCGCACACAAGTCGGGAAGAGCGGCGGCGCGTCGGGTCCCCAGATCTTCTCGGCCTCGAGAACGATCTTCGCCTCTTCCTCGTTCGCGCCCGTCTCCAGATCGACGGGTGACTCGTGCGCGAACACGTTGAACGCGATCGGCTCGCGGAATACCCGTGGCTCGGGCGGCGCGCCGTCGAGCACCGCTCGCGTCTGATCGCGCAGCTCCTCGATCGCCTCGATTCCCGCACCGGAGACCGCTTGGTACGTCGACACGAGAACGCTCGAGAGGCCGAACGCGCGCCGCAGCGGCTCGAGGGCGAGCAGCAAGAGGATCGTCGAACAGTTGGGGTTCGCGGCGAGTGAGCTGCCCGCGACCAGCGCGTCCCCGTTCACCTCTGGGATCACCAGGGGAACGGAGGGATCCATACGGTAAGCCGACGAGTTGTCGACCACGCGCACCCCCGCACGAACCGCATCGGGAACGAACGCGCGCGCGACGTCCGCCGAGGCGCAAAAGAGCGCCGCGGCGGAGTCGTGCAGGACCGACGCGTCCAATGCGCGCACGGTGAGGCGACCGCTGCCGTAGTCGAGCTCCGCTCCCGCCGAACGCGTCGAGGCGAACGCGTAGACCCGCTCGGGCGCGACACCGCGCTCCGCGAGAATCGCGAGCGCCTCGCGCCCGACGGCCCCCGTCGCCCCGACCACACAGATCCGCTCAGCCGGCATGACTCAGGCCTCCGCCTTCCGCAGCGTCCCCCGTGCGACGCTCGAGCGTGCGCGCGATCGCCAAGACGTCGGCTACGACCGCTTCGGCCGTCGGCCAACGACCCGCGCCCTTGCCTCGTACGACTTGGCGCGTGCCGTCCGTGAGCTCGATCACCGCCGCGTTCTGCGCGTCGGGCAGAACGGCGAGGGGGTCGGCGGGTCCGGTCTCGCGGAACGCGACCGAGGCGAGCACCTCGTCGCCGCTGCGCTCGACGTAGGCGACGTGGCGCACGGTCGTGCCGCCGCGACCGACACCGGCATCCGCGAGCGTCCGCGCGTCGATCGGCCGACGCCGCACCCGATCGAGCGCGAGCGCGGGCCAGCCGAGCTGCTGCGCAATCACGCAGAGCTTGTCGGCGGCGTCGAGCCCGGACAGGTCGCGCTCGGTGTCGCTCTCGGCCAGTCCGCGCTGCCGCGCCTCGGCCAGCGCCGCGTCGAGCGACAGGCCGTCCGCGACCCGGTTCACGACGAAGTTGGTCGTGGCGTTCAGCACGCCGTGGACGGCGCGCACCGCGCCCGGCGTGAACGACGCGAGGTGCTCGAGCAGCGGCATGCTGCCGCCGACCGACGCGGAGAAGCGCAGCTCGCGGCCGCACTCCCGCGCGAGCGCCGCCAGCTCCGATCCAGCCGCGGCGAGCACCGCCTTGTTCGCCGTCACGACGTGCGAGCCGGCACGCAGGGCGCACTCGATCGCGTGCCGCGCTCGGTCGACCCCACCGATCGCCTCGATCACCACGTCCGCTCCGGAGCCCGCGGCGGTCTCGAGGTCGGTCGTGATCTGGTCAGCGGGAACGGCGCGCCGACGCTCGGCATCGCGCACCGCAACCGCCTGCACATTGACGTGCGCGCCGAGCTCGCGGAACAGCGTCCATACACCCTCGCCAACGGTCCCGGCACCGAGCAGACACACGCTCAGCTCCTTCGTCGCATCGATGCTGCTCGCAAACCGGGTCGGTCCCGGACCGACCTCGGTCGGCCGCGTGCCGTTGAACCGCCCCAGGTCAAACACGAGGCCCAGCTCGCGCGCAAAGCGCAGCGCCTTGTGCTGCAGGATCGAACCGTCCGTCTGCAACGCATCGTCCCAACTCACCGACGCGTAGCGCCGCGGAGCCGAATCCGCGGACTCGGCGGCGGGGTCACGCTCGTAGAGCCCGTCGACGTCCTTGATCAACCGGCAGCGCGTCGCACCGAGCTGGGCGGCGAGGAAGATCGCCGTCGTGTCCGAACCGCCGCGCCCGAGCACGACGGTGCGGCCGCGGCCGTCGCATGCGACGTAGCCGGGCACGACGACGACTCCGCCGGCCGCGAGCGGTCGGCGCAGGCGCTGGACGTCGACGCCCACGGGCTCGGCGTCGAGCGGATCGCCGACGGCGACGAGGTCGATCGCTGCCGGCGTGAGCACGCTCGCCGGAACGCCGGCGCGGTCGAGGTGCAGGCCGAGGAGCGCGGCGCTCGCCAGCTCGCCGTTCGAGACGACCGCGGCGACCGACTCCGGGCTCGGTGCGGCGCACACGCCGCGGGCCTTCGCGAGCAGCGCGTCGGTCGTGCCGGCCAGCGCCGACACGACGGCGACGACCTGGTACCCGCGCCTCCGCCAGCGGTAGATCTCATGCACTGCGAGCCGCGCGGCCTCCTCGTCCTTCAGGACGGAGCCGCCGAACTTCAGCACGATCAGACGCTCACTGGACACGCCGTCACCTCCTCCCGCGCCGCTGTCTTGCGGAACGCCCGCTCGAGGTCGTGGATGATCGCGTCCGGGTGTTCGAGGCCGACCGACAGGCGCAAGAGGCCTTCGGTCACCCCGACGAGCTCGCGCTGATCGCGCGGCACGCCGCCGTGCGTCATCGATGCCGAGTGGGTCAGGAGCGTCTCGACCGAACCGACGTGCTCGACGAGCCGGCAGAGCGTGACGTGCTCCGAAACGGCCCGCGCGCGCTCGGCCCCGCCCTCGAGCTCGAAGGAGACGACCGCGCCGTGCGCGCCGAGGTGTTGGACGCTCGCCAACTCGGCCTGTGCGAAACCCGGCGCCGTCGGGTAGTTCACGCGCGCGGTCGCGGGGTGCTCCACGAGCCAATTGACGATGCGTTGCGCGCTCTCGCACTGACGTCCGAGGCGCAAGGGCAGCGTCTTGATGCCCTGCAGCGTCAGCCACGCGTTGAACGGCGACTGGATGTTACCGGTGCACTTGCGTGTGAAGCGCAGGGCCTCGAGCTGCTCCTCGTCGCGGGCGACGATCGCGCCGCCGAGGGCGACCGAGTGGCCCTCGATGGATTTCGTCGTCGAGTACACCGAGAAGTCCGCACCGAGATCGAGCGGCCGCTGCAGAACGGCCGTCAGGAACGTGTTGTCCACGGCGACCCAGGCGCCGGCACGCTTGGCGAGCGCGGAGACCGCGCGGATGTCGGTCAGATCGAGCGTCGGGTTCGCCGGCGTCTCGAGGAAGACGAGCTTCGTGTTCGGCTCCAGAGCGCGCTCGACTTCTCCCACGTCGGTGCTGTCGACGAACGTCGTCGCGACACCGAGTCCGAAGAAGATTCTCTCGAGGAGCCGCGTCGTTCCCCCGTAGAGCGCGCGCGAGCAGACGACGTGGTCGCCGGCGCGCAAGAGCGTGAGGAACAGCCCCGACTCCGCCGCGAGTCCCGTGCCGTAGCAGACCGCCGGCGGAGCGTCTTCGAGCGTCCCGAGGGCGCGCTCGAGCAGCGCGACCGTCGGGTTCGACTCGCGCGAGTACTTGTGTTCCGGATCGCTGTCCAAACCGTCGCGACAAAACGTCGTCGACTGAACGATCGGCGCGACGAGCGGTTCACCGTCGCCTCGGCCTTGGCCGAGGCGCGGGCAGGTCGTCTCGAGGAGCGCGTTGAGTTCGTGGGTCGTCATGTCCCTGTCTCCGAGCTACGCGAGAGTGCCCGGAGCGACGTGGGACCGCAGCGACATCGCTGCACATTTTGCCGAGATCCCGTCCTCCGGACGGCTCCGACCGCATCGCTCCCCACGTCGGGGCTGGCTCGGCACCGCGGCCTTCATCGGCTCGGTTGCCGCCCGGGACCAAGTAGCTCTCCCGGGACTCTCAATGCTTGGCGGGGATTGTCGTCACGAAGGCGCCCGCGTCAAGATCAAAATATCCCGATATGTCGATATAACACTTCAACCCCCTGGATTCACGTGGGTTGCGCCCGAGCGCGCCTTCTGCCAACCGGGCGCACCGGGCTGCGTAGCCCCTGGAATAATCGTCCCCACCCCGCGTCCATCCGACAGGCCGCCACCGTTCGACTTCCCGGGCCGCAAGCGAGCAACATGCGTCGAGTCCTTTCCCTGTGCGTCCTCCCCGCGATCGTCCTGTCCCTGGCCCCTGCCGCGCCCGCCTACCAGGACGGGCCCGACCCCGCCCAGAGGAGCAGCCACGCTCTAGAGAGCTTCCGGCGCTACCTCGATCGCAAGCCCTACAACGCCTGGGCCTTCGACTCGCTCCTGGAGGCGGCCGTCGCGGTCAACGCGCTGCCCAAGCTGGTCGAGCGCTACGAGGCGCGCGTCGCGGAGGATCCGGGCGATCTGCCCGCGCGCGTCGTGCTCGCCCGGTTGTACGCGCGCACCGACCAGACGGGCGAGGGCATCGACCTGCTCGCGGCGGTCGAGGAGCGCGACGGGCAGCTCTTGGCCCTGGTCGGCGAGCTCGAGCTCGAGCGGGGAGACACCGCGGCCGCGACGGCCGCGCTCGATGCCGCGGCCGCGGCGACACAGGACGAGAAGCTGCTGGAGGAGATCCACCGCGCGCGCGGGCGAGCGTACCTGATCGGCGGTGACCGCGAAGAAGCGGCGAACGCGTTCCGCGCGCTCGCCGAGCTCGCCCCGGACAACTTCCACCTGCGGCTGGAAGCGGCGACCGCGCTCGCCGACAACGGACTCAGCGAGGAGGCGCTCGTCGAATTCGAGACCGCCGAGTCGCTCGCCGGCGGCGACAACGCCAAGCGCTGCCGCGTCCTGGCCGAGATGGGACGGCTGCACGAGCAGCGCTCCGACGGCGAAGCCGCGCTCGGGGTCTACGCGCGCGCGATCGGGCTCATGGGACGCGGCAACTGGCTCAAGCGCGAGCTGTACGAGCGCGTCCTCGCGCTGCACCAGCGCTCGGGAACGCTCCCCGCCCTCGTGGCCTCGAGCCGCGCGGACTCGGGCGCGAACGCGCAGGACCTCGACGCACGTGAGTTCCACGCGCGCGTGCTCGCGGCGACCGGGGACTGGGAGGCGGCAACGGGCGTGCTGAGGGCCGCGGCGGCGGAGTTCCAGGACGACCTGCGCGTTTCGCGCCAGCTGCTCGACGTGCTCGAGCAGGCCGGCGACACCGACGGCCGCATCCAGGAGTACCAGCGCATCCTCGCCCAGCAGCCGGACGAGCTGGAGCTCTACCTCGAGCTCGGCCGCCTCTTCGCGACCGAGGGCCGCCTCGAGCTCGCGCGCCTGCAGTGGCAGCGCACGCTCGAGTCGCGCCTCGACAATCCGGCCTTGTGTTCGCGGCTGGCGAACCTCTACGCACTGTACGACATGACCGAGGATGCACGCGCGCTCTTCGAACGCGCGATCGAGCTCGAGCCGGGGGAGGTCGCGCCCTACGCCGAGCTGTCGAGCTTCCTCGCCGCACACGACGCAAGGGACGAAGTGCCCGCCGTGCTCGAGCGGGCCGCGGCGCGTGTCGCGGGCGACGCCCGCCGGCTCGAGGAGCTCGCCAACTCTTGGAAGGAGTACGGCGACACCGAGCGCGCGCGCAAGACGATCGAGGAAGCCGTCACGGCGGATCCCGGGCAGGCGCGCCTGCGCTTCCGGCTCGCGACGCTGCTCGCCGAAGAGGGCGACAGCGAGCGCGCCGCGCACGAGCTGCACGCCGTCATCGGCGCTGCGGGCGAGTCGACGCTCGCCCGCTCCGCAACCGACCGCCTCGTGCGACTGTTCCAGAAGGACGGCCGCCTGGCTCAGCTGGCTGCGCGCGAGAGAGCCGCGATCGAGAACGATCCGGACGACGCGACCCCTTACCTGGTGCTGGGCACGGTGCACGCGAGGCAGCGCCGGCCGGGCGAGGCGATCGACGTGCTGCGCGCCCTGCTCGAGCGCGCCCCCGACCACGCTGACGCGCGCCTGATGCTCGCGCGCCAGCTCGAGCGGATCGGCGAGCTCGGTCCCGCTCTCGAGAGCTACCGCGCGCTGATCGAGGCGCGGCCCCAAGCGCGGCGCAAGCACCTCAAGGCGATCGCGGCCATCCACCTCCAGCGCTACGAGCAAGACGAGGCCTTCGCCTGCTACGACGAGATCCTCGCTGGTGCCCCCGACAACCCGGCCGCGTTCCGGGAGGTCGCCGACGCCTACTCCAAGCTCGGCTACCACGAGAAGGCGCTCGAGTGCCTGCGCCAAGCGGTGCGTCTCACGCCCGACGACGGCCGCATGCGGCTGCGCCTCGCCGAGCTCTACGACACGATCGGTGAGAAGGAACGCGCGCAGGAAGAGGTACTGGCCGCGACGCGAACGCGCGACGACGACGTCGTCGAGAAGGCTCGCTCACGCTACTACACGCTCGTCTCGGAGGCGGGCGCGGTCGACGAAGAGATCGCGCGCTTGCGCGCACGCATCGACACGAATCCCTACGACACCGAGGCGCCCATCGGCCTCACCGACTTCTACGTGCGCGAGCTCGAGTACGAGCTCGCGCTCGAGATGATCGACCGTCTGCTGACCTACCGGCCCAAGGCGCCCGAGCTGCTCTCCGAGCGCGCGCGGCTCTACGCGCTGATGGAGCGCCACGACGAGGCGCTCGCCGACTACGACACGCTCTGGAAGCTGCCCGACGCGGACCAGACCGAGCTGGCGCTCAAGATCGGCGAGGCTGCCCTGCAGCGCGGCGATCGCGAGCGGGCGCGGCGCGTTCTCGCCGGCGTCCAGGACCTGTCGCGCGTCGCCGCGCTCTACCGCGAACTCGACTTGACCGAGGACGCGATCGAGACGTACCAGCGCGGCCTGGCCCGCGCGCCCCAAGACGTCCGGCTGTTGATGCGGCTCGCCGGCCTCTACGAGTCGAAAGGTGATGAGGAGAGCGCGATCCTGACGCTAGAGCGCGTGCTCGACCTACGCGGGAATTCGTGGCGCGTCGTGCGCCGCGTCGGAGGCTTGCTGTACGACGTCGGTCGTGAGGACGAGGCGATCGAGTACGGCAAGCGGTTGTTCGCACTCGCGCGGATCGAGGACCACGACGACGACGAGGTCGACGAAGGCGAGCCCGCTCCTAGCGATCCCTTCGCGATGATGATGTTCTCGCGCCGTAGCTCCTCCAACGCCCTGACGCAGCGGATGAACGAGCTGCGCAGCTATTTCACCGACAAGGGCCTCGACGAACAGTTCGCCACGATCGGCGCGGAGGAGCTCGTGCTCCAGCCGACGAACACGACGCTCCTGTCCTACGTCCTCAGCGCGCTCGCGCGCGAGGATGGTCAGGGCGAACGCGCCCACGAGGTGATCGAGAGTGTCCGCGCCGGGACGGTCGCCGCGAACCGCACGCCGCCGGGCTACACGGCCAAGAGCTGGACCGCTCACCTCGACGGCCGCGAGCTGAGCGCGCTCAGGAGCGACAAGCCGTTCGGCGAGAAGCGTGCCGCGCAGCTCGAAACGAGCATCTCGGGCGATTCGCCGACGCCGCGCGCCTTCCTCGAGCTCGCCGGGATCTACAGCTACTTCTCGAAGAAGGAAGAGCTGCTGAAGACGCTCGAGCGCGGCGTCGCCGCGCATCCTGACTCCGAGCACCTCCTGGCGGGCCTCGCCATGACCCACGCCAGCGAGAATCGGTTCGAGCCGGCCGCGGACGCCCTCGAACGGCTGATCGCGACGCTCGAGGCACGCCCGGACAGCGGCGAGAACGAGGCGGCCAACGCGCTCGCGTTCGAGGGCCGCAGGCGCTCGCTCTACGGCGGCTTCCCCTACCACGTGCGGCGGCGCATCTCCGACGATGACGTGCGCCGGCTGTTCGACCTGACGCGCGGGACGAGCTTCGCCCTCGGGTGGGGCCTCGGGCGCGAACCGAAGCTGCCCGGTGCCCGGCGCAAGCTGGCCCACTGCTTCGTGGAGCTGGGACGCTCCGATGAGGCGCGCACGATCCTCGCCGCGCTGGAGCCGGGAGCCGAGACGGCCCTGGTCGACTGGATCAACGTCGGCGCCGCCTACTACGAGGAGGAAATGTACGCGGATGCCGAGCGCGTCTACAAGAAGCTCGCGCAGCTCGAGACGCAGCTCGACGCCGACCCGGTCCTCGGCTTCAACCGCACCTGGGCACGCCGCTTCGACGCGCCGATGAAGCAGCTCGCGCGCATCCACGAGCGGCGCGGGGAGTTCGTCGCGGCCTACGGGCTCCTGCGCCGCTACGGCGACGGCAAGGCCGGCGAGCTGATGCTAGCCACGAACGACGCGACCGCGAGCGTGATCGAGCGCTACAGCGGCGTCGCGAACGCCGCGGAAGAGGGCGGCGACGCCTGGCGCGACGCCCTCGTGCTCATCGCCGAGCTGCACCAGTCGCAGCGCGAGTGGGACGCCGCACAAGCGATCTACGCGCGCATCGGCACGGCGCGCCCGCGCGACTTCGCTGCCCTGGACAATCTGGCGGACTTGCACACGCGCGCCGACCGCTGGGAGGACGCGATCCGCGTGCACGAAGCGACCGCGCTCGAGAAGCGCGCCCTCGCCCGCCGGCCGAGTCGGCCGTCCACGCCGCCGGGCCGCGAGCTCGTCCCGACCGCGATCGAGCTGCCCAAATCCGATGAGGACTGGGCGTGGAACAACCTGAGGTCGGGCCGCTCCGTGTTCTTCTCGGGAGGGCCGCGCGCGGCGAGCGCCGATCCGCGGGACAACTACGTCGAGATCCTCAAGCTCTACCTCGATCACCGCGAGATCTCGAAAGCGACCGAGGTCATGCGCAAGCTGACGCGTGAAGACATGCGTACGTTCCGCTGGATCGGGCACAGCCTCACTCAGATCCTCGACTCGTACCGGCTCGGCGCGAGCGGCATTCCGATCTACCGTTTGATCTGGTCCAACAACCAGAATGACGAGTACCTCGGGCGGCAGCTCGCGGATGCGCTGCTCGCCGCGAAGGACTACGAGGACGCGCGACGCATCTACCGGCACCTCGCGGGCGACTCGACGTCGAGCTCGTACACTCGCGACCACGCGCGCAAGCAGCTGCGCGTGGTCGACGGCCTGCTCGGCACGACCGGGCCCGAGGAGAAGGACCTCCTCGCCTCGGTCGAGGCCGACCCGAAGAACGTCAAGGTGCGCATGAAGCTCGCCCAGCAGCTGTTCGACGACGGCGACTGGGACGCGGCCTTCGAACACGCGCAAGTCGCCGAGGAGCTGGCACCGCACCTCGACGAGACGACGGCGTTGGTCGAGAACTGCCTGCAGGTCCTCGGCAAGCACCCCGAGCTCGAAGAACGCTTGCTCGCCGAGCTCGAGGAGACGCCGGCCGAGGCCGAGCGCATCCGCATCGCCGCCCAACTCGCGAACTGGGCGTGGATGCGCGGCGACAAGGATGCGGCCCGCGCATTGTTCGAAGGCGTCGCCAGGAAGCGCGGGAGCGGCCTGACGCGCTACACACCCGCGGCGTGGTACATGGAGAAGGGCGACTACGAGACGGCACGCACCATCCTCGAGGAAGAGCTCGACGACTCCGGACCGCGCGGCCGCAGCGACGCCGAGGCGGCGCTCCTCAAGGTACGCCTCATCCTCGGCGACGCGGGCGCGGCGCTCGAGGAGGACTGGGAGGCATTCGAGAAACTGACGACGCCGGGTGCGCGCGCCAACGTCGTGTTCGACCTCGCGCGAACCCTGCGCCAGCTCCCGCTCGTGGGGCAGAAGAAGGACGAGCTGCTCGCGCTGGCGGGCGAGCACGAAGGGATGCGTGGCACCCTGTACGCCGCGGCGGCCGAGCTCGCCACGGGCGACATCGCGGGCTGCGAAGGGCGGCTCGCGGCGCTGGTCGAAGCAGACGAGGACACCCTCTTCCTCGTGCCGACGCTCGTGACACTCGCGCGCGAACGCAGCGACTGGAAGAGTGCGCTCGGCTACCTCGAGGTGCTGCTCGCAGCGGAGAAGACCTCCCAGAACGACAAGGTGTCGACGAGCATCGGCAGCCTCAGCGAGCACAGCTCGCTGTTGGCCGAGATCGGCAGCCTGCGCTTGGCGCTCGGCGACGAGGATGGCGCCCGGGATGCTTGGAGCCGGATCTTCGCCAAGGGCGGCATCATCATCGACGACGACAAGGAGTCCTTCGAGCCGCTAGCGAAGCTCTACGCCGAGCACGAGCTGTGGGACGACGCCGTAGGTTGGCTGGGGCGCCACATCGAGGAGGTCGGCGAGCGCCGACCGAACGTCGTGCTCTTCCTGGCGGAGATCGAACGCGGCCGCGGCAACGACGCCGCGGAGATCGAAGCGCTCGAGCGCGCCGCGATCCTCGCACGCGGGAACGAGATGCAGACCAACGAGATCCGTGCCGACCTGCTCGCCGCACACCGGCATGCCGGATCGGTCGCGGACTACCTCACCAAGCTCCGCGAACAGGCCGAGAGCGATCCCGACGACCTCGACCTCACTCTGCGCGTCGCGCGGCTGACGTCCGAAGTCGAGAGCGAGGACGCCGCATTGGCCGTCCTCGAGCCCCTGCTCGAGCGGCCGAACATGCGCGACAAGCTGTTGCCGACGTTCCTGGCGCACGCCAAGCGCAGCGGAGAGCGCGAGCGCGCCATCGAGCATCTCCAGGCGATGTGCGAGGGGACGTCCGAGCCGTGGCGGCGCACGACCCACGCGAAGGAGCTCGCGCGCCTCTTGCTCGAGGCCGAGCGAGTCGACGAGGCCGTCGAGGCCTTGAAGTCGAGCCACGCGAACCCCGCGCTGGCGCGCGCGCAGTACGACATCGCGCAGGCGCTCTTCACGGCCGGGCTCGCCGAGCAGGCGCTGCCCTACTACGAAGAGGCCGTGCGCCTCGAGCCGGCGACGAGCTATTTCCGCCGTCAGCTCGAATCGTGCCTCGTGAAGCTCGGCCGCGCGGAGCACGCGCTCGAGCAGAACCTCGCCTACCTCGCCACCAAGGATGGTGCGTACCAGAGCCGGCACAACTTCCCCGCGGTGCGCAAGTCTCTGGTCGAGTCCGAAGGGCGCGCACGGGCCGTCGAGGCCGCGGCAGCCGCCCCCGACGACTTCGAGGCAAACCTGCGCGCGGCGGCGACGTCGACGATCGTCGACGGCGTCCTCGCCGGCGCACCGTACTTCGAGCGTCTCCTCGAGCTGCGGCCCGACGACCACGTCGCGCTCTCTTGGGGCACCAAGCTGCGCGCGGCGCAGGATCGCCACGCCGAGGCCCTCGAGCTCGTCGAACGCCGCATCGTCCTGCTCGACAACCTGCAGGGGGTCGTCGGCGGGCGCACGGTTACGAACACGATCGACACGTTGCGCTCCGAACGCGCGCGGTTGCTCCTCAAGCTCGGCGACCGCGAGGCCGCCGTCGCGGCCCTGCACGACGACCTCGGCCGACGCTTCGTGCCCGTGCGGGAACAGGACTACCGCTACACGCGCCACTTCGACAACCGCATGTCGCGCGTCATCGGCCTCATGTGGACGCACGGCCTGCTCGAGGAGTACGTCGAGGAGACGAAGCGCCAGGAGCTGCTCGGCCACCGACTGTCCGCTCAAGGCAGCGTCTACCGCTCCCTGCACGCCTTGGGCCGCACGGACGAGGCGATCGAGATGATGTGGGAGGAGTACATCGACCCGCTCGAAGGGCTGCTCGCACCGAAGAACGACAACGTGTTCTTCGGGCCGACTCGGATCCCGAGCGCGACCAGCAACCGGAACCTGATCAGCGACTATTCGAAGCAAGCGACGCTACTCGGTATCCATCGCGAGGCCGGCATCGTCGACGAGCTACTGACGCGCATCAAGAAGATGCGCAAGCGGTTCCCGAACGACGACAAGCTCGAGGAGCTGCACCAATACGTGCTCGAACAGGAAGAGCGCTTCGAGGACCTCACACCGTTCCTGCGCGAGGCGCTCGCCGCGGATCCGTGGAAGCCGAGTCGACTTGCGGACGTGGCGCGCAACGAGAAGCGTGTCGGCAACGCCCTGGACGCGATCGCGCTCTTCGAACAGGCACTCGCGATCCGGCGTGCAGAGGCGATCGGCACGAACGCCATGTTCGGCATCACGTCCTTCTCGAGTGGCGGCCTCGACGGTGGACCGACGAAGATTCGCTTCGCGTGGTCGGACCGCGGCCGCATGGGCTTCAGCGGCGGCTCCTCATTCACGAGTATTTCCGGACCGACGAACGATGAGAGCGCCGACACGACGATCGCTCGCGACCTCACAGTGCTGTACCGCTCGCTGGGACGCGTGCCCGAGGCCGATGCACTCGAACACAGCGTGCTCTACGCGGGCGGGACGAGTGAGTGGGCACGCCGGCAAGCGTACGAGCGACTCGAGAGCGCCTACCGAGAGGCGCGGCTGCTCGACGACATGGAGCGCGTCGCCCGCCTGGCGATCGACGCGCTCACGGGCGACAATGCGGGCCTGCGCCAGCCGATTCGCAAACGGGTGGTCCGCGGTCTGCTCGACGTCGGCGAGACGGAGCGCGCCCAGCCGTGGATCGACGCCAGCCTGGCCTACTTCCAGGAGCGCGTCGACGGGAGCTCGGAGAAGGAGCGCGCTAGCGGGCACCTGGCGCGCGGCGTGTTCTTCGGCAAGGTGCTGGGCGACGCGGAGCGGGCGCGCGCCGACCTAGAGACGTACCTGGCCGAGCGCGACGACACGACGCGCCCCAGCACCCAGCTCGCCGAGCTGCGCCTCGTCAGCGGAGACTTCGAGGGGGCGCTGAAGGAGCTGCGCGAGCACCTGGAGGAGGCGCGCCATTCGTCGCCGCAAGTGCACCAGCGCGTCGACCTGCAGCTCGGCCTCGCCTTGGCAGAGGTCGAGGGCATCGAAGCGGCGCGCCCGTACCTCGTGCGTGCGCTCGCGTGGAATCCGGACCAAGATCTGGCGGACCGCGCGCGACGGCTGCTCGATGAGTGACAGCGGAGACGGACTTCTGGACGGCGCGCGCGTGCTCGTCGACGCGGCCTGCGCGTACGGCTGGGATCGCCCCTCCGCGGTGGACCTCGAGCGGACGCGCGCCGCGCTCGACGCGCAGCCCGCTCTGCAGGGCGACTTCTTCGTCGCGTGTGCGCTGCTCGATGCCGAGCACGTCGAGTCATGGCTCGCGGCGGACGCCGCGCTGGCGCTCACGCCGGACGGCCCACGCGGCTGGCCGCCGCTGCTCTACGTCGCGTACTCCAAGGCGCGCGGCGACCGCGCCCGGACCGCGCGGGCACTCCTCGCCCACGGGGCTGATCCGAACGCGGTGCACCCCGTCGGGGCTCTCGGCGTTGCCGCGCGCGCACGCGATCAGGAACCGATCGGAGTCGGATGCTTCGCTCGCGACGGCGCCGCGTGCTGCCAACGTTCCCTGATCGCCGCGCATCCCGAGCTACCCACGGAGCTGACCGAGGACGACAAGCGCCTCGCCGCGCACGTCGCTCAGATGGGCGGCGCGCGATCGATGTGGGCGGGTACTTCGGAACGCCCGAGCACACGGCGCGCCACTGCCGCTGGAACGACGAGGGCGACTATGAGGGCGTGCTCGCGCTCTTGCCCTGACCCGATCCCGGGTTGAGACCGGAGGACGCTGACACAACGGATACCGCGCCCCGCAAGGACGATCGCGCCCGCGCCGATAGACTGGTTGCGTCCACGCGATCACCGTCCATCCCGGAGCCTGCGATGTCTCGATCCCTCCTCCTGCGCGCTCTCCCGTCCCTGCTGTTCCTCGCTCTCGCTCCGGCACTCCGTGGCCAGGACGCCGCGGCTGAGTCGGCCGAGACGCCCGACGCGGAGGAGCCGCAGGAGGAAGAGAAGGAGCCCGAGGGCCGGCCGCCGCTCGACATCGGCAAGCCGTCGCTCCCGGCCAAATGGACCGAGGGGCTGCGCTGGCGCTCGATCGGACCGGCCAACATGGGCGGCCGCATCACCGACGTCGCGGTCAACCCGGACGACCGCTGTGAGTATTGGGTCGCAAGTGCCGGAGGCGGTCTCCTGCACACGACGAACAACGGTGTCGACTACGAGCACCAGTTCGACTCCGAGCGCACGAACTCGATTGGCTGCGTCGCTGTCGCACCGTCGGAACCGACGACGCTTTGGATCGGCACGGGCGAATGCAATCCGCGCAACTCCGTGTCGTGGGGCGACGGTGTGTACAAGTCGACCGACAGCGGCGCGACGTGGATGCACATGGGCCTCACGGAGGGCTTCCAGACCGGCGGCATCGCGATCCATCCGACCGACCCGAACACGGTGTACGTCGGCGTGCTCGGAAGGCTGTGGGGCCCGAGCGAGCAGCGTGGCCTCTTCAAGACGACTGACGGCGGCGAGACGTGGGAGAAGGTCCTCTTCGTCGACGACCTCACCGGCGTGATCGACGTCAAGATGGATCCCTCGGAGCCCGAGCACCTGCTCGTCGCCACCTACGAGCGCCAGCGCGACCTGCACGATACCAACGACCCCAAGAAGAAGTGGGGCGCGGGCAGCGGGTTGCACGAGACGCGCGACGGCGGCAAGACGTTCCAGAAGCTGACCGAGGGCCTGCCGACCGTGATGCTCGGCCGCATCGGCATCGATTTCTACGCCGGCGACTCGAAGATCGTCTACGCCGTCATCGAGACCGAGAAGATCACGCAGGAACCGGAGAACGCGGCCTACATGGGTGTGAGCTGCGGCGACGCCGAGGTCGGTGCGCGTGTGCTCGAGGTGACCGAGGAGAGCCCGGCCGCGGAAGCCGGCCTGCAGAAGGACGACATCGTCGTGCGCGTGGGCGACAAGACAGTCATCGACTGGGCTGCGCTGCAGAAGAAGATCCGCACGAGCCTCTCCGGAGAGACGATCGCGCTCGAGGTGGTGCGCGACGGTGAGGTCGTCGAGCTCGAATGCACGTTCGGCACGCGCCCCGAAGACGAGGAGGACGCAGACGCGACCGACTCGCTCGGCTACCCGCGCGCCGGCCGCCACTCGATCGGCCTCGGCGGCCAGCGCCAGAACGTCCAGGACGAGCAAGGACCCGAGGGCGACAACTACGGCGGCATCTACCGCTCCGACGACGGCGGCACGAGCTGGGTCCGGGTCAACTCCTTGAACCCGCGGCCGATGTACTACTCGGAGATCCGCATCGATCCTTCCAACGTCGACAACGTGTACGTGCTCGGCACCTCGCTCTACCGCTCGAAAGACGGCGGTGTCACGTTCACCTCCGACGGCGGGCGCGGCATCCACGTCGACCACCACGCCCTGTGGGTCGATCCCACCGACGGCCGCCACATGATCCTCGGCAACGACGGCGGGATCCACGTGACCTGGGACCGCATGGACTCCTGGGACCACCACAATCACGTCGCGATCGGGCAGTTCTACAACGTCGGCGTCGACGCGACCCGCGACTACAAGGTGTACGGCGGACTGCAGGACAACGGCAGCTGGGGCGGACCGAACCGCATCGCGGGCGGCTCGCTCAACTCCGACTGGTTCCGCGTCGGTGGCGGCGACGGCTTCGTGTGCCTCGTCGACGAGACCGACCCGGACCTCATCTACTACGAGAGCCAGAACGGAGGCATGCGGCGCAGCAACTTGCGCACGGGCGAAGGCGGCGGATTCCGCCCGCGCGCCCCGCGCGGCACGCGTTACCGCTTCAACTGGAACACGCCGTTCATGCTGTCCCACCACAACTCGCGCATCTACTACAGCGCGGGCAACTTCGTGTTCCGCTCCTTCGACAAGGGCACGGGGCTCAAGCGCATCTCGCCTGAGATCACCCCGACGGACCGCGGCTCGGCGACGGCGATCGGCGAGAGCCCGATCGATCCGGACGTCCTGTACGCAGGCACCGACGATGGCGGCCTGTGGACGACGCGCGACGGCGGCAAGGAGTGGATCGACCTGTGGACCCTCAACGGCGAGCCGGAAGAGGAGAAGCCCGAGCCGAAGGATGTCGCGGCCGCGGCCGAGCCCGCGGCCGACGAGAAGGAGCCGGCCCGCGGACCGAACGCCGAGGACGTCGCGCCGGGCGATCACCCGCTGGTGGGGGCCTGGAAGGCCAAGGCCGTCGGCGAGGGCATCGAGAGCGACGACGAGGGTCACTTCTCGCTCGAGTTCGAGGAGGCCAAGGACGGCAAGCTCGAGGGCACGATCGACGCGGAAATCGGCTCGGGAGCGCTCAGCAAGATTCGCTGGGACGCCGAGACCAAGAAGGTGACGTTCACGTTCCCCGGCGAGGCGCTGACGCTCGACTTCGACGGGACCGTCGACGGCGAAACGATGTCCGGAGACATCTCGGGCGCCGGTGGCGCGTTCACGTTCGAGTTCAGCGCCAAGCGCGAGAGCGCCGCTGCCGCGGACGTCGTTGCCGACGCGGCGACGGAACAGGACCCGCCCGACGAGGAGGAAGCGACCGAGGAGGACGACTCAGGGGAGAAGAAGAAGCCCAAGAAGCGCAAGTTCAAGAAGGACACGATCGACCAGCTCATGCCGGGTCGGCGCTACGTGTCGAACGTCGTGCCGTCGAGGTACAAGGAGAGCCGCGTCTACGTCACCTTCGACGGCCACCGCTCGAACGACCTCGTGCCGCACGTCTACATGTCCGACGACGGCGGCGAGAGCTGGACTTCCCTGCGCGGCAACCTCCCCGATGAAGCGGGCAGCGCGCGCGCGTTCGCCGAGGACATCGAGAACCGCGACGTGCTCTACCTCGGCACCGAATTCGGCGCCTGGGTCTCGGTCGACACCGGCGCCTCGTGGACTCCGATGGGCTCGAACCTGCCGACCGTCGCCGTGCACGACTTCGCCCAGCACCCGACCAGCGGCGAGCTGATCGCGGGCACGCACGGCCGCAGCATTTGGATCGTCGACGTGACGCCCCTGCGCCAGACCAGCACCGATACGATCGACGCGGACGCCCACTTGCACAAGCCCAACACGGTTGTGCGCTGGCGCCGCGGCTCGAGCCGCGGTCAGGGCACGCGCCGCTTCGCCGGCGAGAACCCCGCGACGGGCGCGCAGATCGTCTACTCGCTGGGCAAGAAAGCGCGCTCGGTCGGACTGTCGATCGAGAAGTCGGACGGCGAAAAAGTCTACACCTTCACCGACCCGCCGAAGGGCAAGGGCATGCACTTCCTGAGCTGGAATCTGCGCGCGTCCAGGCAGGGCGGCGAACCCGGCCAGCGCCGCCGCCGCAGCTTCCGCCTCGCCGCACCCGGCACGTACGTCGCGGTGCTCGGCGTCGACGGCGAAGAGATGCGCACGGAGTTCGAGGTCGTGAACGATCCGAACCAGGCCGACAGCCGCTGGATCACGTACGAAGAGGAGTGGCTCGAGAGCTTCGAGGTGGAGGAGGACGACGACACGGCGCGCAAGCGCGATTTCTGAGCGTTCGCGGAACGTCGTCCTCGAGCGGCGTCTCGCAAGGCTCACCACGTCCCCGGTTTCCTGTTTGCGCATCGCGTTGACGACGCGCGACGCGATCGTCCGGGCTTTCCCTGCCCTCAGGGGTTGCCCGTATCGACTCGATCGCGATCGGGACCCGGGCCTGGATTTGGCCAGTTTCCCGTTCCTCACGCTGGCGAGCCTCGGACTCAACAGCTATCAGGCTCGAACCGACACCGTCAAGAAAGACAAGAAGAAGGGCGTCCATCATGAAGTGGCGGCGATGAGTTTCGTCGTCGACGTCAGCAAGTCCGTGCGCTTCCCCGCCTACTCGCTCGGAACCCGCGAGCACGTCTTCAGCGATTCCGAGTTTCGCGAGCGGCTCCAGGACCTGGGGCGGCAGGTCGACACGCACATGCGCGGGGAAGAGTGGGCTCAGGCTCTGAGCGAGTGCGAGGAGGCCGCTCGGCACGTGAGCTACAACGCTCTCTATCGGGACCTCTCCCACGACTTCTTCACGACGCACCAGCTCAGCTGGAGGTTCTTCTACCCGAACGGAGCGGCTCCCCAGGACTGGCTGGTCTCTCGCATCCAGAGCGTCTTCATCGATGGTTTCGCGGTCGACGAGAACGACGTCTGGCCTGCAGGGAAGGTCGTGGAGCGCGTCCGCAACGCAAAGGTCCTGGCTCTGGCCGTGGACGGCGACAACGAGATCCAGGGATATGCGATCTACACGATCGCACCGAAGCCGTTCAACGGACGCGACCTGCTCTGGGAGGACAGCATCTGCCTGACACGCCGGTGGCAAGGACGCCGCTTCTCGAACTCCCCCGTGGCCGAGATCCAGACGCAGTTCCGACGCAGCAACATTGGCTGGGTCGGTGGCTGCACGCAGAATCCGCTGATCCTACGTCGCTACAAGCGTAGCTCACTGCTCTATCCATTCGACCGGAGCTTCGTGGACCGCGAGGGGGAGCGCCTGTTCGAGTTCCTCTGCAAAAACGTCCCTCAAATCGCCAAGCGCACCGAGGAGCTCACCGATGCAGAGCGGTCCGAGGTTGCCAAGACCGGCATCCTCAGGGGTATCTACAAGCAACAGCTCGGGAGCTACCCCGAACACGTCGACGGGCTGGAGGACATCGTAGGGTATCTCGAATCGAACAACTTCGACCGAAACAACGGTGACGTGGTAGTCGCCGTCTCCGCGGTGGACAAGGCCGACCTGTGATTGCGGAAGTCTTCACCGCCAGGGCATGACCAGCGGCATCTCCCCACCCTGTGGGGGGATGCCGCGTCTTTTTGCCTCATCCCCGCCCGCGGAGAAGAGGTAAGGCTTCCGGTCGTAACTGACCCCGGCTTGCCGGATACGGTCCCCCTCGTGACAATCGGCCAGCCAGCGTCCACGCGAACCCTACGCCAAGCACATGCGCCAGCGCTCGATCTTCGCCGCCCTCCTCCTTCTCTTCTTCGCCCTCGCGCCAGCCCCAGTCCGGGCCCAGGACGGCAAGGACCCCGCGAAGCAGATCGAGAGCTTCAAGAAGTACCTGGCGCGCAAGCCCTACAACGCGTGGGCCTTCGACAGCCTCGTCGAGAAGGCCGTCGCGATCAACGGGCTCCAGGACCTCGTGACGGCCTACGAGCAGCTCGTCGAGGAGGACCCCGCTGGCATCGCGGGCAAGGTCGTCCTGGCGCGGCTCTACGCGGTGACCGACGAGCGCGACCGCGGGCTCGAGGTCCTGAACGGGATCGAGAAGAAGGACGCGCAGCTCCTCGCGCTCACGGGGGAGTTCTACCTCGCGCGCAACGAGGTCGCCAAGGCGCTCGAAGTGCTCGAGGAGGCGGTCGCCTCCACCAAGGACGAGGAGCTGCTCGAGGCCCTCAACAAGAAACTCGGCAAGGCCTTCCTCGCGTCCGGCGATCGCGAGAAGGCGTACGCCGCGTTCCAGGCGCTGGCGGCGCTCGACCCCGAGAACTTCCACCTGCGCCTCGAGGCTGCCTCGGAGCTCGCCGACCACGGGCTGCACGAGGAGGCACTGACCGAGTTCGCCGTCGCAGAGGAGCTCGCCGGAAAGGACACGTCCAAGCGCTGCCGCGTCATGGCGGAGATGGGGCGGCTGCAGGAGCAACTGACCCAGTACGAGCAGGCGCTGGGCACCTACGACGAGGCGATCGGCCTCATGGCGCGCGGCAACTGGCTCAAGCGCGATCTCTTCGAGCGCGTGCTCGCGATCCACAAGCGCGGCGGGTCGCTCGAGGATCTGCTCGGGACCGCGCAGGCGTCGGCCGACGCGAACAGCCAGGACCTCGACGCGCGCGAGTTCCATGCACGCGTGCTGGAGGAGCTGACGCGGCGCGACGAAGCGCGCGACGTCCTGCAGGCAGCGACCGCCGACTTCCCGAAAGACCTGAAGCTGTCGCGGCGCCTGATCGAAGCCCTCGAGAACCTCGAAGACACCGACGGCCTGATCGCGGAGTACCAGCGCATCCTCCTCGAGCAGCCCGAGGAGCTGGAGCTCTACCTCGAGCTCGGCAAGGTGTTCGCGTCCGAGGGGCGCCTCGAGCAGGCGCGCCTGCAGTGGAACCAGACGCTCGAGAAGCGCCTCACCGACTCCGGTCTGTGCGTGCGGCTCGCGAGCTTCTACGCGCTCTACGATCAGCCCGAGGACGCGGTCGCGATGTACGAAAAGGCGATCACGCTCGAGCCAGCGGAGATGCGCCACTACGCCGACCTCGCGGCGTTCCTGTCGGTGCGCGACCGGCGCGATGAGGTCCCCGCGCTCCTCGAACGCGCGGCGACGCAAGCCCAAGGCAACGTCGCGCGGCTCGACGACCTGTCGTCCCTCTGGAGCGAGTACGGCCACCCGGAGCGCGCGCGCGAGGTGCTCGAGGCCGCGATCGAGATCGCGGGCGACGACGCGCGCCTGTTCAATCGGCTCGCAGACCTCTTGATCCGCGAGGGCAACCACGAGCGCGCGAGCTCGATCCTGCACGACGTCATCAATCGCGCGAAGGAGGCGACGCTGCGCACGAGCGCGGTCGACAAGCTCGTGCGGCTGTACCGCAACACCGGCCGCACCGACGCTCTGACGGAGTTCGAGCAGGAGGCTGTCGACGGCGGCTCGACCGACGTCGCACCCTATCTCATTCTCGGCAAGCTGCACAAGCAGCGCCGCGACCCCGAGTCGGCGATCCAGGTCTACGAGCAGCTCCTCGCCGTCCAGCCGACGAACGAGGAGTCACGCAAGTCGCTCGCGCGCATGTACGAAGACCGCGGCGACCACCGCGCGGCGCTGGAGCAGTACGAGACGCTCATCGCCCAGAAGCCGCAGGCGCGGCGCAAGTACCTGAAAGAGGTCGCGCGCATCCACCTCGCCCTGCTCGACCAGAACAAGGCCTTCGAGTGCTACGACGAGATCCTGCGCGGCGCGCCGGACAACCCCGCCGCGTTCAAGGAGGTCGCCGACGCGTACGAGAAGCTCGGCCTACACGACAAGGTCGCCGAGTGCATGCAGCAGGCGGTGCGCCTGAAGCCGACGGACGGCGAGTACCGGCTCGACCTCGCCAATGCTTACAAGCGCATGGGCGAATGGGACAAGGCGCGCGAACAGACGCAGCTCGCGGTCGAGTCCGAGGACGAGGACACGCGCGACAAGGCGCGCCAGGCGTACTACGTGCTGCTCTCGGAGGCGGGTCGGATCGAGGAGGAGATCTCGAACCTACGGCGCCGCGTGCAGGACAACCCGTACGACGGCGAGTCGCCGCTGATGCTGGTCGACATCTACGTGCGCGAGCTCGAGTACGAGCTCGCCCTCGAGATGCTCGAGCGCCTTTTGACGTTCCAGCCGCGCGAGTCCAAGCTGCTCGACCAGCGCGGCCGCATCTACGCGCTGATGGAGCGCTTCGACGACGCGATTGCCGACTACGAAGCCCTCTGGAAGCTGCCCGACTCCGACCGCACGAGCCTCGCGGTCAAGATCGGCGAAGCCTCGATCCAGGGCGGCAACCTGCAGCGCGCAGAGCAGGTCCTCGCGCAGGTCAGCGACCCGAACAAGGTCGCGCGTCTCTACGACAAGCACGAGCTGTACGACGAGGCGATCGAAGCGCTCGAGAAAGGCATCGCTGGCGCGCCGTCGAACGGACGCATGCTGCTCAAGCTGGCGAGCGTGCAGGAAAAGATCGGCCGCCGCGAGGACTCGGCGGAGACGCTCGAGCGCATGCTGTCGCTGCAGGGCGACTCGTGGCGCGTGCTCAAGCGCTTGGGCGATCTGTACGACGACCTGCACGAGAAGGAGCGCTCGCTCGAGATCGGCAAGCGCCTGTTCGGCCTGATCCGTGTCCCCGACCGCAAGGAGAACGACGACCCGGACAAGGACAAGAAGAGCAACCCGTGGGCCGCGAGCCGGCGCTCGTCCTACTACTACTCGAGCCGCAACACCCGGTACCACGAGCGCGTGCAGGCGCTGAAGACGTACTTCGAGGAGAAGGGCTACGTCGAGGATTTTCTGGAGCTCGGCATCACCGAGGTCAAGAAGCACCCAGCCAACGACGCCCTGTTCGACACGGTGTGGTACACGTTCGAGCAAGTCGGCGACCGCGAAGAAGAGGCTCGCGAGCTGATCCGAGAGGTGCGCGAAGGCACCGTCGACAAGCGCCGCATCCCGCCGTCGTACACGCGCGAGACGTGGGCCAACACGCTCGACTCGCGCGAGGTCGGGCTGTACCGCGAGAACGCCGCGTTCGGCGAGACGCGCCTGGCCGAGCTCGGCGAGCGTGCGACGGCCGGCAACGCGACCGAACCGGCGTTCGTCGAACGCGCACAGCTGCTCGGCTACCTGCAGCGCGACGACGAGCGCGCGGCGGTTCTGCGCGAGGGACTCGAGCTGTTCCCCGACAGCTACCGGTTGTGGACCGCGCTCGGCGTCGTCCTGCAGTCGGAGAAGGACTACACCGCCGCCGCAGAGGCGTTCACGAAGCTCGTGCCGCTGCTGGAGGCCAGCGGCCTGCCGGAAGCCGAGAAGCGCCGGCTCGACAAGTCCTTCCGCAAGCAGCAACGCCAGTACCTGCAGGGCTTCCCGCCGCACATCCAGCGACGCGTCAAGGACGAGCACATCCGGCGCCTCTACGGCCTGACCTACGGCCCCAGCACGAGCCTCTCGTGGGGCCTCGGGACGACGCCTTCGCTCGACGGCGCGCGGCTACGCCTCGCCCAGTGCCGCCTCAAGCTCGATGAGAAGGACGAGGCGCGCGCCGTGCTCGTTTCGCTCGAGCCCGAGAACCCCGAGTTCATCACGCGCTGGACCAGCATCGCCAAGGCGTACTTCAAGGAGGAGATGTACGCGGACGCCGAGCAGGTCTACGTACGCCTCGAGAAGCTCGACCGAGAGCTGGGCGCCGACCCGATCATCGGGCACAACCGCTCGTGGTCGAGCCGCTTCAACGATGCGATGAAGGACTTCGCCTTCATCCTCGAGAAGCGCGGCGAGTACATGCGTGCGTTCGACCTCCTGCGCTCCTACGGCTCGCGCAACCAGGGCGAGCTGATGTTGACGACGCACGAGATGCTCGACGGCGCCGAGGCGTACTACCGCGAGCAGATGGATGCGGCGAGCGCCGCGCTCGACGCCGAAGCGGAGGGCGAGGAGGACACGACGGCCTGGCGCAACGCCTCGCTCAAGCTGGCCGACGTGCTGGCGTTCCAGAAGCGCTGGGACGAAGTCCTCGCGGTTCACGAGATGCTCGCCGAGCGCATCGAGGGCGACTTCACGGTCCTCAAGAACATCGCCGCGCTGCATCAGCGCGCCGCGCGCGTCGACGACGCGATCGCGACGCACTACCGCATCATCGACCGCAAGCGCGAGCTGAACCGGCTGATGCGCCGGCGCGAGAAGCCGACCGGGCGCGTGCTCGCTCCGGTCGCTCCGCAGGGTCTCACTACGTCTTCGGACTACAACATCACGCGCCTCGGACGCTCGTACTACGGCAGCACGGCGAGCATCCACAACGTGCGTGAGAACTTCAGCGCCATCCTGAAGCTCTACCTCGATCAGAAGCGCACGTCCGAGGCGACCGAGGTCCTGCGCCAGATCGCGCGCGAGGACGCTGTCGCGTTCCGGCGCATGGGCTACACGGTTCGCAACCTCGTCAATCAGTACCAGCTGGGTGCCGACGCCGTGCCGATCATGCGCCTGTTGCACAGCTACAACCCCGACGACAGCAACACCGCGCTCGAGTACGCCAAGGCGATGATCAAGGCGAACAAGCTCGACGACGCGCACAAGGTGCTGACGCAGGTGATGAACAAGGCCAAGGGTTCGTCGTTCTACGTCGACCGGGCGCGCAAGGAGCTCGACGAGCTCGAGCTGCGCATGGGCTACAACGAGAAGTTCACGCTCGAAGACCTGCGCGAATCTGCCGAATCCGACGTCAAGAACGTCCGCAGCCGCATGAAATTCGCGCGGCGCCTGTTCAAGCTGCGGCGCTACGACGACGCGCTCGCCGAGGGCCGCCGCGCCGAGGACCTCGCTCCGCACCTCGACCACGTGTCGAAGTTCGTCACGGAATGCCTGCAGGTCCTCGACCGCCGCGAGGAGCTCGAGGAGCGCATCGTCAAGCTGCGCGACAAGACGAACGACAAGCAGAAGAAGTTCACGATGACCGTCCAGCTCGCGAACTGGATGCTCGAGCGCGGCGAAATCGACGCGATCGACGCGATGTTCGGCGAGACGTTCCAGGTGCAGTCGGGCGGCTGGGTCGACTTCGCGCCGTCGTCCTGGTACATCGAGAAGGGTCGCTTCGACAAGGCCAAGGAGCTGCTCGAGGAAGAGATCGCCAGCGTCGGACGTGGCCAGTGGGTCTCCGACGAAGCGCAGATGCGGCTCGAGGCGCTGCACCTCTTGGACGGCGATCCGACGAAGGCCCTCGACAAGGCGTGGGAGCGCTTCGAGAAGGCCAATGGTCGCCAGCAGAAGATCACGTTCTTCGGGCAGCTGCCGGGCATCCTGCGCCGACTACCCGACCTCGCCGACTACGAGGACGAGTTGAAGGCGAGTGCCGCCGAACACGGCGGCCTGCGCGGCGCGCTGTACGAGACCGCCTTCTACCTCGCGCTCGGCGAGATGGACGAGGTCGAGAGTCGACTCGACACCCTTTCGCAGACCGGCGAGGAAGCCGTGTTCCTCTACCCCGTTCTCATCGACCTCGCGCGCCAGCGCGGCGACCTCGAGACGGCATACACGTACCTCGAGCGGCTCGAAGCGCAGCACAAGATGTCGAAGAGCCGCAAGGTAGGCACCGCCATCGGCTCGATCTCAGAGAAGAACGCAGTCATCGCCGAGAAGGCCGGCATCCTGCACGATCTCGGCCGCGAGGAAGAAGCGTTCGCGATGCTCGAGCAGATGCTCGAGGGCGAGGACGAGAAGGAGGCGCGCCCCATCAAGAAGTCGATCGCATCGATGTACGAGCGCTGGGAGGACGCGGCCCGGCTCACGCGCGAGCAGATCGACGACGAGGGCGAGAAGTCGTACGGGACGCTCAACTCGCTCGCCACGTACGAGCTGGAGATGGGCAACACCGAAGAGGCGCTCGCGATCCTGCGGCGCTCGCTGATCCTCTCGGGACGCAACGACTCGGTCCGGCGCCGACTCATGGACGTCTACCGCAAGACCGGAGAGCTCGAAACGTATCTCGACGAGCTCCTGGAGGAGGCGGCGCAGGACCCCGACGACGCCAAGCTCGCGCGGGTCTTGATCGAGGTCGCGCTCGAGCTCGACCGCAGCGACGTCGCCATCGAGACCGCGACCCGCCTCGCCGAGCGCTCGGAGGAGCAAGCGAGCATCCTGCCGTTCCTGATGCGCGCACACATGCGGCTCGGCGAGCCCGAGAAGGCGTTCGCGGCGCGCGAGCAGTTGCTCGACACGGGCGCCAAGGCCAACGTGCGTTCGGGCTACGCGCTGCACATCGCGGCCTTCCACGCGCGCGAGGACCGGTTCGAAGAGGCCGTCCAAGCGATCAAGAAGGGTTACGGCGACGAAGACACCGTCGAGTCGCGGCGAGCCGTCATGTCGTTCCTGCAGGGCTGGGAGCGATGGGAAGAGACGCTCGCGGCGGCCGACGCCGTCCTCGAGCTCGCTCCGCAGGACTCCACCGGAACGGGCGCGAAGATCCGGGCGCTCGGCAAGCTGGATCGCAGCGCCGAGGCGCTCGAAATCTGCTTCGAGGTCTTGCTCGACCCGGAGCGCGAGGACACCGAGTCGATAGCGCGCATACAGGTCGCACTGCGAGCGGGCGGGCTCGCCGTCGAAGACGAGTGGCGCGCCAAGCTCGAGGCCGACGCGAGTGACGTCGATGCCCTCTTCCGGCTCGGCATGCTCTACGTCTCGCGCTCCGATTGGAAACCGGCGGCCGAGCACCTGGACGCGCTGCTCGAGCTCCAGCCGGACCACCGTCGCGCCCTGCAAGAGGTCTGGAAGGCGCACTACGCCCTCGGCCACAAGGAGAAGACGCGCGCCGCGCTCGAGGCCAACGTCGACATGCTCGATCGCGAGCAGGGCGTCATCGAGGACTCGTGGCGCATGCGCAACAAGATCAACAACCACCGGCGCCTGCTCGGCGAGCTCGAGATGCTCGACGGCGACCGCGAAGCCTGCCTCGCACAGTGGGAGCGCCCGATCGGCGAGCGCTACAAGGAAGTCCAGTCGTACATGTACGCGTACTACAACAGTCCGCTGCAGGACAAGTACAGCTACACGTCTTGGCTGCGCTCGCACGGGATGTACAAGGAGTACGTCGAAACCGAGCGCGCACGTGGCTGGTTCGACAACTGGGGCGCGACGCGGAACAAGGTCAACATTCTCTACGCACGCTTCGACGCGGGCGAGCACGACGAGGTGCTCGAAGAAGCCTGGATCGCCGTCGCCGAGCCGGGACGCGGCCTCGTCGTGGCGCCGTCGTCGGGCTACTACTTCTCGTCCTACTCCAGCAGCAACATCGACCCCAACTGGAGCGCCCTCATCGGCTTCCACGAGCAGCTCGGTCGCATGGACGAGCTGAAGGCGAGAATCGAGAAGGAGCTCGAGGCCGACCCCGAGGACGCCGTCATGACCGGGCTGCGTGACTACATCCGCGCCCAAGACGAGGAGTGGGAAGCGATCGCCAAGCAACGCGAGGAGCTGCTCGAGAAGAACGAGGGCAACGTCACGGCGATGCAGAAGCTCGCCGAGGCGTACATCGAGCTCGAAAGGTACGAGGAAGCACTCGCGCTGCTCGGGCGCGTCTTCGCGCGCCAGCGCGCGAAACTGCCCAACGCCCAAGGCGACGAGTACGTCTACACGACGAGCGTCAAGAGCGGCCGCAAGACGAAGGGCCAGATCCGCTTCAAGTGGGGCGGCTCGTCGTCCAACTACGGTGGCGGCATCCGCTACTACTCCTCGCGCCGCAACGACGGCAGCACGACCGAGAGTGCGACGCGGCGGTCGATGATGGCGCTTCTGATGAAGCTGGGTCGGCGCGATGAGGCGCTCGAGCTGGAACGCATCGAGCTCGACCTGTCGCGCCTCGACGCGAACCAGTACTTGTCGATGCCCCTGACGTTGGCGAGCGCCTACGCCAAGCTGGAACTGGACGAGGAAGTCGAGCGCCTCGCACTCCTCGCAGTCGAGCGCTCGCGCGACGACGGCAAGCGCGCGCACGAGCAGATGCTGACGTACTTCCGCAAGCGCGAGGACGCCGAACGCCGGCGCGAATACGCGGAGAAGCTCCTACCGGCCCTGGACGAGTCCGTGGAGGAATCACCGTACTCGGCCCGCGTGTACGTGACGCGCGCGCAGCACAAGCTGTGGGAGCTCGGCGACGCGGACGGAGCGCGTGCGGACTGCGAAGTCGCCCTCGCGTTCGAGCCGTACAACGACGGTGCGCTGCGGCTGCTGGCTTGGGCGGCTTTCCGCGCGGGCCAGAAGGCCGAAGCGCTTCAGGCCTTCGAGGAGGTCGAGCGTCTCACCTTCGCCTTGGGCAAGTCGCGCAGCGCCGACCTGTACTACGGTCTCGGGCTCGCGCGCGCGGAGGCACCCGAGGCCGAGGCGGCACTGCGCAAGGCGCTGTCGATGTCCGACACGCACCGGATGGCGGACGAGGCGCGGGCGCGGCTGGAGTAGCTCAGAGGAAACCGACGAGCACGGCGTCGGTGAAGTTCGAGCTGGATCCGTCGCGGTACCAGCACTGGAAGTGCCAGCGCTCGCCGGGCTGCACGGCGAGCGCGCCGGGAAGCGAGCTGAGGTTCAGCCGGAGCGGAACGCAGCCGATGCGACCGCTGTCGAAGACCTCGTGCGAGCGATCGAAGCGGCCAAAAGGAGAGCCGAGACACAGATTGCCTGCACTTCCGCCCGGGGTCGGCACGAAGCCCGGCGTGCGCGAAACCAGGAAGTATCCCGCCTCGCCGAGCGGAAGTCCGGCGGCGCGCAGGGTCAGGTCGCGGTCGCTGGCGAGCCGGCTGCCGACGCCGTCGATGTGCGCGGGCTGCCCGGTGCTGTTCGGTTGTTGCGGTTGGGGCCCGGCGAGCCGGTAGCCGATGGCGACGGTTCCCTCGGCGGCGGCGAGCGTGTTCGCGCTGCCCGGATGCAGCAGCCGGTCGAGGCCCAGCCGTTGGGTCTGGAGCCGAAGAGCCCGAGCTGGCGCGGCACGTGGGCAAAGGTGACCACGGTCTCGCCATCGACCGCCGCGAGCGTGTCGAGGGGGTCGTTCGGGCCCGAAGGCGGAACTGGGACGACACGGTCCCAGGATCTCTGGGCGGTGAGCGGGCCGGCGAGAAGCAGAGCAAGGACGGCCGGGAAGAGGTGTCGCATGCCCCCTTAGCCCCCCTATCCTCCCCAGGTCACGGGAACAACCGGCGCCCCACTGCGTCGATAGCCCCCGACGATCGTGCGGTGCCCCATACGTCCTTTACGTGCCGCAGACGCGGTCGATGACGGATTGTGAATCCGAGGGGCCGATAGCTGCTAGTGGTGTGATGCAGACAGTTGCAGTCTTATCCCGAGTTCGCGTGTGCGAGCCACAAGGCGCGGCGACGACGCAACTTCGCTGCCAATACGGTGATACTGGGATTGGTCCCAGGAGCCGCAACGCCGTGGCGCGTGCATGCGGGCCGGGATACGACTGCGAATGTCTGCATCACACCACTAGGAGGCTGTCGGGGAATCCTGCGGATCCCCCGCCAGCCTCCTACGACACCCTTGAGTCGAGTCGTTTTTTGGCGCCACGGCTGACGCCGTGCCAGCTACAGTACCTCTGGCGACGGAAACCGGATCCGACGCCTCTCTTCCGTCCACCGGAGAAACTTCATGAACGAACGCACCCAAGCGATCTTGGATGCCGTGCGGAGCCTGAGGGCCCGCTGGCTCCGCGTGCGTTGGGTCGAGTACGGGCTGCAGAGCCTGTTCTACCTGATGCTGCTCAGCGCCCTGGTGCTGCTCATCTTCCCGGACCTCGGCAAGGGCGCCCTCGCGGTAACCCTGCTCGGAGGCGCCGCGGTCCTGGGTGCGCTCGTCGCGCTCGTCAAGCGGCCGAACGAAGCCGCGATGGCCAAGGACTACGACGACGTCGCCGGCCTGAAGGATCGGATCTCGAGCACGATCGAGCTCGTCGAGCAGAAGGCCACCGGCCCGATGTTCGAGGCGCTCGTCGAGGACGCCTCGATGGCGACCCAGCGCGTGACGCCCCAAGCCGTCTACCCCTACCGCGTTCCGCGCGAGGGTCGTTGGCTCGCGGTGCCGCTGCTGTTGATTGCCGCGGTCCTCTTCCTGCCGGGCATCCTCGATGCGAGCGAGCCGGTCGAGCCCAAGGTGGCCGAGACGATCGAAGCGCGCATCGACCAGCTCGAAGAGATCCTCTCCAAGGAGAAGAACAAGGAGCTCAGTCAGCGCAAGAAGGACCTGCTCGAAGAGCTCGAGAAGCTGAAGGCTGAGCTCTCCAAGGACAAGGTCGACAAGAAGGACGCGATGGCGGAGATCGCCAAGATGCTCGAGCAGCTCGAAAAGCAGCAAGAGCAGGAGCTCCAGAAGAAGATCGACCTGAAGAAGATGCTGGCGGGTCTCAAAGAGGAGAACAAAGACCTCGAAGAGATGCTCCAGAACGGCGACCACCAGGACGCCCTCAACAAGATCAAGGAGAAGATCGACGAGCTCGAGAAGAAGCTGAAGGAGAAGGGCAAGCAGCTCACTCCCGAGGAGCTCGAGAAGCTCGAAGAGCTCCTGCGCAAGTACAAGGAGATCGAAGCGCAGCTCCTGAAGATGCTGCAGATCAACGCCGACCTCGACTTCACGGGCGAGGTCATGGACTTCCTCAAGTTCTTCGAAGGCGACTTGGCGGACCTGGAGGACCTCGAATTCGGCGGCATCTTGAAGCCGTGCGACTGCGACGACCCAGGCACGTGACAATCCAAGAAAGGCGTCCCGTGACAGGGCGCCAAAAAATCCCATGCACGCCCGAGTACGAACGCTGGAACGGGCAGCATGGAAAGTTTCCTCGGTGAGGAAGCCACAAGAACCGAAAGCACCAGCGAAGAACACAAGATCACGATTCGTCAGGGCTCGGGCAAAAGCTCGTTCACCCAGACGAAGGTGGCCAACGACGGGAGCCGCTCGAAGCTCGGCGCGAAGGAAGTCCTCCTCGCCGAGAAGCGCGCGGCCGAAGACGCGATCCAGCGTCAAGAGATCCCCGCCGGCTACCAGCGCTACCTCAACCAGTACTTCGAGGGGATTCAGCCCTCCGAGAAGGGCGAAGAGATCATGGCGACCCTGGAACGGCTCAATGGTGATGGTGTAACCATCGTTATGGTGACACACAACGATCAACAAGGAGCACGCGCAAAGCGTCAGATCCGCATCAACGACGGTCTTATCGAGGGAGTTGCGTAATGCCACAGAGCGAGCCACGACAACTGGCGATTCGTTCGCTTCTACAGCGACCGGCCGAGTCGG
>JAAELL010000375.1 GCA_024226735.1 bacterium | reverse complement strand
CTCGTCAGCGTCGTTGCAGCGAGCCCGACGATCTCGGGCCGCATTCACGCCTCCTACCACCGTGGCAGCGATCTGCGCAACGAGCGCGGCGATCCCCTGTACCGCCTCGACGACTACGCGCAGCTCGGAGGTGCGCTGGTCTTCCAGCCGCTGCGCGGCCTCGCGATCGAAACGGGCATCCTCGGCCAGTGGACCGACGACGAGTTGAACTTCACGTATCGCGTGAATTTCACCTGGGGCAGCGCGTTTGCAACCCCGCTACGTCTCGCCTCGACTCCGGGGTCCGACGGTCTCTAGGGTGCGTTCGCGAGCAGGGCGTCGAGCCGTCGTGCCCACGGGCCAACGCTGGCATCGCCGACCGGCCGTCCATCGAGCTGCGTGATCGGCCGCGCGCCGCGCACCGCGTTGACGGCGATGAGTTCGTGGGCGGCGTGCAGATCGGCAGCGGACAATTCGGCGCTTTCGAGTTCTTCGACTTCGTCGAGCAGGATCGCGAGGCCCACGCCGCGTACGGCACCCAGGTCGGGATTGGGCGTCACCAGCCGATCGTCTGCGCAGACGACGAGCAGGTTGCTGCGCCCGCCTTCGACCACGCGTCCCTGCTCGTCGACGAGCAGGCTCTCGTCCGCTCCGAAGGTCGTGGAGTGCCT
>JAAELL010000374.1 GCA_024226735.1 bacterium | reverse complement strand
GCGGGCGCGGACGCGCCACATACATTCCCGTGTGAATGGGAAGCAGGAACAGGGGAGGCGGCGTACGACCGGCGGCAAGAACGGCACGACGCTGGCGAACGAAATCATCCACGCGCCACCGCCACCTGGTCGCCGATCGCCAGAAAATGTATGCGCCCTTTCAAAAAGTGCCGACCGCCGTGTTTGCGGACATCGGACTCGCCCGACGGCCCTCCGGGCGCGCAGCCTGTTCTCACCCCGGCGGCCTGCACCCATCCCAGAGGGCGCTCCGGGCCTAGTGCCCCAGCTGGCGCGCGCCGCGCACCAAGAACGATGCGGCCGCGCACGCCGTCGCCGCCGCCGACAACCAGAAGACCAGCGGCCGACGGCCGTCGCGCTCGGTCGCGCCGCCGCGCGGCGCGCGCACGATGGAGCCGCCGGCGGCGCCGAACTCCTCCATCGGCGCGACGCCCGGCGCGGGAGCGGCGACCCGGTCGAGGAGTGCCGACCAGGAGACGCCGAAGAAAGCCGGGTCGCCCCGGGGATCGTCCAGCTCGGTGAAGGCGAGCTCGAGCACGCCCGGGCGCGCCCGAACGACGCTGCGCCCGGCGTGCGACAGCCACGACCAGGTCCCCGGCGCGGGCGGGGCGAGCGCCACGACGCGGGCGCGGGCGCGCCAGCCTTCGTGCTCGAGCAGGACCTCGGTCGCCTGCGCTCCGGAGCCGGGTGCCGCGATGATGTGGAGGGCGGCACCATCGGGCTCCGGCGTCTCCTCGACGCCGCGCTCGAGGGCCCACGCGCGCACGAGATCCGCGAGCGGGGCCGGCACACCCGGCTCGAGGTGGAAGCGCGGCGCGCGCGCCGCCCCAGGGCGCTCGCTGAGCTGCACTCCGTCCCACACGAGCGCCGTCGTGCCCCGCGCGGCGACCGTGAGCGGGACGGCCGCGCCGCCCGAGGCGACGATCCCGGCGAACGCGGGCTCGAGCTCCGGTGCGCGGTCGGTGACCCAAACGGTGTCGGGCTCGTCGAAGCGCTCCCAGCGCGGCTCCGTGCGTGCGGCCGCGGGGGCCGTGCGCCACGCCGCGGGCCGCTCGGCGTGCTCACCCGCCTCGCTTGCGTCCCGCCACGACACCACGCCCGCGCCGCGTTCGGCGGCCGCGCGCTCGAGCTTCTCGATCGCGACGTCGAGGCGCGTCGCCGTCCCGTCGCACGGCACGTACATCGACGGGCTGCGGTCGACGACGGCGCGCCATCCGACGCGCTCGGCGTCGCGCGTGCGACGCGGCCCGGCGAGCGCGACGGCACCGAGGGCGAGCGCGAGAAGCAGCAGCCACAGCTCGAGCGGCGTCCGCCCCCGCGGCCGCGCCTTCGCGCTCGCCGTCGGCGCGGCGCGCCACAGTCGGAACGTCCCGATCGGTATGGCGACGGGGCGCGCGCGGCGCCGCGCGAAGAGCCAGACGAAGACGGGCAGAAGGAGAGCGAGTGCTCCAAACGGTCGCGTCCACTCGAGCGCCATCACCTGCCTCAGGCTCCCAGCACGCCGCGCACGACGTCCTCGAACGCCTCGGCGCTGCTCGCGACGCGGAAGCGAATGCCGTGACGCGCGGCGAGCTCGTCCCAAGCCTCGAGCCGTAGCTCGAGCGCCCGCTCGTACGCGGCACGCGACGCTCCGTCGACCTCGACCATGACGTGGCCGGCCCCCTCGGGGTCGTGCCACTCGATCGCGCCGGCGGGCGGGGCGAGCTCGAGCGGCGCCAGTACCTGCACCACGAAGAGCTCGCGCCCGGGCCGGCGGAGGCCGAGGACGTCGCTCGGCTCGACATCGAGCAAATCGCCGATCATGAACACGCGTCCGCAGTCGGCGGGGAAGGCGCGCTCGCGGCACAGCCGCGCGAGGCCCGCGTCGCCGCGCGCTCGCCGAGACTCGAGGAACCCGATCAGACCCGGCAGGTCGGTCGCGCGCCGGGCGACCCCGACCGACGCTCCGTCGGACGCCGGCTCGGAGGCGACGAGCACCTCGGCCCCCTGGCGCAGCCCGACGCACGCGAGTCCGCAGGCGATCTCAGCGGCCGCCTGCAGCTTGCCCGGCGGCCCGACGCCCATCGATGCGCTCGAGTCGAGCAGCAGCGCCCACCGCTCCGACGCCTCGCGCCGCGTCACCCGCACGTACGGAGCGTCGAGGCGCGCGTACAGGTTCCAGTCGAGCCTGCGCAAGTCCTCGCCTGGGCGGTAGGGACGGTAGCCGACGAATTCGTCGCCCCCGCCGGCCAGCGCCGCGCTACCGCCACCCTCGCGTCGGTTGCGCGCGGCGACCAGGCGCACCGCGAGTCGTTCGAGGCGCCGCAGAAAGCCCGCCTCGAAGCGCACGCCGGGGCACTGCAGCGCGGGGGTGCTCAAGCTAGCCGACTAGGAGCGCCGCGCGGCGACGATCGTCATGTCGTCCTCGCGATAGCCGCCGGTGAACTCGAGCACGTTTTGCACGACGCCCTCGGTGAGCTCGGCCGCGCTCGCGCCGACGCGCGCGCGTTCCGTGAGCTCGGCGCGCACGCCCGACTCGTCGAACATGCGGTCGGGGCGCGAGGGGTGACGCGCCTCCACGAGACCGTCGGTGAAGGCGAGCAGTGTGTCGCCCGGCTCCAGCGTGAACGACTCGACGCCGTCGTACTCGAAGTCGTCCATCATGCCGAGCGCGGGACCGGATCCTGCGATCGATTCGATCGTCTGGGTCGCGCTGCGCCAGAGCAGCGGCGGCGTGTGCCCGGCGTTGAGGACGTCGACGTGTCCGTCCTTGCCGAGCAACGCCATGAACAGCGTCAGGAACATGCCGTCGTCCATGCGCTCGGTCAGGTCCTGGTTGAGCATCGTGAAGACCGAGCCCGGATCGGACAGCACCTTCACGTACGAGCGCAGGCTCGCCTGCGCGGTCGCGGTGATCAGCGCCGGCCCGATCCCGTGACCGGAGACGTCGCCGACGACGACCGCGAGTCGGCCGTCCTTGGTCTTGACGAAGTCGTAGAAGTCCCCGGAGGCATGCTCGGCCGAGCGGTACCAGCCGTACACGTCGAAGCCGGGAACGCCGTCGGGGATCTTCGGCATCAACCCGCTCTGGATCTCCGAGGCGATCTCGAGCGACTGCTCGAGCTTGGCCTTCTCCAGCGACTGCATGTTGAGGCGCGCATTCTCGAGCGCGATCGCAATGTGCTGGGCGAGCGCGTGGAAGAGCGAGAGGTCCTCGTCGTTGAACTCGCGTGTCGCCGCCTTCGAGTCGACGTACAAGGCGCCGCGCTCGAGGCCAGCCCCGTCGGGCCGCGGTCCGTCGCCCTCCGCCTCGGGCGTCAGCGGGACACACATCACCGCCCGCAGCTTGAGGTCGAAGACGGAGGCGCCCAGCTCGAGGGCCTCGGCGTCGGACTGGACGGTCGTGCGCATCGGGGCGTCCTCCTCGAGGACGCGCCGGACGACGCTCGTGGAATACTTGATCTCGCCGTCGATGTCGCTCTCGCCGCGCTGGCGTCCGACCCGGACGACCTGCTCCCCGTCGCCGTCGAGCATGACGAGGAATCCCCGTTCCGCGCCGGTCGCCTCGATGGACTTGTCGACGACGTAACCGAGCAGGGACTCCAGGTCCCTGGACTCCGAGACCCGGGCGATCGCGTCGAGCAGGACCTGGACCGATCGGCGGTCCTCGCTCGCATCCCCCTTCAGGAACTGCGTCGAGGGACGCGCCGTCAGCTCGTCGTCCGCCGGCGGGCTGGTCGGATCTGCCGTGCGAACTGGGGCCGCCGGGCGGTTCTTCTTGCGGCGAAACAGCATGCCGACGAGTCTATCGCGGATGTCCCTGAGACGCCCCTACGGGGGACAAAACCCTTGCCCCAGCGCAAGGCAGTCGTGAAACTGGTACGCCCCGGGGTTTCCCCAACGGTCCCCCAGATTGCCCGACACAAGAGTTTCCATGCACATCACCGTCGAACCTAGCGACGACCACGCCGTCCTGCACCTGCGAGGCGAGTTCGATACGTATTATTGCCCCCTTCTCCAGGAGGAGGTCGACGGTATCCGCCGCACGGGCGTCCACAACATCGTGCTCAACCTGCGCATGGTCAAGTTCATCAACTCGACCGCGCTGGGTGCGATCATCAAGGCGTCGAAAGCGCTCTCGAGTGATGGCGGCAAGCTGACCATCTCCCGCCCCTCGGCGTTCTGCAAGGACATCATCGAAAAGGTCGGGCTCGACCGCGTCGTGTCGGTGTTCGACACCGACGAGGACGCGATCGGCAGCTTCCAGAGGAAGAAGGCCGAGAGCCTGGTCGCCGAGGGCGAAGAATTCGAGGACGACAAGTCCTCCGTCCTGTTCACGCTGACCGATCAGAATCGGCTCGACCACTTCATCGCCGAGGTCAAGGCCAAGAACCCCGTGCACGGCCACGCCTTCGGCAAGAACTGGAACGGCGTCGGGCGTATGTCGGGCCTCGACGAGAACGGGCTGCGCTTCACGTGGAACGGCGGCAAGACGGACCTGAACGTCTTCGACATGGGTCAGATGCTGGCCGTCGGCACCGAGCTGTCGGTCAAGTTCCGCCTGCCGCTGCTCAAGCGCGGCTACTGCGAGGCCGCCGTCGAGATCGATCTACTCGAAGAGCGCGCCGACGGCGTCAAGGTAGGTGCGGTCTTCACGCAGATCGACGACGAGACGCGCGACGCGGTCCGGCAGTACGCCAAGGACATGGCCTTCCTGAAGGAAGAGCTGCGCAAGGCGACCGACAAGTAGACCGAGCGATTCGCCGCGCCTCTAGGCCGATTCCGTGCGCGCGACGCCGTCCGGCTCGCGCTCGCGCTCGCGGCGTTCGGCCGCGCGCAGCAGGATGTTCTCGAGCCGCTCGGTGGCAGCCGGCCAGCCGTGCTGCTCTTCGGCGATCGCGCGCGCGCGCAGACCCCAACGCTTGCGGCGCTCGGGCGCGCCGCTCGCGGTCTGCAGGGCGGCGATCCACTCGTTCCGGTCCCCCGACGCGACGACCAGCCCGGTCTCGTCGTGTCCGACGAGGCCCTCCAGTCGCAGGACGTCCGCGGCAAGGACCGGAAGACCGCTCGCCATCGCGCGCAGGATCTTCGAGCTGGAGACGTCGTCGCTCTCCGCTGGCGTGACCATCAGCGTGCTCACGCCCATCAGGCCGGGGAGCTCTTCGCCGCGCGGCTTGCCGATCCAGTGAACGTGGGCCCCGATCCCCAACCGGTCGGCCGTGACGCGTAGGTGACCACTCGCCCCGCCCTCGCCCGCAAAGACGAGCGACCAGTCGTCGCGGCGCCCGACCGTGGCAGCGAACGCGGAGACCAGGAGCTCGAGGCCGCGCCCCGGTTCGATCCGGCCGAGGTGCAGGATGATCCTCCCGCGCACTCCGTGGCGCGCGGGGATCTCACTGGTCAATCCGGGACGGAAGCGCGTGAGGTCGACGCCACCGCGGTCGACCGTCACCAGCGATTCGGAGAAGCCGCGGCCAACGACGTCTTGTTTCGCGACGGGATCGAGAGCGACGACTGCCGCGGTGTTGCGACGCACGCCTCGTCCCCAGATGCGACGTCCGACGAAGTGCTTCAGTCCCGCGAGGGGACGCCCGAGGGCCGGCTGGCCGCCTTCGACCAACACGAGTGCCGCCCCGAGTCGAGACGCCATGCGTGCCGAGTGCCACGCCGCGGGTGACAAGGAGTCGTAGGCGAGGATCAGATCGGGCCGGTATCCGAGCAGACCGAGGCCCTCGTCGGGAGCGACGCCGCCGTCGACGGTCGGCATGCTGCCGGAGCGCGGGATCGCGCCAGGCGGAGCGCCGAAGCCGCGCACGGTGTGCCCGCGTCCGAGCAACTCGCTCGCAAGTGCATGCGCGTGGTCGCCCACCAGCCGCTTCCGGGCGAACGGGTTCATCACGATTGCAATGCGCAGCGAACGTGCCATGTGTCTCGTTACGTAGCCGTATCTGCGAGAGACGGCAACAACTCCACTTAGGTGACAGCCGGGATTGTCGCGCGAACGAACTCGGCGCGAGCAATCTATCGGCGGTGAATCCGGCAGATGTTTCCGGATATTCAAAAAGTACCGCGTCGTGACTAAGGCAGCGCGCCCGGTAGCCGAGAACGGTAGTCGAGTCGTCTGGGATGACAGTCAGGGACGACAACTTTTTTTTGGTTTGGAGCACGATCTGGAATGCGTTCGCCCTACCCCCCTCTTCCCGGTGCAGGTCCTCCGCCGCGCGGTCTTTTCGTCGATCGTTGGGGGACGCTCTTCGAGCGTCCCAAACAGGGCTTCGCAAGCTCCTTCGATCAAATCGAATTCACACCCGGCGCACTCGATGCAATGTTCCACGCGGGACAGGTTGGCTGGAACCTGTACCTGATCGGGAACGAAGACGCCGTCGCCTTCGGCAGACAGCCGAAGGGCCAATGGGACACGTTCGAAGTCGAGATGCTCGAGCATCTGCGCTCGCACGGGATCCCGATTCGGCGCAACTACGCCTGCACGGAGCACCCCGACGGCGTCCAGCCCTACGACAAGGACTCAGTCTTCCTCCTGCCCAACACCGGCGCACTCTACCACGCCGCCCAAGTCGACGGCATCGTGCTCGACCAGAGCTGGGTCATCGGTGACGGCACGCTCGAGCTCGTCTCGGGATGGCGCGCGAGCTGCCGCCTCGCGGGGGTCCAGACGGGCGAGGGCCTGGGCGACGGACACCTGCAGGTCGAGCCCGAGATCTTCTCCGAGAACCTCGCCGAAGTTCTACGCGAGGTTTGCACCGGCGAGCACATCCCGCGTCCCTAGGGTTTTCGCTTCCCAACCCTGGCGACGCGCCCGCACGCGAGGCTGCCTCCTCCATCCCGGGCGGCATTCGCACGTCCCTCGAGCCCGATCCCCCGCGGACTCGAGGGACTTCTTTCATGCCCCCTCGCTCCGTGTCCTACAGTGGTGTAGCCTTGGAATTGGAGGCTCCCATGAAGGTACGAAGCTTGCTTACCGATCGCGAGACGATCGCCGTCCGGCTCGATGACACGGTCCTAGAGGCCGTGCGGCGCATGACGCAGACCCGCTGCGGGTCGGTCCTGGTGAACGACGAGGGCGGGAAGATGAAGGGGATCTTCACCGAGCGCGACCTGATGGTCCGTGTCGTGTCCCAGGGCGAGAACCCGAGCGAGGTGCGCGTCGCCGACGTCATGACCAAGAACGTCTACGTCGCCTCTCCCGAACAGACCATCGTGGAGGTCCGGCGCGAGATGCGCGACCTCCACATCCGTCACGTGCCGGTCGTCGAGGGCGACCGCGTCCTCGAGGTCCTCAGCATGCGCGACCTCCAGCGCGCCGACCTGCAGGAGAAGCGCGAGACGGCCGAGCATATGTCGGCGTACATCCGCGGCGAGCAATAGCCCACGCTGGGCCTCACGTGGGCCCTACTGAAACGCCAGCTCGATCGCGTCGGTGAAGTTGCTCGTTCCGCCGACGTCGCGGTACCAGCTCTGGAAGTACCAGACGTCGCCGCTCGTCATGGAGACGGTGTTGGGCACGACGTTGATCGGAATCGCCGTCAGGTCGATCGGGATTTCGAACGAGCCCGTCACGCCCGAGTTCTGGATCAGGCTGTCGTAGCGACCCAAAGTAGGACCAGCCGCCAGGCAGAAGTTTCCGCTGCTGTTGCCGGGCCGCTGAATGAAGCCCGACATCGAGCTGGCGATGAAGTAGCCGAACTGGTTCGCAGGGAGCCCGCACACCTCGAGCGTCACGTCGTTGTCGGTCGCGACGATGCTGCCGTAGGCTCGCATCCCACCGCGCCGTCCCGTCGAGTTCGGTTCGCTGGTGCAGTAGTTCACTCCGATCGCGGACCGTGGATCGTCCTGGACCACGAGGTCGATCGCGAGGTGCAGCGAGGTGTACCCGAGCTGTGGGAGCTCGAGCGGAACGGGCACGCCGCACGCGCTCGTGCGCAAGTACCCGGGCGCCGTCTCGCCGGAGCCATTCGAGCCGATCAGGAAGAAGTCGCCGGTGCCTTGCGCGAACGCGTCGGGCACGTCGATCTCGACGTCGATCGTTCCGCCACCGTTGCACACGAGGACGGGCGTCGACAGGGTCAGGGTCTCGAACGACAGCGCCTGGTCCGACACCAGGAGCGTCTCCGCGGCGAGCTGCAGCGATGCGCTCGGATCCGGCGGGCCGCCCGTGCCGTTGTAGTAGATGCGCACATGGACCGGCTGGACGCCGGCCCCCCCGCCCGCGACCGCCGCCTCGACGCCGATCACGACCTGGAGGATCTCGAAGTCCTCACCGACCGGGTAGCCGCAGGTGACCGGGTCGTAGCTACGCCAATACCCATTGTCGGCCGTGCTGCCAGTCGACTGGCAGGCGACCGAGTTCCCCGCGAGCAGGTGCGTCGGGTCGACGCTCTGGGACCAAAGGATCTGACCCGCGCCGCATGGAGCGAGGGCCGCTGACAGGAGCGCTGTCCGGAAGAGGTTCATGTCGTCTCTCGAATGGCCGGTCCAGATCCTCTTGACCGCCGCGAAGCGCTGGAAGCTCGCTCCCCACGACCCGTACGATCTTAGCCGGGATCGGTCATCAACATCGCGCGAGACGGACCCCGGTTGGCCTCGGCGGCAGCGGACGAAGGCCCAGGAGGGCCCGCAGAGGGCAAAACAAGAGGCGCCCTGGCCGCGCGATTGCGGCCGGAGCGCCCAGGATTCTTCTTTTCCGGCTCTCAGTCCGTCGTCAGCTGATCGAAGCTCGGGCGACCGGGGATGGTCGGGAGCTGCTCGATCTTGCCGAACTTCATCCGCAGCGAGCCGTCGTCCTCGAAGACGGCGACGGCACCGGGGTGCAGGAGGTAGTCCTTGTCCGGACCGAAGCACCACGCGGGTCTGGGAGCCATCACATCGACGAACACCTTGCGGCGCCCGCTGGCGAAGACGCGCACTTCGACGCCGTGGGCCCGCTCGACGGCGAGCGGTCCGGTGCCGTTGAGCTGCGCCGGCTTGAGACCGCGCCAGTGATCGTTCGAGTGGCGGCGATCGATCGTCTCCGGCTCGACTGGCGTCTCCGGCTCGACCGGCGTCTCCGGCTCGACCGGCGTCTCCGGCTCGGCCGGCGTCTCCGGCTCGGCCGGCGTCTCCGGCTCGGCCGGCGTCTCCGGCTCGGCCGGCGTCTCCGGCTCGGCCGGCGTCTCCGGCTCGGCCGGCGTCTCCGACGAGTCGATCGGCGTGGGCTCGGAAATCGGTTCCGGCTTGGGCTCGTTCTTGGGCCGCACGGGCTCGATGCGCTCGGGCTCGATCACGATCGGCGGCGGCGTCGTCTCGCGGACCTCCTGCGGGGCCACGACGATCTCGCGCACCTGGGGCTCGGGATCGTTCGCGCGAGGTGCGATCGGAGCTTGCTCCTGCAACTCGACCGAGAGGCGCGTCTCGGGATCGAACTCGCGAATCTTGGCGACAGGCGTGTTGTCGGCGTCTTCGCGGCCGGACGGGAAGCCGTCGTAGACCTGCGTTTCGAGCTCGAGCTCGGCGCGGCGGCGGGCCTGCGACGGCGACTCGGCGTCGGCGCTCCAGGGCCACTCGTTCTCGTCCTGAGCCCACGCGCGGGCGTTCTTGGACCCGTCGGCACGCGAGGCGGCGGGCAGGTCGAGGCGGATGCTCGAACCGGCGTAGACGCTCACAGGCGGCCGAGCGCGCTTCTCGTCCCCGACCCACGTCAACGTCAACGGGCGACCGGCGTGGTGACGCACCTCGAGCGGCCCGGACGGGATCCCGCGCAGGTGCCAAGCCCCGCTCCCGATCTCCGCTCGCCAGTCGCCCGGCAAGAAGAGCTCGTGCTGCCCGCGGCGGACCTCGAGGTCGACCCAGGCGACATCGAACAGGTTCCAGGTGATCGAGTTGCTCGAGAAGCTGTCGAGCTCTCCGCGGCCGCTCGACTGCGACGCACTCGGCCGCCACTCGAGCGAGGCGGGGCCCCAGACCTGCATGCTCGCACGACCGGTCCAGGACAAGCGGACCTCGGCCCCGGCACCGATCTCGAGGTGGGCCTTGCCCGACGTCGTCATCGTCTCGTTCGTGTGCAGCGTGCGCTCGGCCCGCCCCTCGGACAGGATCATCGCGCGGCCACGGTGCACCTCGACGCGAGTCGAAGCGGGATGCGCGGGAGAATCCGCAAGGCGTGCGCGCGAAGGCTCCTGCGCGAACGCGGGTGCGGTGAGGATGCAGGCGAGAAGGATACGGAGCATGGATTCGGGGATTGGGGCCGGATGGGGTCCCTGCCACCCGAGAGCACTCGGCTCGGGGCTCCTTGGGACCGATTCCGATGCTTATCGACGCCCTGCCCTGGCCCCCCTGAAGGCCATTCCCATTTCGTTCGGGAGCGGGTTTCGGAGCGCAGTGCCCTTCCCCGAAGCGGGAGCCGGCGGTCCGCTACTCCGTACCGAGCCGCGATCGCAGGTAGCTCGCGCGCAACTTGTCGCGCGTCGAGACCTCGAGGAGCTCCTCGCCGATCTCACCCTGGGTCAGCGCCTGGATGTGTCCGCGCTGCACCTGCACGCCGAGCTCGTTCAGGGTGTCGATGCTCGCCGCGTCGACCAGCTGCATGTGCAGGCCGAGCCGCAGGTTCGAGAGGTGCGCGAGCGCGCCGTCGGTCGGCATCGCCCGCGCCGTGCGCAGCATCCCGAGCGAGCGGCTGATGCGGTCCTTCAGCGGTGTGAGTTGCTCGTCGAGCAGCGCCGTTCGCAGCTTGCGCTCGAATTCGACGATGCACGGCACGAGTGCGCGCAAGTCGTCGATCAACTGCGACTCACTGCGGCCCAGGGTGACTTGGTTGCTGATCTGGTAGAGGTCGCCGGCGGCGCGACTGCCCTCGCCGTGCATGCCACGCACGGCGAGGCCGGTGCGCTGAGCGGCGGTGAAGACCTTCTCCAGCTCCGAGCGCACCATGCTGAGCGCGGGAAGGTGCAGCATGACCGACGCCCGCAGCCCCGTGCCGACGTTGGTCGGGCAGCCCGTCAGGTACCCCAGCTGCTTGGTGTGCGCGTAGGGCACCTGCTGCTCGAGGTATCGATCGAGCACCTGCGCCCGATGCCATGCGAGGTCGAGGTCGAACCCGGCGGCCATCGCCTGGAGGCGGACGTGGTCCTCCTCGTTCACCATGACCGAGACGGTCTCGGTCTTGCCGAAAGCGACTGCCCGCCCCGGGGGAATCTGGCCCCCCTCGGTCGGCGCCATCTCGCGGCTGACCAGGTTGCGCTCGTGCAGCAGGAGGCGCAGGACGGAGCCCGCCTCCGCGAGCGGCTGCCACCACGTCTCGCCGTCGATGCGCGCCTCGAACAGCCCCTGGCGCAACCGATCGGACAGCTCGACCGCCTGTCCGGGCTCCAGGCAGGCGATGAAGGGGTAACCCTCGACGTTGCGCGCCAGCCGGACCCGGCACGAGACGACGACGTCCGATTCCGGGCCCTCCGAGCTCAGCCAAGCCCCGACGTGCGAAGCGAGAGCGCAGACGTCGATGGGAAGATAGCTCACGGGGACCTCGAGTGGCGAATCACGCATCCCCGCAGCCCGGCGGGGACGGGGGGCAAGGTCCGTTTATAGCCCACGCCTTGCGTCCAAAGAACCCCGTTGCCATCTTCGGGACGCATGTTCGACGTCGACCCGGCCTGGATCGTGCTCGCCACGCTCGGCGGCAGCCTGTTTCTCTTCCTAACCGAGGCCCTGCGCTACGACGTCGTCGCGCTCCTGGTCGTGCTCGTGCTCGCGCTGACCGGTTGCCTCGAGGCGAAGGAAGCCTTCATGGGCTTCTCGTCGCCCGCGGTGATCCTGATCGCGTCGATGTACGTCTTCGGGCACGCGTTCACCCGCTCGGGCGTCGCAGAGACCATCGGCCGGCGCTTCCTGAAGGGGT
This sequence comes from bacterium, assembly GCA_024226735.1. Classification (GTDB taxonomy): domain Bacteria; phylum Planctomycetota; class UBA1135; order UBA1135; genus JAAELL01. Next base: position 4,037 of record JAAELL010000374.1, on the reverse strand, counting down.
CGAGCGAGGTCGAGCTCGTCGTGCGCGTGACGCTCGTGTCCGGCCTCCTGTCGTCGGTCCTGTCCAACACCGGCGTGGTTGCGACGCTCATCCCCGTCTGCAGCAGCCTGGCGCGAACGCACAGGATCCCCGCCTCGAGGCTCCTCCTGCCGATGGCCTACGGGAGCCTGCTCGGGGGGCTCGTGACCGTCGTCGCGACCTCGACCAACATCGCGATCAACCAGGCCGTCGTGGAGGCCGGAGGCGAGCCGTTCGGTCTCTTCGACTTCACGCCCCTCGGTCTGGTGCTGCTGGCGGTCGGAGCGGTCTGGTTCCTGGGCCCGGGCCGTCTGCTCGTGCGCCGCACCCAGACCGAGCTCAGCCTGTCCGAGCGCTACCAGGTCCCCCAGTTCGTCACCGAGGTCCTCGTCGAGCCCTCGAGCACGATGATCAATCGGGCCGTCGCCGACATCGACGTCTTCGCCGCGACCGGCGTCAACGTCCTCGGCATCGTGCGCGCCGGCGGCGAGAGCACGGTGCTCGCGCCCGGTCCCTACAACCGCATCCGCGCCGACGACACGCTGATCCTGCAGGGCGCACCGGAGGACATCGTGCGCCTCTCGTCGAAGGTCCCGCTCGAGGTGCGCAAGTCCGTCGAGACCGCCGACACGCGCCTCTATTCCGACGACGTCGCCCTGGTCGAAGCCGTCATCCCAGCCGGCTCGTCGTTCGTCGGCCAAACGTTGACGAGCTCCGAGTTCCGCTCCCGCACCGGCCTCAATGTGCTCGGCCTCGCCAAGCACGGCGAAGTGCAGCTCAAGCGCCTGCAGAACACCGAGCTCGAGATCGGCGACACCTTGCTCGTGCAGGGCCACCAACGCGACCTCGAGCGCGCACGCCGCGAGCGCGACGTCCTGGTCCTCGACGAAGTGCAGGCGCCGCGCCTACGCCGCCACGGCACCGTGGCGATCGCGCTGCTCGGCGCGGTGTTGCTCTTGGCGACGGTCACGTCGATCGACCTCGCGGTTCTGGGCCTCACGGGCGCCATGGGGCTCGTGCTCCTCGGCGTCGTGCGCGTCGACGAAGTCCCGGCCGCGATCGACTGGTCGGTCATCGCGCTCGTCGGCGGAATGCTCGCGCTCGGCCACGCCTTCCACCAGCAACACCTCGGCGAGAGCGTCGCCAACTGGATCGCCGGACTCGGTGATCAGGGACTCGCGCACCACGCCGTGCTGGCGATCGTGCTCGTCGGCACCGTGCTCTTGACGCAGGTGCTCAACAACGTCTCGACCGCGGTGATCATGACGCCCGTCGCGCTCGAGCTCGCGTCGACGCTCGAGATTCAGGATCGACCGCTGCTGATGGCGGTCGTGACGGGTTCGAGCCTGGCGTTCATGACCCCGGTCGCGCATCAGGCGAATGCGATGGTGATGGGGCCGGCGGAGTTGCGGTACTTCGACTACGTGCGGGCGGGGTTGCCGTTGACGATCTTGACGAGTGCGGTCGCGGTGGTGGTGATTCCTTGGTTGTGGCCGTTCGTGTAGGCGCGGCTCCATCCGTTCCGGTTCCGGTTCCGTTCCCGTTCCCGTTGCGCGCCCCCTACTCGAACGTCACCTGCAATCCGTTGGTGAAGTTGTTCGACGGCCCCACATCCCGATACCAACACTGGAAACTCCACGTATCCCCCGGCAACACCGCCTCCGACTGACACCCCACCGGAATGCAAGTCGGGATCGCATCCAAGTTGATCCTCACCGACCCCGTCGGCCCTTGGATCACCTGCGTCCCCTCGTTGTACCGCGCAATCTGACCCACGAGGCAAATCACGCCGCTGCTCCCCGCGGGCATGAATTCACCCTGCGTCCGGCTGGCGAGGAAGTAACCGAACTGCCCGCTCGGCACTCCCGAAACCTCCAGCGTGAACAGGTTGTCCGCGACGGCGCAGCTCCCCGAGAACGTCGTCGTCGCCGGGCAGCCGGTCGAGCTCGGAACTCCCGGTCCGCAGTAAGCGATGCCGCCGCAGTCGGGGCCGGGCGAGTAGATGATCGTGAGTGCGGGGCGCCAGGCGGAGGTCGCGTACTCGCGTGACGCGATGCGCTTGGCTGTCTGCACGGCGTTCTCGTCGCCGTGCTTCAAGATCCAGCCGTAGTTCGGCTCGGTTCCGTCGACCCACGCCTGGACGTCGTCGACGAGGCCACCGCTCGCGAACGTGATCAGGCCGGCGACGTCCCCCATCACGGCGCCGCCCGTCGAGGTCGAGGAGAAGTCGCCGCCCGCGCTGGCCCACGGGCAGCCGGGCGTCAAGCCGTCGAGCCACGTCGCATCCGTCGGCTGGGCCGGCGCGCCGTTGCCGCTCATGCCCGAGTTCGATGCGCCTTCGCCCCAGTCGTGCGTCAACCGGTGCAGGCGGAAGACCTCGTTGCCGGAGCTCGAGCTGACGAGATAAAACGAGACGACCACGGACTCGATCGTCGAGCCTGTCGGAACCTGCTCGAGCGGAAAGTGCGCGACCGCCCGGCGTCTGGACCCCATCGAGTTCTTGCCGGCGAACAGAAACTGCCCAACGCCGTTGCTGGTCGCGCCCTGGGCGTGCTCGAACAGCGTGTTGTCGCGGTCGGCGACCAGGACGACGACGTCGGCGGGCGCTGGCGTGACGAGGGCCGGGACGAGCAGGAGAACGGACGCGGAGAGGGGGCGTAGTTTCACGATGGTCGACAGGCTGGGGAAAGCGACACGCTCAGGGGCCCCGGGAACGGCCCCTGAGCGCTGCGATCAGTCGAATGTAACCTGCAACGCGTTCGTGAAGTTGTTGGTGTTGCCCACATCGCGGTGCCAGCACTGGAAGTTCCAGGTGTCGCCCGGAAGGACGCCGACCGGCGGACTGGTCGGAATCGCGCCCAGGTCGATCGTGACGCTCCCGGAGGGGCCGACAATGATGCGTCCCGGCTGGTTGAAGCGCCCGATGTTGCCCGAAAGGCAAATGAACCCGTCGCTGTTCGCCGGCATCAGGAGGCCCTTGGCCGTGCTTCCGAGGAAGTAGCCGAACTGCCCGGACGGGAGCCCGTCCGCCGTCAGCGTGAAGTTCGCGTCGCTGATCGTGCAGCTGCCCGCCCAGCCGATGCTCGCAGGGCAACCGGTCGAGTTGACGTTGCCGGGTCCGCAGTAGTTCGTCGCGCCACAGCCCGGACCGGTCGTGAAGTCGACGGTGATGCGCGGGTGGACGGACATCGTGGGGTGCTGGCGCGAAGCGAAGCGCTTCGCCGACGCGGCGTTGACCTCGTCGGTGTGCTTCAAGAGCCAACCGTGGTTCGGCAGAGTGCCGTCGATCCAGGCCTGGACGTCGGCCGCGAGGCCGGCACCGGTGAACGTGTACGGTCCGGGCACGAGGCCGACCGTTCCGGAGCCACTGGCGCTCGGCGCGAAGTCACCGCCGGCCGTGCTCCAGATGCAGCCGCCCGAGAAGGTGTGGATCCACGTGGCGTCGCCGGCGACGGCCGCAGTCCCGCCACCCTCCTGCCCGCCGGGGTCGGACGCCCCTTCGCCCCACGGAACGATCGCGCGGTGCAGGTCGACGACCTGATCGCCGGAGATCGTCATGTTCATCTCGAGCGAGAGCGTGACGCTGTTGATGGTCGAGCCAGCCGGGATCGCGGTGACGTCGAAACGCAGAAGACTGCGACGCGGCTCTCCACCGGCGGTAGTGCCGGCGAAGATGAAGTCGCCCGCACCGTTCGCGAGTGCGCCAGTGGAGTTGAAGTACAGGGCGCTGTCGTGGTCGGCGACGATGTCGAGGACGTCGGCGCCCGCGTCCGGCGCAGCGACGAGAAGACCCGTGAGAGCGACGAGGGTGGAGCTGAGAGGGAGAGGTAGGCGGATCATGATGTTCGGTAAGAGCGGTTTCAGAATCGTCGATTCTAACCTAGCAGCCCGTTGAAAAAGTCATTCGGCGCCATGACGACATCCTCCACGCCCGGTCGGCACCTGAAAGCCTCCCCGAATCCACGAATTCGCCTACGTTTCCAGGCGCCAACCGGACGCGGATGCTGTCGCCCTGGCAT
>JAAELL010000373.1 GCA_024226735.1 bacterium | reverse complement strand
TTGGTCGGTGCGTACGCGTTCGCTGCAAGGCGCAGCGACGACGCGACTTCGCTGCAAGTCTCGGAGGAGGCGCAACGCAGCAGCGGGCGGGTACGGGCCGACCAAAATGCCGCACAAGAGTGAATCACACCACTAGCCCTCGAGCGCCTCGCGCGCCTTGTCGAGCTCTTCGGTGAGCCAGTCACCGAGCCCCTCGATCTGAGCGCGCGACACTTCGAGCAGCTCGAGCGCCGTGTCGCTGACCGCGTAAGCCGGCCTCTCGCCCAGGAGCGGCGCGACGATCGTCTCGGCGACGTGGGTCGTGCACGCGAGAATCGGGTCGCGCGTCGCCCCCTCGGGCGCGTGGTGGTGCCGGATCGTGTCGACGAGCGCTTCGGGCAGGCCCCAGCGGCTCGTGAGGCGGGCGCCGATCTCGGCGTGCGTGAGGCCGAGCACCTCCTTCTCCGCCTCGAGCTCGGTGCGCCCACTGGCGACGATGGCCCCGATCGCGATGCGCTCGCCATCCTCTTGGCTATCCGCGACCAGCTCGCCAATGTCCTGGAGGAGCCCCGCGGTGAAGGCGCGCTCGGGGTCGATCTTCTCGTGGATCTGCGCCACGATGCGCGCGGCGACCGCGTTGGTCAGGCAGCGCTCCCAGAGTTGTCCCCCACCGCCCTTGTCCTTCATGCGGCTGCTTGCGCACGAGGACGTGACGAGACTGACGATCGTCTTCACGCCGAGCAGGTTCCCCGCGTCGGTCAACGTCTCGATGCGCCGTTGGCACCCGTAGAACGACGAGTTGGCGAGCTTGAGCACCTTCGACATGATCCCGGGGTCCGCCCGGACCACGTCCATCAGGTCGTTCGGCACGAGGTCCGGCTGTCCGGACAATTGCAGCACGCGCGTGGCGACGGTCGGAAAGGGCTCGATGTTCTTGATGGAGGTCAGCAGGTCCGCGACGGTCATGGCTTTTCCAACGGGTCGCGGGGGGGCACCCAGGATCTCGGCCAGCGGGAGAACGGGGTTTGAGAAGAAACTCCGGTTCGTGCGCCAATTCATCGGGTCGTCATTTGGCTCGCTCTCGATCCGAGAGGACGCCCTGGCACGAAATGGAACACCCGCGGCGAGCGCCCCCGGGCGAATCGCTCCTTCTCAGCGTCCTTGCGCCCAATCGGGCACCGTCATCGGCTCGATGCCCAGGATCAGCGGGCCCAAGAGGTAGACCGAGATCGTGATCAGGACCACCCCGATCAAGTTCAGGAGAATGCCGACGCGCATCATGTCGCCCAGCGCGACTTCGCCGCTGCCGAAGACGATGGCGTTGGGGGGTGTCGCCACGGGGAGCATGAAGGCACGCGAGGCCGAGAGGGTTGCGGGGACCATCAGGAGATGAGAAGGCGGCCGACGTGGTTGCGCGAGTGGTTGTAGCGCGAGGTCGGATCACACCCGTCGTGCTGTACCTGGTTGATCGCGATGATCGCCCACTGGCCGAACAGGTAGGGCACGGCGAGGAATACGAGCGTGTCGACGGGCCGTGAGACAAGCGCGCAGGCGAGCACGGGATACAGCACCTGGCGCTCGCGGCGCAGCTGGCGGTACCGAACCCAGTGGCGCAAGGCGAGCTGACGCTCACGGTGCGCGACGTCGAGCGCGATCTCGAGGTGCTCTCCGTGCGGGCCAGCCTCATCGCCGACGGCGAGTGGGTCGCCGACGTCGAGCTCGGGTCGCTTCGAGCTCGTCGCGCGGAACGCGGAGGGGCGTGCGGCGCGCAAGACGGAGAACCTGCACACGTCGCGGCCGGGTCGCGAGATCGTATTGACCTTCGACTAGAGGTACGCGAACAGCGCCGGTGCGCCTCCGGTGTGCAGGAAGATCGGATCGCGCACCTCGCTCAGCTCACGGCTCTCGAGCAGCGCGAGCATCCCGGCCATCGCTTTTCCCGTGTACACCGGATCGAGCAGCAGCCCCTCGGACCGCGCCAAGCGGCGGATCGCCGCTTCACTCGCCTCGGTCACGACGCCGTAGCCCGGACCGACCCAGTCGTCGCGCACGACGATGTCGTCGTCGGTGACGGTCGCTTGCGCCTCGAGGACAGAGCAGACCTGCTCGACGAGGCTGCGCACCTTCACTCGCTTCGCCTCCGCGGTCTCGCTAACCGCGACGCCGACGACCCGCAGGTTCGACCCGGCGCAGCGCAGGCCGGCGAGCAGTCCGCCGTGCGTGCCGGCGCTGCCGGTCGCGACGAAGACGTGGCTCGGCGCGAGGTCCTGCAGCCGGCATTGCTCGAGCAGCTCCTGCGCGCACGCGACGTAGCCCAGCGCGCCGATCGCGTTGGACGCGCCGAGCGGGACGAGGTACGGCCGCCCGCCAGCCAGGGCCTTCTCGGCGTAGAGCTGCTGCAGCCTCACCTCGACCTCGTCGTCGGTGTCGACGCGGTGCAGCTTCGCGCCGAAGAGCTCGTCGAGCAACACGTTGCCCGACCGCTCGTAGGCCGGACCCGGATCGGAGAGCGGGTTCGCGACGACCGCCTCGCACGGCAAGCCGAGCTGGGCGGCGGCCGCCGCCGTCTGGCGCACGTGGTTCGACTGGATCCCGCCACAGGTCAGGATCGAGTCGGTTCCACCGGTCAACGCGTCGCCCAGGACGAACTCGAGCTTGCGCGTCTTGTTGCCCCCGAACGCGAGGCCGGTGCAGTCGTCGCGCTTGACGAAGGTGCGCACGCCCAGCTCGGAGCCGAGTGCGCAGAGCTCCTCGAGCCGCGTCGGAACGTGCGCGAGGGGGACGCGCGGGAAACTGAGTAGATCTTTCATGCGTTTCCATTCCGGTCCGCCTGCCAGTACGCGCGCGTCGCCTGCGCGACGCGCGGCGCGAGGAGCACGGCGGAGAGCACTGTCGGGATCGCCATGATCGCGAACATCAGATCGATGAAGTTGAGGATCAGCGCCATCGACGAGACGGCGCCGCCGAGAATACTCGCGACGTAGAGCACGGTGTACACCGGTTTCTTGTCCGCCCCGAACAGGAACCCGAAGCACTTGGCGCCGAAGTACGCGTAGCTGAAGAGCGAGGAGAGGCTGAAGCAGGCGATGCAGATGAGCAGCAGCTCGCCACCAAAGCGCGGGTACGTCTCGACGAACGCGGTCGCGGTCAGCGTCACACCGCTGTCGGCGCTCGTCTCCCAGACGCCGGTGACCAGGATCGCGAGGGCTGTCAACGTGCACACGATCAAGGTGTCGATCGCGGGCCCGAGCATCGCCACGAGCCCCTCGTGCACGGGCTCGGACGTGCGCGCGGCACCGTGCGCCATCGCGGCCGTGCCGAGCCCCGCCTCGTTCGAGAACGCCGCCCGCCGCGCGCCGAGCACGATCAGGCCGCCGAGCGCGCTGCCAAAGAGCGCGTCCTCGCCGTAGAACTCGGCCCGGAACGCGTCGGTGAAGATGAGCTCGAGGTAGCGCCCGATCTCGCCCGCGTGCGCAACGAGGATCCCGGCGACCAGCACGAAGTAGACGACGACCATGAGCGGCACGAGCGCCGACACGGCGTGTCCAATGCGCCGCAGGCCGCCGGAGACCACGAGCCCGGTCAGGACCACCAGAGCGCTGCCCACGAACCAGGGCGAGTTCGCCGTGTCCACGCCCAGCGGGACGAGTGCGATGTCACGCACGGCCTGGGTCAGCTGGTTCGCATTGAACACCGGCAGGCACCCGAACGCGCCGGCGACACAGAACAGGATTGCGAGCGGCTTCCAGCGCGGGCCGAGCCCTTCGGAGATGACGTACATCGGGCCGCCCTGCAGCTCCCCGCGCGAGTCGCGGCCGCGGTACATCACCGCGAGCGAGCACGTGAAGTACTTCGTCGCCATGCCGACGACCGCGGAGACCCACATCCAGAACACGATGCCGGGGCCACCGGCGGCAATCGCGATCGCGACGCCACTGATGTTGCCCATGCCAACGGTAGCCGCGAGCGCGACGGAGAGCGCCTGATAGTGGCTGACCTGACCGGGATCGTCCGGATCATCGTGCTTGCCCGCCAGGACCCCGAGCGCGTGCACGGGGTGGCGGAAGGGCAGGAAGCGGGAGAGGACGAGGAAGTACAGCCCGCCGCCCGTGATCAGCACGAGCAGCGGCAGACCCCAGGCCCACTCGGCGGCGGCGACGACCCAGCGTTCGATGTCGGCCAAGCTATTCGCCGATCAGCTTGACCAGAGCGCGCTTCCTGCGGCCGCCGTCGAACTCCCCGTAGAAGATCTGCTCCCACGGTCCGAAGTCGAGCTCGCCGCGCGTCACTGCAACGACGACCTCGCGCCCCATCACCTGGCGCTTGAGGTGCGCGTCGCCGTTGTCCTCGCCGGTCAGGTTGTGCCTGTAGGCCGACGTCGGCTCGTGCGGGGCGAGCTCCTCGAGCCAGCGCTCGTAGTCCGCGTGCAGGCCCGGCTCATCGTCGTTGATGAACACGCTGGCGGTGATGTGCATCGCGTTGACGAGACAGAGGCCTTCCCGGATGCCGCTCTCGGCGAGTGTCTCGGCGACGAGCGGTGTGATGTTGAGGAAGGCCCGACGGGTCGGGATGTCGAACCACAATTCGTTGCGGTGACTCTTCATGGCTTGCGGTGACTCTTCTTGGCGAGAGGACAGGGCCAGGGCGGGACGGGCTTGTTCGACCAGATCCAGCAGATGCAGTCGACCTCGGGCGGATCGCCGCAGCGCTCGGCGATGTGCTCGGCGATGCGCTCGGCCCGGGGCAGCTCGACGGGCTCTCCGCGCCAAATGTGCAGGTACGCCCATTGCACGCTGTGCGAGTGATAGAGCAGCTCGCTCAGCCACGCGTCCTCGCGTTCGCTTCCGAGCTTGAAGATCGCGCCCCGGACGTGCGCGTCCGCCCACTCCATGTGGGTGATTAGGTCGCCGTGATCCACCATGGTCCCGATGGTAATCGCGTACGATGCCCGCGCCCATGACTGAGCTGAGACCGTGTCCGTTCGGGGTCCTCGTCACCCGCATGTTCGGCGAGCTCGAAGCGAAACGATCGATCTTCGACCTCCCCGAGCGGCGCTTCTTCCTGGGCGACGCCGAGCGCGACCTCTCCGTCTCATTCCACGGCCACACGGCCGCCACGCCGCTCGGCCCCGCCGCCGGGCCGCAGTCGCAGATGGCCCAGAACCTGGTGCTGTCGTGGCTCGGCGGGTGCAGGATCCACGAGCTCAAGACCGTACAGATCGACGACGAGCTGGTGATTCCCCGTCCCTGCATCGACATGCAGACGGTCGGATACAACGTCGAGTGGTCGCAGGAGCTGAAGCTCGAGCAGTCGCTCGAGGAATACGTCAAGGGCTCGATGCTGATCGAGCTGCTCGTAGCCAGCGGCGAGCTCGAGCTGGCGCCGGACTTTGAGCGCACGCTGTTCGACATGAGCGTCGGGTACGGTCTGGAAGGCATCCAGTCCGAGCGCGTCCAGGCCTTCGTGCGCGGCATGCTCGACTGCACGGAGGTCGTCGACCGCCTACGCGGCGAGATCCCGCCAGCCTTCGCGCACTTGGCGGGCATCGACTTCACGACGCGTCTGTCGGACACGTTGACGCTCAGCACTTTCCACGGCTGTCCCGCGGACGAGATCGAGCGCATCGTGCACTTCCTGCTGCACGAGAACCGGCTGAACTGCATCATCAAGCTGAACCCGATGCTACTCGGGCCCGCGCGCACGCGTGAGCTCCTGCACGACACGCTCGGCTACGACGATGTGCGCGTGCCCGACTCGGCCTTCGAGAAGGACACTTCCTGGGAGCGCATGTCGGGCTTCGTCGAACGCCTCGGCGAGCAGGCGCGCGCGCTCGAGCTCGGCCTCGGCGTCAAGTTCACCAACACGCTGGTCGTCGAGAACCACCGCGACTTCTTCCCCGCGGACGAGCGCGAGATGTACCTCTCCGGGCCGCCCCTGCACGTGCTCGCGATGAACCTCGTGCGCGCCTTCCGAGCGGAGTTCGGCGACCGCTACCCGATCTCCTTCTCGGCCGGAATCGACCGCAAGAACTTCGCCGACGCCGTCGCGATCGGCCTCGTACCGGTCACTGTGTGCTCGGACCTCTTGAAGCCGGGCGGGTACGCTCGCGCCCACGGCTACTTCGAGGAGCTCACGCGGCGCATGGACGCCCGCGGCGCACGGTGTGTCGACGACTTCATCGTGAGCGCCTACGGCGTGGGTGCCGCGGCGCTTGCCCGCCTCGACCTTCCCACCGACGAGCACGCCGCATGCGAGCGCGCACTCGCGTCCGAAGCACCGCTCGCGGACGCAGTCTCCGCGGGCACCCTCGCGCGCTGGGTCTCGGAGGCCGCGCTCGCGAACACGACGACTTACGTCGAGGCCGCGACGCGTGATCCGCGCTACCGGCGCGACAGCCACACGCGCGTCCCGCGCAAGATCGGCAGCGAGCTCGAGCTGTTCGACTGCATCACGTGCGACAAGTGCGTGCCGGTGTGTCCGAACGACGCGAACTTCTCGCTCGCCGTCGCCCTGGGCGAGATCTCCATCGTCAAGGCGCACCCGGGCCCCGAGGGCTGGACGATCCGCGTCGAAGGCGCGCTCGCGGTCGATAAGCCGCGCCAGTACGCCAACTTCGCCGACTTCTGCAACGACTGCGGAAACTGCGACGTCTTCTGCCCCGAGGACGGTGGCCCCTACCTCGTCAAGCCGCGCTTCTTCGGGACGCGCGACGACTGGAGCGCTCAGGCACACCTCGACGGCTTCTTCGTCGCGCGGGACAGGATCGAGGGTCGCATCGACGGCGCCACGTACGGCCTCGTGCGCGGCTCGCCCGCCGTGTTCACGGGGAACGGTTTCCGCGTCAGCCTCGTCGAGGACGATCCGACAGGCACGCTCGACGGCGAGGCGCTCGGCGAGGTGGACCTGACGGTGTTCGAGATCCTGCGCCGAATCCACGACGCGGTGCTCGGCGACGCGACCAGCTATCCCGCGCTGGCCTCCGCTCAGCGCGAGTAGACGTCGGGCCGCGCGTCGCGCGCGAGGTCCCAGCCCGACGAGTCCGCGCCGCTCAACTCGTCGAGATCGAGGTCGGCGATGACGAGCTCACGGGTGTCCGCCAGCGGGTCGACGCGTCCGTGCGGTCCGCAGAAGTAGCTCGCGCCAAAGTACTCGACGTCCCACGGATGCTCCGCTCCGCTCCGGTTGGAGCCGCCGACGAAGACGCGGTGGCGCCCCGCGTCGACCAGGAACTCGAGCTCCCACATGCGCCGCGACTGCGCGCCGAAGGTGACCGCGGGAGAGAACACGAGCTGCGCCCCGTTCGCCGCCAGCGTGCGAACCGAACCAGGAAAATGACGGTCGTAGCAGATCGCGATCCCGATCCGTCCAACCGACGTGTCGAAGACGGGAAAGTACGGGTTCTTCGAGACATCCGCCGGGCCGTTGCCGAGCCGTCCGTCGCTCGGGCCGTAGTAGAACGTCTCGTGGAAGCCAGCGCGCTCGTTCTCGCCGCGTGGGATGTGCACTTTGCGAAAGCGTCCGAGGACGTCCCCACCTTCGTCGATCACGACGGCGGTGTTGAAGCGCCCTCTCGGCGTCTGCTCGTAGATCGGTACGACGAGGATCACGCCGTGCTCGCGTGCCGCCGCGCGCATCGCCTGCACGGTCGGTCCCTCCAGCGCGTCCTCCGCCAACGCGAACCACAGCTCGTCCTCGCCCAGCGCGAAGTACGGCGCCGTGCACAGCTCGCCAAAGCACACGATCTGCGCACCGAGCTTGGCGGCGTCGCGCGCGAGCTCGACCAGGTGCGTGACGTTCGCCGTGCGCACCTCGTCCATCCGACCCGCCAGCAGACCCAGGTCCGCCGTCGTCTCGGGCATGTCGGAGAACGCGTTGCGCGTCTCGGTCATCGCCGCACGCAAGATCGTCACGTCAACACCTCGTCTCCCTGGGCTCGGTTCGTCGGGCCTCGGTTCATCGGGCTCTGCTCACCATCGTCCCGTGAAGAGTGCCACGGTCCGCGTTTCGGCGTCGAGCCCTTCGTGCGCCGCAAGATCCAAGAGCCCCGCGAAGCCCGCGGTCCCCGTCGCCCCCACGTCGACGCCCGTGCCGTCGCGCGCGAGGCCGTGGGCGCGTTGCAGCACGGCCTCGGACACCACGAGCGGCCACCCGCCTGATTCGAGCGTCGCGCGCACGACGGTGAACCAGTCGTAGGTCTCGTCGTCGAGGATCCCGCTCGCGACGCTTTGTGGTTCGGCCTCCCAGGCCCACATGTAGCGCGCGCGGTCGCGCGGCGCCGCCGCAATGCACGCGCGCACTGCCGGCGTGCCCAGCTCGCGGTGCACGAAGCGCGCGAGCTCGCTCGCCGGCGCGTCGTCCGCGAACACACCGTCCGCTGCCCGTGCCGCGTCGAGGGCAAGCCTGCGCCACGCGCGCTCGAGCGGGGCGGCGCCCGCGCTTTGAACGGGGAAGAAGCGTGGCATGCGCGCGATCGCGCCGATGCGCCGCGCGACCGCGAACGCCTGCATCACCGCCGTCGCGAGCGCGCCTCCGCCGACTTGGATCGCGACCGTTCCGATCGGCACGTCACCGGCGAGGGCGTTCTGGGCGATCAGCTCCCAACCGAGCGTCTGGCCACCGTCGATTGCGAGCGCGTTCTCGGTTCCTTGGCACGTGAACGGCACGGCACCCGCGCGGACCGCGGCGCGCATGCGGTGAAAGCACGGATCGCCGGGTGGGTCGTCCGTTCGACGCTCGCAGCGCACGAGCGTCACCCCGAGGCGCTCGAGCTCGTCCGTGACGCGCCGGTCCGCATGGGGCGGAACGAAGGCATCGAGCGTACGGCCCGCGGCCTTCGCCAGGACCGCCGCGGCGAGCGCGGCGTTGCCGCAGCTCGCGATCGCGAGCCGCCGGTCATCCACTTCGGGCTCGGCGAGCAGCAGTCCGAACAGGTGGCGTGCCTTGTGCGAGCCCGCGACGTTCCCAGTCTCGTCCTTGACCCAGAGCTCATCGATTCCGAGCGCGCGGCCAAGCTCGGGACTCCCTCGGAACGGCGTCGTCTCGAAGCCCTTGCCCGCGACCTGCGCGACGGCCGCGTCCAAGGTGCGCACCCGCGCGACGAAGTCCGCGTCGGAGAGGCCCGCGACCCGGTGAACGTACAGGAGCTCGCGGAAGCGCACGAACGGCTGCGTGTCCCCATCGAGCGGAAAGGACGCACGCCCGCGCATGAACTTTGGCATGAACTTTGGCGCGAGCACGTGATCGACCGCGTCCCCGGCGTTCGGGCAGCGGAAGTGCGCGATCCCGAACGCGACGCGCGTCCCGCACCCGCGGCAGACGAGCTCGCCGCTCACCCGCGCGCCGCGGCCGCCGTCTCCGCGTTGAAGGCGTCGATCCTCGCGTCCCACGCGGGAACGAGCTCGCGCAGGCCGCGCCAGAAGTCCTGGCTGCGGCGTGCTTCGAACTCCTCGATCGACACGCCGCGTTGCTCGACCCACGTGAAGTAGCCGAGGTTGAAGACGCGGTCGCGGTCGCGGGCGGAGAGCGCGAGCAGGTGCTCGTCGTCCTGCGCGAGCATCTTATCCTCGAACGTCCGCGCCACGGTGCTCGCATCGAAACCTCCCGGGAAGAGCTTGGCGAGCGCCTTCTCGAGCTCGGTCTCGTACAGCCCCGCGCCGTCGGTCGCAACGGTGATGAGCGCCTGGTCCGGCCCGAGGTCCTCGCGCTTGGCGACTTGGATGGCCGCCAGCACGTTGCACAGGCTCGACAGTCCAAAGTCGACCATGCGGCGGACGAGCTCTGGCGCCACGCCACGCTCGCGCGTCAGGTAGGCGCGGCCGACGTCGGTGTTGAAGAGTACGTTGAGGGAGTCGGTGCTCGTGTCCGAAACGCCGCTCACGTAGTCGGTGTTCGTCACGTTGTGGATCAGGGGCACGTGCTTGTCGCCGATGCCCTGGATGTTGTGCTCACCGTAACCGTTGTAGAGCAGCGTCGGACACTCGAGCGCCTCGGCCGCGACGATGCGCGCGCCGTAGTTGTCCTTGAGGTAGTCCCCCGCGCCGATCGTCCCCGCCGAACCCGTGGCGGAGGTGAACGCGAACAGCTCGAGCCCAGGCCGCTGCGCCGCGACATGATCGAAGACGCGGCCCAGCGCCGGCCCGGTGCACAGCCAGTGGACGAGGTGGTTGCCGAACTCGCAGAACTGGTTCAGGACGACGTTGAGCGGATCCTTCTCGAGCGCCTCGCACGCCTCGTAGATCTCGCGCACGTTGCTCTCCGAGCCCGGTGTGCGGACGATGTCGGCCGGGTCGAGCACCCACTCGTCGAGCCAGCGGAAGCGCTCCGCGCTCATCCCCTCGGGCAAGACCGCGACGCCGTGGCAGCCGAGGATGCGCGAGATCGCGATGCCACCGCGACAGTAGTTGCCCGTCGACGGCCAGATCGCCCGGTTCCGCGTCGGGTCGAACTGACCCGTCACGAGCCGCGGCGCGAGACAGCCGTAAGCGGCGAGCACCTTGTGCGCGCGGATCATCGGGAAGCGATCGCCGAGCGCGACGAGGATCGGCGCGCGCACCCCGGTGAGCTCCTCGGTCAACACGACGTGGTCCGGCACCGCGAGCCGCGTCGTGCGGTCGGCGGCGTTGAACCAGTGGACGCGGAACAGATTCAGCGGGTTCGGCTCGTCGGGGCCGATGTCCGCGAGCGCGCTCGTCACCGCGTCCGGGATCCGCGCCGGGTCCGCAAGTTGCGCCAGCGTCGGCAGGACGATCCCCGCCTCTCGCACGTGCTCGACGGCCTTCGCGTAGCTCGCCTCGTCGACGACGTCCTTCTCGAGTCCCAGTCGCACCATGGAATCACTCTACGCCTTCATTCCCAATCGATCGTGCGGATCAAGTCACGGAGCGCGAGCTCGACCGCCACGAACTCGGGCGGCGCCTGCTCTCCGTAGTCCGAGACGGTGACGGCGGTCGCCCCTTTGGGAACAACCGAGATCGTGACCGTGTCTTGGTCGGTGGCGCTGGCATCGTAACTCTGCTCGAGCTGGTCGAAGCGAAAGCGCTCGACGAAGAGACATAGCCGCGCGAATCCCTGCACGTCGACCTGGCCGCGGAACGAGCCCTCGAGCGCGCCGACGTGATCGCTGCCCTCGAAGCGGGCTTCTCCGCCGCGCGAGAGCTCCATCACGAACACGGGGCAGGTGCCGTAGCACCCCGAGCTCTCGATCCGGAACGAATCGAAAGGCAAGGCCTCCCAGAGCTCCCGGGCGGACGGCTGGAAGGGCAGCTCGGAGAACTCGTAGACCGCCATCCGGTACAGCGGGTCGATCGTGCCCAGAAACGAATCGGGCGCTTCGGGCTCGGGAGCCCTGGCGCATCCGATCGTGATTGCCGCGAGGAGACAGGCCACACGGTGCATGTCACAGCCCTTCGACCCGTCTCCACAGGTGCATCGCCTCGCGCGCCGCCTCCTCGCGAATCGCGCCGACGTCGGCCGTGATGAGACGGCCACCCTTGACCACCTCGCGCCCGTCGACGACGAGGTAGCCGCGGCGAATCTCGCTCTTGAGCCTCTCGCCGTTGAACCGTTCGGCCAGGAGCGCGTGTCCCGCGTGCACGCGGTCGGTCGCGCGGTCGAGCGGCTCGCCGTTCTTCGCGGCCTCGACCAACAGGGCCTCGGCTTCGTCGAGCGGGTCGGAGGGATAGCCGTCCGTGCCGAGGGCGACGCGGCGCGAGGCGTGCAGTCCACCCGGATAGCCGACCTGGTTGCCGCGGTTCGAGCGCGGGTTCTGGATGATCCAGAGGCCGAGCTCGGCGGTGCGCGCCACGTCCGCTTCGCTCAAGTGCACGCCGTGCGCGAGGATCGAGCCCTCCGGCAGCGCATCGAGCTCGAGCAGGCGGTCGAGCGGGCCGGCGAAACCTCGCTTGCGCGCGTCGAGGACGTCGGCCTCGGCCTCGGCGACGTGAACGTGCACGACGGTGCCGAGCTCGCGCGCGAGCTCGCCCGCGGCGCGCAGCGTCTCATCGGACACGGTGAACGAGGCGTGGACTCCGACCGCCCCGCGTACGAGCTCGCGCCGGTTGGACTCGAGAAAGCGCCGGTTCTCGGCGAGCCCGCGCCGCGCCTCGTCGAGGCCACCGTTGCGTTCCGTCGCGCCGTAGCACAGCACGGCCCGCATGCCGAGCTCGTCGCAGGCGTCCGCGAGCACGTCGAGCGAACCCTCGATGAAGTTCGGCGACTCGTGGTGATCGATGACGGCGGTCGTGCCGGCCAGCAGCGCCTCCGAGACGTAGAAGCGAGCCGCGGCGCGCAGCGATGCCTCGTCGAGGCCCCGATCGAGTCGCCACCAGATCGTCTCGAGGATCTCGGAGAAGGTCGCCGGCGCCCGATTGGGCAGCGGCATGTCGAAGGGCACGAGCCCGCTGTAGAGGTGCGTGTGAGCGTTGACGAAGTCGCGCAGGCTCGTCATCGCTTGCGTCGTCCGACACTCATGGCCTGGCCGGCCGGCGACGAGCGCATCGGCAGGCTCTTGCGCTGCTCCCCGTCGAACGCGGCGAGCGCCCCGGCGACGGCTGCGGCGGTCGGCACCAGGCCGATCTCGCCGACACCCTTCGCTCCGTACGGTCCCTCCGGCTCGTGGTCCTCGACCAGCGTCACGTCGATCTCCGGCATGTCGCGCGCGCGCAAGACACCGATCTCGCGCAGCTTGTAGGTCGTCGGCCACCCGCCTTCACACTCCAAGTCCTCGGTCAGCGCGTAGCCGAGACCCATGTGGATCGAGCCCTCGATCTGACCTTCGCAGAGCGACGGGTTGATCGCGCGGCCGACGTCATGCGCGGCGAGAAAGCGCTCGACACGGCCCTCGGCGTCGAGGATGCAGACCTGGGTCGCAAAGCCAAAGGACGTGTGTGTCTTGATCTTCTTCACGTTCTGGCCCGGCGCAGTCGTGTCGTCCACGACGACGTCAGCAGCGAACTCGCGGCCCGCGAGCTGCGCCAGCGTCCGCCCCGCGTCGAGCTCCACGCGCAGCTTCTCCGCGGCGCTCTTGACCGCGCGGCCGCCGAACAACGTCGCGCGCGACCCGGTCGTCTGGCCACAGCCGAGCGCGTAGGTGGAGTCGACCTTGGGACGAAAGCACGCCGCGTCGAGACCGGTCGCCTCGACCGCGCACTGCACGAGGACCGTCAGGAGGCCTTGCCCCATCTCGGTGTAGCCGTTGTAGAGCGAAACGGTCCCGTCGTCTTCCACGACCAGCCGCGCCTTGCCCCACTCGACGGCGCCGTTGCCGATACCCGAGTTCTTGATCCCGCAGCCGATGCCGACCGCGCGACCGCTCGTGCGCGCGGCGTCATAGGCATCCTTGACAGCCAGCAGCGTCTCCTTGAGCCCGACGGACTTCTCGAACACCTGACCGGTCGCGAACGTCGACCCCACCTCGACCGCGTTGCGCCAGCGCATCTGCCACCCGTCGATTCCAACCTTGGCGGCGAGCAGGTCCATGCAGCCGTCCATCGCGAAGTGCGCCTGGTTCGCGCCGAACCCGCGCATCGCACCGCACGGCGGATTGTTGGTGCTGGCCGCGATCGCCTGGACGTCGACGTTCGGCACCTGGTACGGCCCACACGAGTGACCCGCGGCGCGCTCGAGCACCTTCGCGCCGACCGAGGCGTACGCACCGGTGTCGCCGACCATGCGCGCCCAAACCGCGGTCAGCTTGCCGTCCGCGTCGCAGCCGACCTTGTATTGCATCTCGATCGGGTGACGCTTCGGGTGCACTCGGATCGATTGCTCGCGGTCCAGCGTGACGCGCACGGGGCGCCCCGTCATCTTGGCGAGCAGCGCGGCGTGCGGCTGGACCGACATGTCCTCCTTGCCGCCGAACGCGCCGCCGTTCGGGACGAGCTCGACGAAGATGTCGTCCTCGTCGAGGCCGAGGAAGCTCGCGACCTGGCGCCGGTCGTCGAAGACGCCTTGGCCCTGGGTGTACAGGTGCAGCCGGCCGTCCGGGCGCGGCTCGGCGAGTGCGCTCTCGGGCTCGAGGAAGAGGTGCTCGATGCGCTGCGTCGTCCACGTCCCTTCGGCGACGTGCGCACTCGCCGCCAGTGCGGCGTCCGCGTCGCCGCGCGCCAGGACCGTCGTCGACAGCTGGTTCGCGTGCGTCGGGTTGACCTGGGGAGCGTCGCCCTGCAAGGCGTCCGCGCAGGTGAGGACCGGTTCAAGCACCTCGTAGTCGACCTCGACCAGCGCCGCCGCGGCACGCGCGGTCGCCTCGTCCTCCGCCGCCACGGCCGCGAGGAAGTCACCGACGCAGCGCACTTCCTCGCCCTCCGCGACGAAGCCGGGCCAGTCGCTCTGGATCAACCCGTACCAACGTTCGCCGGGGACGTCGGCCGCAGTCGCGACGGTGACGACACCGGGCAGCGCCAGCGCCTTGGACACGTCGATCTTGCGCACGCGCGCGCGGGGGTGCTCCGAGAGCACGAGCACGCCGTGCAGGAGGCCGGGGCGCGTGAGGTCGGCCACGTACGGCCGACACCCGAGCGTCAGCTCGGCGCCCTCGTAGCGGCCGAGGTTCTGGCCGACGCGCCCGTCGGTGCACGGCTCGGGGATCGGCTCGCCACGCTTGCCGCCGGCGTAGGCCTCGATCGCGTCGACGATCTTGGTGTAGCCCGTGCAGCGGCAGAGATGCACGTCGATCGCCTTGGCGATGTCGCCGCGCGAGGGCTCGGGCTTCTGCTCGACGAGGTGCGTGGCGCGAACGGCGATGCCCGGGATGCAGAAGCCGCACTGCAGGCCCGCCGTCCCGACGAATGCCCGCGCCAAGAGCTCCTTGTCCTCGTCCGCGATTCCCTCGAGCGTCACGACGTCCTTGCCCGCCGCCTTGGTCGCGGGCACGGCGCAAGTGACGAGCGGGCGTCCGCCGACGAGGGCGAGGCAGCAGCCACACTGGCCCTGGGGCTGGCAACCGTCCTTGGTCGAGAGGATCCCGCAGCGGTTGCGCAGGACGTCGAGCAGCGACTCACCGTCGCGCGGCTCGACCTCGACGTCGCGACCGTTGAGTTGAAAGCACAGGGAAGTCATGCGGACGGAAGGATACCCGTTTGCGACCCCCGCTGGCAGGATGTGTGCCGACCGGCCCGCGCGGGCGAAACCAGAGACCAAGAGGAGAGCGACGTTGGCGAGAATCGTGAAGGGCGGGCTGATCCAGTGCTCGAACCCGATCCAGGACGAAACCCGGCCGATCGCCGAGATCCAGAAGGCTGCGTTCGAGAAGCACCTGCCGTTCATCGAAGACGCCGGACGGCGGGGCGTCCAGGTCCTGTGCCTGCAGGAGATCTTCAACGGCCCCTACTTCTGCCCGAGCCAGGATCCGCGCTGGTACGACGCCGCCGAAGCCGTCCCGGGCCCGACGACCGAGGCGTTGGCCGCGTACGCGAAGCAGTACGGGATGGTGCTCGTCGTTCCGGTCTACGAGCGCGAGTCGGCGGGCATCTACTACAACACGGCCGCCGTCCTCGACGCCGACGGCAGCTACCTGGGCAAGTACCGCAAGACCCACATCCCGCACACCGCGGGCTTCTGGGAGAAGTACTTCTTCAAGCCCGGCAACCTCGGCTACCCGGTGTTCGAGACCGCCTACGCCAAGGTCGGCGTCTACATCTGCTACGATCGCCACTTCCCGGAGGGTGCGCGCCTCCTCGGCCTGAATGGAGCCGAGATCGTCTTCAACCCCTCGGCGACCACCGCCGGGCACTCGCAGTACATGTGGAAGCTCGAGCAACCCGCTCACGCGGTCGCGAACGGCTACTTCATGGGCTGCAACAACCGTGTCGGCGAGGAGCCGCCGTGGAACATCGGGCGCTTCTATGGCTCGAGCTACTTCGTCGACCCGCGCGGGAACTTCCTCGCCGAAGCGTCGGAGGACCGGGACGAGCTCGTCACGGCCGACATGGACCTCGAGATGATCGAGGAGGTGCGGCGGGTGTGGCAGTTCTATCGGGATCGGCGGCCCGAGACGTACGGGGCGATGGTCCAGCAGCTCTGATCGTTCACTGGAACACGATGCCCTGCGGCAACGCGCCGAGGTCGGGCTCGAACTTGAGAGTGCCGTCCGGACCAGCGACGAGCACATCGTCGATGAAGCGCACGATCGGGAAACCGAGGCAGAGGGGCCGGCATCACACCACTAGTCGATATGGGCGGTGACGCGTTCGTCGCCCATCTGCAGCCGCATCGACATGCGTTGCACGAACCGGCCGCCCACGAGCGAGAGCGCGCGCACGAAGACCTTGCGTACGACGCGGCTTCCGTAATCGATGGGCGCGAAGAAGAGGCGCTTGCCCTGCGCCTTCTCGTACAGCCGGTTCTGCTCGGTCACCATCCACTCCGAGTAGAGCGCGTACAGAACGAGCAGCGGACCCTTCAGGATCCTCGAGTTCAGCGTCTTGCGTGCGAACGGGATCAGGCGCGGGTTGCGCACGAGAATGGGGAACCACTTGTGCAGATTCTCCACCGCGCGCTTGTCGTCGACCTCGATCGTCGCCTCGCGGTTGAACTGTCCGGGGAAGTCGTCGACCTTGGCGACCGCGATGCCCAGGTCCTTGGTGATTTCGTTCAGCTCGAACTCGGGGTAGGGCTGCACGATCGAGCACAGCGGGTGGTCGACCTCGCACTCGACGTTGAGGCGCACGGTGTCGAGCTCGTCCTCCAGCGTGCCGCCGGGTCCACCGAGCATGTTGAGCGAGCCGAGCCGGATCCCGTACTTCTTGATCCACCCGGCAGCATCGATGAGCTGCTGGCGTTCGGTGTTCTTGCGGAACACCGTATTGCGCACGTAGTCGCTCGCAGCCTCGAAAGCGACGCGCGCGTAGATGCAGCCGGCGTGCTTCAGCTGTCGGATGTGATCTTCCTTCGTCATGTTCGCCATCAAGATGACGTCGAAGGGAAGGCCGACCTCCTTGGGCCAGCGCTCGCAGAACTCCTGCAGCCAGTCGCTACTCAGGTTGAAGATGTCGTCGAGAAAGTGCACGAAGCGCAGCGGGTACTCCTCGCGCATCGTCTGCACCTCGGCGATGACGTGGCTCACCGAACGCTTGCGGACGTACTCGTTGTTGCGTACACCGTAGACCTTCGACTTCCACGCGTGGTGGAAGCAGAACGAGCACAGCATCGGGCATCCACGCTGGGTCAGGACGACCTTGCGCGGACTCTTGGCGTACAGGGTCTGGGCGTCGTAGATGACCGAGCGATCGGGGAATCCGAGCGCGTCGAGGTCCTTGACCAGGGGCCGCAGCGGATTGCGCACCAGCTCGCCGTCCTCGCCGCTGTACGCGAGGTTCTTGACCGTGCGCCAGTCCTCGCCCTTCTCGAGCGCGTTCAACAGATCGACGATCGCGCCCTCGCCCTCGCCGATGCAGATCGCGTCGATCGCCGGGTCGAGCGCAGCGTCGGGCATGAAGGTCACGTGCGGCCCGCCCATGATCGAGAAGAAGTCGAGCTTCGACTTGAGGTAGCGGTTGACCTCGAAGATCTGGCAGTGGCTGCCGGTCATCACCGACCACGTGATCACGTCGGGCGCGTACTCGCGCACCTTGGCGATCCAATGTGCGTCGGGCACGAACAGCGCCCGCATCTCGTGTCCCGCATCCTTGACCGCCCGGCTCAGGTACATCGGACCGAGCATCTCCTGCGGCAACGTTCGCGATATGTGCAGCACTTTCACGGGTGCGGAATCCTATCGGCGCGCACGCCTTGCAGTCGGGTCGAGAACCGTCTGCGTAGTTGATCTACGCACCAATCCCGCCCAGCTTACGCCGATGGACGCGTATTTATGCGCACAGGGTCGTACGTGCCCCAAAAGAAGCCGCTCCGGTGGCGTGACTCGCCTCGGTGCGCTAGTTAGGGCCCCATGTCCAGCGCGCTCGGAGAACGCCTCGCCGCGGAAGGCCAGCGGCTGCACCTGTTGATGGAGCACCTCGCCGGGCGCGCGGTGCGCTCGCGCGTCGAGCCCGAAGACCTCGTGCAAGAGGTGTTCGTGCGCGCCCTCGGTCGCCCCGAGCTCGTCCCCGGCACGGAGCACGGGGACGAGGCGCTCAGGCGCTGGCTCAACGCACTCGCGCGCAACGTCGTGGTCGACGTCGCACGCGCGCTGCGCGCGGCCAAGCGCGATGGGCAGGCGTCCCCGCTGGTCCGATCGGCTTGGAGCATCGCCGGCACCCACGAGAGTCGCGTCGTCGCCCCCGCGCCCGGCCCGGCGACGCGCGCCTGTGGAGCGGAGGAGATGCGGCGCCTCGCGGCCGCGTACCGCGCGTTGAGCCCCGACCACAGGCGGGTGCTCGGACTGCGCCAATTCGAGGGTCTCTCGGCCGCCGAGACCGGCCGGCGCATGGGACGCAGCGAGCCCGCAGTACACTCGCTCTACCGGCGCGCCCTCGAGGCCTGGGAGGCCGCGACCCGCTGACGCGCGGCGTGCTCGGAAAGAATTCCACCGATTCCGCGGCGAGTCGCGCGGCACCCCACGCCGGAACCTGCATGTCTCCCGACCCCTCCAGCACGCTGGACGACCTCCTCGACCGGCTCGTCGCCGAGTACTCCGACCGCGTCCACGCCGGCCGCGGCGAGCAGACCGCCGACCTCCTCGCGCGCGTCGACCAGGCCCACCGTCCGGCGCTCGAGCGCTGCTTCCGCATGATCCGAGCCGGGCTCGCGGCCACCTCGGGCGCACCGCAGCCGATCGGACCAGGAACCGAGCTCGACGGCTACCGCATCGTGCGCGAGATCGGGCGCGGCGGCATGGCGGTCGTGTACGAGGCCGAGCAAGCCGACCTCGAGCGCCGCGTCGCGCTCAAGGTCCTGCGCCCCGGGCTCGCCTTCGAGCCCAAGCACGTCGATCGCTTCAAGCGCGAGGCGCTGGCCGTGGCGCGCCTGCAGCACCCGCACATCGTGCAGATCTTCGGCGTCGGCGAGTGCCTGGGGCACCACTACATCGCGATGGAGCTCGTGCACGGCAAGACGCTGTCCGATGCGTTCGCGGGGTTGCCGGCGACCGAGGAGGCGTGGACCGCGTCCGACCTCGCGCGCGCGACGGGGATCATGGACCTCGCTCTCGGCTCGATGACGTACGAGCAAGCGCTCGCGAAGTTGCTCGCGCCGGTCGTCCGCGCGGTCGGGCTCGCGCACGAGCTCGGGATGGTGCACCGTGACATCAAGCCCTCCAACATCCTGATCCACGCCGACGGGCGCGCTGTGATCGCCGACTTCGGGCTGGCCAAGAACGATGGCGACCCGGCGCTGTCGCTGACCGGCGAGCCGCTGGGCACGCCGTACTACATGTCGCCCGAGCAGGCGGCGGTGATCCAAGACCCCGTCGACCACCGCAGCGACGTGTACTCGTTCGGCGTCACGCTCTACGAAGGCCTCGTCGGCCAGCGGCCGTTCGAAGGCGACAGCTTCTATGAGGTGCTCGAGTCGATCCGGCGCGGCTTTCCGCCCTCGCCGCGCGCCGTCGAACGCCAGGTGACGCGACACTTCGACGCGGTCGTGCGCAAGGCGATGGCGCGCCGGCCCGAGGATCGCTACACGGGCGCGATCGAGCTCTCGACCGAGCTCGACGCGATCGCGAGCGGACGGTTGACGCGCGCGGGCGCTGAGTCCGGTGGCTTCTCGAACCGCGTGATGGGCCTGTTCCAGAACTCCGGGATCTGCCACCACGGCACGCTGCAGCGCGAGTACAAGTCGGCCGCGACGTTCCTCGGCCTACCGCTCATCCACGTCCACCACGGACCGCGCATGCCGGGCGAGCCCGTGCGCGTCGCCAAGGGTTGGTTCGCGGTCGGCGAGGTCGCGGTCGGCGGCATCGCCTGCGCCCCCGTCGCGTTCGGCGGGCTCGCGTTCGGCGGCGTGGCGATGGGCGTGTTCGTTTGGGCCGGCATCGCGCTCGGCGGGGTGACGTTCGGCGGCGTCTCGGTCGGGCTGATGGCGATCGGCGGGCTCGCGATCGGGCTCGCGGCGCTCGGCGGCCAGGCGATCGGCGTCCTCGCCCACGGCGGCAACCCGATTGGCCGGCACACGTTCGAGTCGGGGGATGAGTTCTTCCAGGCCGTTTGGAACGCGTTGACGCAGTGGTTCTGACCGAATTGGCAGCTGTGCCTTATCATCGGTAGCGGGGCCGGTCCCACACACTGCGAGACCACCTTGAGCCGAAGACTCACTCACACACTCATCCTCGTACCGATTCTCTACGCTGCCGCCTCGTGCGCGGCGACCGATACGTTCGAGAAGGACCTCTTGGCGCGCATGAAGGTCCAGCACGAGGCGGAGCTGTCCGCCTTCGCCGATGCGCGCGGCGAGTTCGAGGGCAAGTACCCGATGCCGCAGGCGCTCGACTTCGGCAACGAGGGAACGGTGATCCTCAACCGCTGCGAGCTCGTCGGCCGACTCGGCAAGGAGATGCTGAAGGTTCGCTACACCTTCGTGAACACCTCCGGCCTGCCGATGCGCGAGGCGATCGTCTCGCTCACCGCGCGCGATCCTGCGACCGGCGCGGAGCAAGCGGAGGAGATGACGCTGCGTTTCCCGCACGCGCTCAAGCTGACGCCGAACAGCACGTACTCGACGTGGTTCGAGCTTCCGACGCACGGCATCCACCTCACCCAGGACTGGGTCTGGGAGGTCGGACTCGAGGCGGTACGCCCGGAGACCGGTCCGGCCGGCTACAGGCGGCGCGGCTGAGGGTCTGTATCCTTGGGGCCATGCACGTCCCCCTGCGCCGCATCCTTCCGGTTCTCGTCTCGCTCGCGCCGCTCGCGGCGCAGCAGACCGAACGGCCGACAAACGTCTTGATCCTGCTCGCCGACGACCTCGGGTACATGGACGTCGGCTTCCAGAACCCGGACACGTTCTACGAAACGCCCAACCTCGACGCGCTCGCCGCGAGCGGGGTGCAGTTCACCCAGGCCTACGCGGCGTGCCCGGTGTGCAGCCCGACGCGCGCGAGCCTCATGACGGGCCGCTACCCGGCACGCATGGCGACGACGGACTTCTTCGGCGCCGCGCAGCCCGATGCGATCCTCGCGGCTGCGGGCACGAAGCGGCTGCGCCGGTTCCAGAAGCTGCCGCTCCTGCCGGCGCCCTACGTCGCGCACCTGCCGCTCGAGGAAGTCACGCTCGCCGAGGCCCTGAAGGAGGCCGGCTACGCGACGTTCTTCGCCGGCAAGTGGCACCTCGGTGGCGAGGGACACACGCCGAACGACCAAGGCTTCGACGTCAACGTCGCCGGACACCACCGCGGCGGCCCGTACGGCCGCGGCAAGTACTTCCACCCGTTCGACATGCCCGGCCTGGAGTCGAAAGAGGGCGACCACCTGCCGGCGCGCCTCGCCGAGGAGACCGTGCGCTTCATCCGCGAGCACAAGGACGAGCCGTTCTTCGCTATGCTCAGCTTCTACTCGGTGCACACGCCGCTCATGGGCCGGCCGGACCTCGTGGAGAAGTACAAGGCGAAGAAGGCCAAGCTCGGACTAGAGGCCCAGTGGGGCAAAGAGGGCGAGCGCAAGGTCCGCGAGGTCCAGGAGCACGCCGTCTACGCCGCGATGGTCGAGGCGATGGACGAGGCCGCGGGAGCGGTGCTCGACGCGCTCGATGAGCTCGGGCTCGCGGGCGACACGCTCGTCGTCTTCTTCTCCGACAACGGCGGCCTGTCGACGAGCGAGGGCCATCCGACGAGCAACCTGCCCCTGCGCGCCGGCAAGGGCTGGCTCTACGAGGGCGGCGTGCGCGAACCGTGCGCGATCCGCTGGCCGGGTCACGCCAAAGCGGGGACCGAGTGCGCGACGCCGATCGTGTCGACCGACGTGTTCCCGACGGTGCTCGAAGCGCTCGGCCTCGATGCACGGCCCGAGCAGCACCTCGACGGGACGAGCCTCGTGCCGCTCCTGGCCGGTCGCGGCGAGCCCGAGCGCGACGCGATCTTCTGGCACTACCCCCACTGGGGCAACCAGGGCGGCTGGCCGGGCAGCGCGATCCGTGCCGGCGACTGGAAGCTGATCGACTTCTTCGGCGACCGGCCGTCCGAGCTGTACGACCTCGCGGGGGACGCCGGCGAACAGACCGACCGCGCGGCCGATGAGCCCGAGATCGCCACGCGACTCGAGGCCCGGCTGGCCGCCTGGCGCAAGGACATCGGCGCGCGCGAGCCGCGCGCCAACCCCCTACTCGCTTCCGAGGACGACGAATGAAGGTCTACATCAGCGCCGACATCGAGGGCGTCTGCGGAATCACCGATTGGTCGGAGGCGAGCCGCGAGAGCGAGGCCTACCCCGAGTTCCGCGAGCGCATGACCGAGGAAGTGATCGCCGCGTGCGAGGGCGCCATCGCCGCCGGCGCGACCGAGATCCTCGTCAAGGACGCGCACGCGAGCGGCCGCAACGTGTTCGCCGAACACCTGCCGCGCGAGGCGCGCATGGTGCGCGGCTGGAGCGGCCACCCGTACTGCATGGTGCAGGAGCTCGACGCGACCTTCGACGCCGTACTGTTCGTCGGCTGGCACTCCGCGGCCGGGCGCGGCGGTAACCCGCTCGCCCACACCCTCTCGTCGAAGACGATCGCCTCGATCCGCGTCAACGGCACGCTCGCCTCCGAGTTCCTGTTGCACACGTTCGCCGCCGCGCTCGATAAGGTCCCCGTGGCGTTCGTGTCGGGCGACGAGCAGCTCTGCGCCGACGTACGGCAGTTCGACGAGCGGATCGAGACGGTCGCCGTCCTGCGCGGCGAGGGGGCGTCGACCGTCGCCCTCCATCCGGGCAATGCCCAGGCCGCGATCCGCGAGGGCGTCCAGCGCGCGCTGACCGGCGAGCTGCTTTCCTTCCAGTCCCTGCCGGAACGCTTCGCCGTCGAGATCCAGTACATCGATCAGCGCCGCGCCTACCGCTCGTCGTTCTATCCGGGTGCTAGCTTGGAGACGCCGACGTCGGTCGTCTTCGAGAGCGAGGACTGGTTCGAGGTCTTGCGGCTGCTGCAGTTCGTCGCCTGAGGGGCTCTCATTCAGCCCATCAGCTCGCCGGCGACGCGCGGCCCCGCCGCCGGGCCGATCAAGCGCTGCTCGAGCCCCCGGTACGGATACCGGAAGCGCTGCGCGTCGAGACCGAGCAAGGCGAGGATCGTCGCCTGCAAGTCGTGCACCCCGATCGGGTCGGAGGTGATCGAGTAGCCGAACTCGTCGGTCGAGCCGACGATGCGCCCGCCCGGGATCCCGGCGCCCGCCATCCAGATCGTGAAGCAGTCGGGGTGGTGGTCGCGACCGAGGTAGACCGAGCCGCCGCGCTTCTCGTTCATCGACGTGCGCCCGAACTCGCCGCCCCACACGACGAGCGTCTCGTCGAGCAGTCCGCGGCGCTTCAGGTCCAGCACGAGCGCTGCGATCGGCCGGTCGACCTCCTTGCACTTCTTCGGCAGGGCGGTGATCAGGTCGTCGCCGGGGCTCGTGCCGTGGATGTCCCAGCCCCAGTCGTACAGCTGCACGTAGCGCACCCCCGACTCGACGAGGCGCCGCGCGAGCAGACAGTTGTTCGCGAACGAAGCTTCGCCTGGGCGCGCGCCGTAGAGCTCGATCATGTCCGCCGGCTCGCGCCCGATGTCCATCACGCCTGGGACCGAGGACTGCATGCGGTACGCGAGCTCGTACTGCTCGATGCGGCTCGCGGTCTCGGGATCGCCCGAGTCCTTCTGCTCGAGCTCGTTGAGACGCTTCAGCGCGTCGAGGCTGCGCCGGCGCACCTCCCGCGTCATGCCGGCGGGGTCGGACACGTACAGGATCGGGTCGCCTTTCCCGCGCAGGCGCACGCCCTGGTACTCCGAGGGCAAGAAGCCCGAGGACCAGACGCTCTTGCCGCCGGTCGGGTTGCTGCCGCCGGACACCATCACGACGAACCCGGGCAGGTTGTCGTTGAGCGTGCCGAGCCCGTAGGTGATCCAAGAGCCCATCGAGGCCGCGCCAGCGATCGGTGAGCCCGTGAACAGAAAGAGGTCGGCCGGCGAGTGGTTGAACTGATCCGTCCACATCGAGCGCACGAGCGTCACATCGTCGGCGATCGCGGCGAAGTTCGGCATGAGCTCGGTCGCCTGCATGCCGTGCGACCCGACGCGCACCGTCCGGTACGGCGAGCCCAAGAGCGTCGGGTGCCCCTTGATGAACGCGAGCCGGCGGCCCTCGATGAACTCCTTGGGACACAGCTCGCCGTCAAGCTCCTTCAGCTTCGGCTTCGGGTCGAACAGGTCGTGCTGGGGCGGCGCGCCGGACATCTGCAGGTAGATGATGTTCTTGGCACGCGGCTTCCCGGGCAGCCGCGGAATCGGCGGCAGGTCGGTACCGGCCAAACGCGTTCCGGCCAGGGCGTCGCGCGCCAAGAGCGACGACGCCGCGATCGCGCCGAGGCCGAGGCTCGAGCCGCCGAGGAAGTGCCGGCGCGTGAGCTCGATGGGGCTTGTCATCAGTCCTTCACCAAGAGGGCGTCTTGATTGAGCAACACGTTGGCGACGACGGTCCAGGCGGCGAGCTCGACGACCGGCTCGTCCGGCTCCAGCGGCCCGAGGGGATCGGTCGCCAGCGCGCGCGCCGCACCCTCGTTCTCCGCGTAGTGCGCGAGCTCGGTCGCGAAGAGCTCCTCCACGACGTCGACGCGCGCCTCGTCCGGCTGCCGCAGGAGACACAGCTCGAGCCCGTAGCTGGCGCGCGCGCGCGTGGTCTCGCCGCCCTCGCGCACGATCCGACGGGCGAGTGCCTGGGCCGCCTCGACGTACACCGGATCGTTCAGCGTCACGAACGCCTGCAGCGGCGTGTTCGTGCGCGAGCGCCGCACGGTGCAGCTCTCGCGCCCAGTCGCATCGAACGTCGCCAGTGCCGGGTATGGAATCGAGCGCCGCAGGAAGACGTACAGCCCGCGCCGCCGGCGGTCCTCGCCGCTGCTCTCCGACCACGTGCGCTGGCCGTTGAACGCCGCCTGCCAGAGCCCGTCGGGCTGCGGCGGGTAGACCGACGGGCCGTGCATCTTCGTGCTCAACAGGCCGCTCGTCGCGAGCAGCACGTCGCGCACCATCTCCGCCTCCATACGGAAGCGCGGGCCGCGCGTGAACAGCACGTTGCGCGGATCGCGTTCGACGTGCATCGCGGAGACCACGGACGTCTGGCGGTACGTCGACGACATCACGACCGTCTTGAGCAGCGCCTTGACGTCCCACCCGGTGCGCACGAGCTCGAGCGCGAGCCAGTCGAGGAGCGCCGGGTGGGTCGGCGGGCGGCCCTGGGTCCCAAAGTCCTCTTCGGTCTCGACGATCCCGCGCCCGAACAGCCGCGCCCACAGGCGGTTGACCGTCACGCGCGCCATCAGAGGGTTTGCGGGATCGACGATCCAGCGCGCGAGCGCGAGCCGGTCGCGCTCCTCGCCGTGGCTCCAGTCGTGCAGCGCGCCGGGGACGTCGGGCTGCACTTCCACTCCCGGCTGGAGGAAGTTCCCGCGCAGCATGACGTGCGTCTTGCGCCGCTGGTCCGGCGGCAGCTCGACCATCACGGGCGTGCGGGGCACCGCGAGCGCCACGATCTGCTCCTCGACCTCCGTGATCGCGCCGCGGATGCGAGCCAGCACGGGGTCGATCGTCTGGTAGTGGCGCTCGAGCGCGGCGACCTGTTCGGGGCTGCGCTCCTCGGGGGCGGCCGCGAGTGCGGAGGCGACGGCGTGCGGCAGCGCGCGGCGCGGCGGCGTCGCATCGGTGACCGACAAGCGGAAACGCCCGAGCGTGTGGTGGCCACCGAACTCCTGGCGCAGGGTGACACGCAGCGCGTCGCCCGCTAGCGGGCTAGCCGTCTCGAACACGGCGACGTGCGATCCACCGAGCTGCGGGTTGAGGCCCCAGCCCTTTTGCCCGTCGGTGTCGGCGTCGACGGCCAGCTCGACACCCCAGTCGGCGTCGCTGTAGTCCGCGCTCACCGCGCCGAAGAGCACGGGGGCGTAGTCCTCGCGCAGATCGAGCTCGAGGTCGTCGTACGGCGCGTTGCGCACGCCTGCGCTCCAGGTGAGGTTGCGCTCGGCGTCGAAGGCCTGAACGGTGAAGCCCGCCAAACGGCGCTGGAGGCCGCCGTCCGTGCGGTTCCAGACGCGGATGCGATCCACCTCGACGTCGGCGCCGAGATCCAGCTCGAGCCACGGGTCCCTCTCGCGCGCCGTGTGGGTGACCGAGCGTCCGGCGTGGTAGTCGCCGTTCCTATCGCCGTCGATCGCGAGCCGCGCGGGTCCCTCGTACGCGGTGCTGGACTGCGTCGCCTGCGCGGAGCGCGCAACGTTCTCGTCCGCGCGAAAGACCTCCAGCTCGGCGAGCGACAGGAACTCCTGGTCCCCGACGTTGGTCACGCGCACATAGTGCACCGGACCGAGCTCGCGCGGCGCGACCGCGAGCGTGATGTCGTTCAACACGACGTTGCCGATCCCGGGCAGCCGGCCGGGTCCGCCGCTCGCGAGCGAGTCGTGGGGCAGCACCTCGAGTCGCAGCGCCGTGACGTTCGCGAACGGAGCCTCTGCATCGACGGTGTACACGTCGGTGTCGGGCGAATCGCCGAGCGCGAGGACCGAGCCGTCGTCCTGCTGTACGAGCCCCGCGCCTCCCCGCGACTCGAGGTCCGTCGCACGCAGGATCCGCCAACCGCCGCGATCGCCCAGCACCTCGGCCTCCCACGCCGCACGGGCCGCCGCGACGTCGTGCTCGGGCGTCCGCAGCGCGCCCTCGAGCTCGGCGATCCGCGCACGCAGGTCCGCGACCGCCTCCAGGTCCTCGGTGCGCGGCGTCTCGATCCACGGGCGGTCGTCGTTCTTGTCGGTGTCGGCGGTCTGGTTGAAGAAGGCGTAGAAGGAGTAGAAGTCCTCGTGCGACAGCGGGTCGTACTTGTGGCTGTGGCACTGCGCGCAGCCGAGCGTCAAGCCGAGCCAGACCTGCGCGGTCGTGATCGCGCGGTCCTTGACGGCGGCGACGCGAAACTCCTCGTCATCCGTGCCGCCCTCGGTGTTCGTCATCGTGTTGCGGTGGAACGCGGTCGCGAGTCGCTGCTCCATCGTCGCATCCGGCAGCAGATCGCCAGCGAGCTGCTCGACCGTGAAGACGTCGAAGGGCATGTTCGCGTTCAGTGCGTCGATGACCCAGTCGCGGTAGCGCCAGATCACGCGCAGCGGATCAGAACCGTGCCCGGCCGAATCGGCGTAGCGCGCGAGGTCGAGCCAGACGCTCGCCCAGCGTTCGCCGTACGCCGGCGAAGCGAGCAACCCGTCGACGAAGCGCTCGTACGCGTCCTCGCGCTCGTCCGCGACGAAGGCTCGCACGGCATCGGGCGTCGGGGGCAGCCCGATCAAGTCGAGGCTCACCCGGCGCGCGAGCGTGTGGCGGTCGGCGCGCGGCGACGGCGCGAGGCCTTCGCGTTCCAGGCGCGCCAGCACGAACCGATCGATCGGGCCCGCGGGCCACGCTCCGTCGCGCACGTCCGGCAGAGGCCCCTGGCGTGGCGCGACGAACGCCCAGTGCGGCGCGTACTCCGCACCCTCGTCGATCCAGCGCCGCAGGATCTCGATCTCGTCCGCGGCCAACGTGTGGCCCGCGTCCTTCGGCGGCATCGGGTCGACGTCGTCGAGGATGCGCAGGAACACCTCGCTCTCTTTGCTGTCGCCCGGAACGATCGCCCGGTAGCCACCGCGGTCGCGCGTCGCGTCATCGAAGCGGTCGAGCCGCAGCTCGCGCTCGCGACTTCCTTCGTCGGGGCCGTGACAGACGAAGCAATTACGCGAGAGAATCGGCCGCACGTCGCGCCCGTAATCGACGCGGTCGGTGGGCTTCGAGGCCGCGGCGGCGAGCACGAGGAGCACCAGGGAGAGTCGCAAGGGCATCTGGGACGATGATACTCGGTGAGTCCGTTCGGTACCGCTCCCTCCCGATATGCGCCAATCGGCGACCGACGGCTCATCTCGCCAAACACCGGCGGCCGTGCCGCGTGGACCCGACGCTACGATGACGCCATGCGAAGCTTCGGACGCTACGAGATCCTGGACGAGCTCGGAAAGGGTGGGCAGGCCCATGTCTACCTCGCGCGCGACCCAGAGCTGAAGCGCAAGATCGCGCTGAAGGTGCTGAGCGAGGATCGCCTCGGCGGTTCGAGCGTCGAGCGGCTGCGGCGCGAAGCGGAGCTGGCCTCCAAGCTGGATCACCCCAACATCTGCACGGTCTTCGAGGCCGGCGAGCTCGACGGGCGGCCGTACCTGGCGATGCAGTACATCGAAGGGCGAAGCCTGGCGCAGCTCGTCGATGCGGTGGCGGAGCCGCATGAGCTCAGGCGCCAGCTCGGCCCGGAGGACGCGGGCGGCAGCGACGGGCTGGACGGCCTGCTCGAGTTGTTCGAGAAAGCGGCCGCCGCGCTGCACGCCGCCCACGAGGCCGGGCTCGTGCACCGCGACGTCAAGCCGGGGAATCTGATCGTCTCGCGGCGCGGGGAGCCGATGCTCGTCGACTTCGGACTCGCGCGCGACGCGGACAGCGACGTGCGGATGACCAAGACCGGTGAGTTCATGGGCACGCCGGCGTACATGTCGCCCGAGCAGCTCGCGGGACGCGGGGAGAGTGCCGACCGGCGCACGGACATCTACAGCCTCGCCGCGACGCTGTACGAGGCCTTGACGCTCCAGCGCCCGCACGAGGGCGACACGTGGGAGGCCCTCTGCGAACGCGTCCTCGTCGGCACGCCGCCCGACCCGCGGCGCATCGACCCGACGCTTCCCAAGGACCTCGCGCGCGTGCTCGAGCGCGCGCTCGAGAAGGACCCCGCGGATCGCTACGCGACGGCGCTCGCGTTCGCGGAGGATCTCGGTCACGTGCGCCGGCGCGAGCCGATCGCGACGGCGAAGTTGACCGCCAGCCAGAGGCTGCAGCGCTGGGTGCGCCGCGACCGCAAGCGCGCGACGCTCGTCGGTGCGGCCGCGCTCGTCGCGCTCGCGTCGGGTGGAACGTGGGCCGCGCTGGAGCTCTCGGGCCGCGCGGCGGTCGACGCGGGCCAGCTGGAACCGGCGACCCTCGCGGCCGCGATGGATCAAGTGCGCGCGGCGCTGCCCGGCGAGTCGTTCCGCGAGGACGATTCGGAGGCGATCCGCGACGCGCTGCACGACGCGGCGACCGAGCTGAGCCCCGCCGATGCCGAGGACCTGCGGCGTTGGGTCGTCGGCTCGCTGCTGGGCTTCACGGCGGACTTCCCGCGTGGTGGGTTGGCACGCTGGAGCGATGGGGCGCGAGGCGCGGACGGGATCGCCTTGTGGAACCTGCTCGCAACGCTCGATCCGGCACAGTTCGAGACGCTGCCGGAGCCGGGCGTTCCCATCGCGAGCGCCCCCCAACCGCCGCGCGGCGATTGGCGCGCGATGGAGACCGAGGACTACGTCGTCAACTTTCATTCGGGCGCCGACGAAGCGGCCCAGGAAGTGGCGCGCGAGCTGCAGCTCCTGCGCCAGCAGGGATTCGAGCGCATCCTCGCCCCGCGCCTGCAGAAGCAGAAGCAGATCGAGCAGCGCAGCCGCCAGGTCGTGCGCATCTTCCTCGACGAGGAGGCATTCCGCGAATTCGGCGCACGGCCCGGCACGAGCGCGCTCTGGAGCCGCCCGCGGGGCGAGCTCGGGATCCTGGTCGGCAAGGGGGACCGCGCGGGCGGACGCGGCATCCAACGCGCCTTCGGCGAGGGCCTCCTGCAGCACACACAGCTAGCCGAGGGAGCGGAGACACCGCCCTGGCTCAGCGAGGGGTTGCGCGACCTCTTTTCGTGCGCCACCGTCGACGGCAAGACCGTGCGCGTCGACCGCAACGCCGATCTCGCGCGCGTCGTCGCCGAAATGTCCGGCGAAACGGCGAGCGCGCTCGAGATCATGGGCGCGGATCGCTCGAAGCTCTACCGCGACGCGAAGTACCGCGCGCAGGCGTGGGCGCTGACGTACTTCCTGACGCAGGTGACGAAGAACGAGGCTTGGCGCGACTTGCCGGCGCGCCTGACGGGGCTCGGGCGCAAAGCGCGTGAGCAGCCGGAGCTCGTGCTGTCCGACATCGACTGGAAGGCCGTCGACGCGGCGTACCAGGAATGGCTGAAGGGGTTGCAGTGAGCGCCATGCGTCTCGTCCTCTACGCTCTCGCCGCCCTCGCCCAAACCGCCCAGGAGCCCGCGGAGCCGGAGAGCCCCGCGCGGCCCAACATCCTGTTCGCGATCGCGGACGACTGGGGCTGGCCGCACGCCGGCGCCTACGGCGACGCCGTCGTCGCGACGCCCAACTTCGACCGCATCGCGCGCGAGGGCGTCCTGTTCCGCGCGGCGTTCGTGTCGTCGCCTTCGTGCACGCCGTCGCGCAATTCGATCCTGGCCGGACAGGAGTTCTTCCGCCTCGGCGAGGGCGCAAACCTGTGGAGCACGCTCGCGCCCGAACATCCGGTGTTTCCGCTCTTGCTCGAGGACGCCGGCTACCACGTCGGCCACTGGCGCAAGGCGTGGGGACCAGGCAAGTGGAAGGCCCTCGGCCGCGAGCGCAACCCGGCCGGGCCCAAATACAAGTCGTTCGAGTCGTTCCTCGACGCGCGCGAGGAGGGGCAGCCGTTCTGCTTCTGGCTCGGCGCGCACGACCCGCACCGCGGCTACAAGTGGCGCTCGGGAGCCGAGAGCGGCATCGACCTCGCCGCGATCGAGGTCCCTCCGCCCTTTCCCGACCACGAGACAATCCGCACCGACATCGCCGACTACTACTACGAAGTCCAGCGCTTCGACGCCGACGTCGGTCGCGCCCTGGCTCTGCTCGAAGAGCGTGGGGAGCTGGAGAACACGCTCGTCGTCATGACCGGCGACCACGGCTGGCCGTTCCCGCGCGGCAAGACGAACCTGTACGACCTCGGGACACGCGTTCCGCTCGCGCTGCGCTGGGGTGCGCGGATCGAGGGGGGGAAGCGCGTGAACCCGGTGACCTCGCTCGTCGATCTCGCGCCCACGTTCCTCGAAGTCGCGGGCGTCGACATCCCACGCGTGATGACAGGTCGGAGCATCGTGCGGCACTTGATCGGGCCCGACGAGCGCGGCCCACGCGCTTGGGTCGTCCTCGGTCGCGAGCGGCACACCGTCGCGCAAGAGGGGCACGGCGGTGGATACCCGATGCGCGGACTGCGCACGGGGGGTCACCTCTACGTGCGCAACCTGCGGCCCGACGACTGGCCCGCGGGCTGGGAGGCGCCGGGCGCGCGACCCTTCCGCGATTGCGACAACGGACCGACGAAGTCCTTTTTGCTCGAGCATCGGGAGGAACACGAGCGTGCCTTCGAGTTGTGCTTCGGCAAGCGTCCGGCCGAGGAGCTCTACGACGTCAAGGCGGATCCATGGATGCTCGAGAACCTCGCCGGCGAACCCGATCAGGCCGTGCGCCTGAAGTCCATGTCGGATTCGCTCGACTCGGAGCTGCGGCTGCTCGGGGATCCGCGCGCGGCCGACGGTGGCGGCGGCGAGGCCTTCGATACGACGCCCCAGCGACGTTGATCGAAGATTCTGTGCGGTTTCGGCGACAGTTGCCTCTTGGAGGGATGTCACCCGTCCAGGAGCCACCCATGCCCTCGAGCCCGATCCACATTCTGGCCGCATTCGCGTGCCTGTCGTCCATCGCCACCGCCCAGACGGAGATCCGGGAGCTCGTCGCGAGCGATGGCGAGCCCGGCGACAGCTTCGCCGAGGTGCTCGCGGTCTCCGGTGGCCGCGCGCTTGTCGGGGCACCGGACGACGATCCCGCCGGCGACCGCTCCGGCTCCGCGTACGTCTTCGACGTCGCGAGCGGGCAGCAGCTCTCCAAGCTCACGCCCACCGACGGCGCCGCGGACGACATGTTCGGCATCGGCGTCGCGATCGATGGGCCGCTCGCGGTCGTCGGCGCGAGCGGGGACGGCGACCACGGCGCTTGGTCGGGGTCGGCGTACGTGTTCGACGTCGCGACGGGGCTGCAGCTCTTCAAGTTGACGGCGAACGACGCTGCGGCGGGGCACGGCTTCGGCGCGGACGTCGGGCTGTCGGGGAACCTCGCCGTCGTCGGCGCCCCGGGCGCGGACGGCGTCGCCTCGGAATCGGGTGCCGCGTACGTCTTCGACGTCACGACCGGAGCGCAGGTCGCCAAGCTCATGGCGACCGACGGCGTGATGTGGGACAACTTCGGATCGGCAGTCGCGATCCATGGCGATCGCGCGCTCGTCGGCGCCCGCTACCACAACGCGGTGGCGCACGAGTCGGGGGCCGCCTACCTGTTCGACGTGTCGACGGGCAGCCAGGTCTTCAAGTGGATCGCGAGCGACGCGGGCTACCGGCGCGAGTTCGGCACGAGCCTCGCGATGTCGGGTGGCTGGGCGGTCGTCGGATCGCCGTGGAACGACAGCGTCGGGAACGGCTCGGCCTACGTGTTCGACGTCGCGACCGGCGCCGAGTGGACCCGGCTCCTCCCCGCCGACGGCCAGCACGGCCAGATCTTCGGCTACAGCGTCGGGATCTCGGGCAGCCACGTCCTGCTCGGGGCATGGGGCGAGGACGTGCCGGGGTCGAGCGCCGGCTCGGCCTACCTGTTCGACTTCCTCACCGGCGAGCAGCTCGTCAAGCTGCAGCCGAGCGACGTCGAGCAGGGCGACTACTTCGGCTACGGCGTCGCGCTCGAGCACGAAACGGCGCTCGTCGGCGCGTTCGGTGACGGGAACGGCGCGGCGCACGTGATCGACACCGATCAGGTCGGGACGGTGTTCTGCGCATCGACCGCCAACTCGACCGGAGCGCCAGGACGGCTCGAGGCGTCCGGCACGACCGTCGCGATCGACGACGATGTCACGCTCCGCGCGTTCGGCCTTCCACCGCATCAGACCGTGTTCTTCCTCGCCTCGGACGGCGCGCAACCGAGCCCGGTCGCGCCTCCGTTCGGCGGCGGGCTCCTCTGCATCGGCCCGATGATCGGACGTATGTACCGCAGCCCGTCCGGAGCGAGTCTGATCGGCAACTCCGGACCCGGCGGGGAGTTCTCGATCGCGACGACAGCCGGCGACTGGAGCACACAAGAGATCCCCGCGCCGAGCGGCGCACCGTACGCTGCCGCGGCAGGCACGAGCTCCTACTTCCAGGCCTGGCACCGGGACGTGCACCCGACGAGCCCGGGCACGAGCTGGTCGGGCCTGACGGACGGCCTACGGATCACGTGGTTCTAGTGGTGTGATGCAGACATTCGCAGTCGTATCCCGGCCCGCATGCACGCGCCACGGCGTTGCGGCTCCTCCGAAGCTCCTTCCTCTCTGCTCGCGAGAGAACAAACCCCATGCACTCTCAGTCGGCGCTGACTGCCAATGCCCGCACCCCTGGATCGAAGCTTTCCGTGCGCGGGACTAGTGGTGTGAGTCGAAAGTTCGGCGCATTTGTCCGGCCGCTTTCGCGCGGTGGCGGCGTTGCCCCAAGACAGTATCTATCCCTGGTGTGAGTAGCACAGAGGCTACGCACAGAAC
>JAAELL010000372.1 GCA_024226735.1 bacterium | reverse complement strand
GCCATGACGACATCCTCCACGCCCGGTCGGCACCTGAAAGCCTCCCCGAATCCACGAATTCGCCTACGTTTCCAGGCGCCAACCGGACGCGGATGCTGTCGCCCTGGCATCCGAAGCACTTCTTCAACGGGCTGCTAGGGGGGCCTGGAGGCCCCCCTAGCGACACCTTCGGTGTCGGAGCTGCTCTCTGGCGCCACACCTGACGGTGTGGCAGCGAATCAGCGCATGATGCGCGTCAAGAGCGCTGCCTGCAGCTTCTCCGCCGCTCCGCGCGCGATGCTGTCGTACACGAGCTCGTGCCCCTTCTCGACGACCGTGCAGCGCCGTTCGCCGTCGAGGCGCACGACGTTCATGTGGATCGCGATCTCGGGGTAGCTCGCCATCTTGCCGGACGTCGCGCTGCGGGCGGAGCCCGGTCCGGCGCGCAGTGTCATGCCGACGAGCACTTCGGGCGGGTTCCACGAGAGACGCCGGCGCACCTGCGCGAGCCACTCGTCCGACATGCCGTCGCGCTCGCGGGCGAGGCGCCCGAGGGTCTGGGTGCGCACGCCGGGGTAGTAGCGAATGTTCGGATGCTCGAAGAGCCCCGACGAGAGGCGCGAGAGGACGTGTTCGCGCGTGCGCTCGTCCCAGTCGTCGCCGACGACGTCGACGAAGAGGGCGACGTCGACATCGCCCTCGAAAGCGGTCGTCGTTTCGATGGGGGCCTCCGGCGCGACCGTCGCCGTCGGCAGCGCCTCGGGCTCCTCGATCGACGCCGG
This sequence comes from bacterium, assembly GCA_024226735.1. Taxonomy (GTDB): domain Bacteria; phylum Planctomycetota; class UBA1135; order UBA1135; genus JAAELL01. The sequence goes on along the minus strand of JAAELL010000372.1, from coordinate 21,596 downwards.
TCCGTCGTACTTCAGCGCGACCTCGTCGGTCGCGGTGCAGGAGGCCAGCAGGGAGACCAGCAGGGACGTGACCAGGGTGAGCGTCGGGGCGTGCTTCATGGCCGCATCATCGGAGCCTGTCGCGTGCGGTCTTGAGAGGGTGGCGCCGCCGGGGACGCTATGTTCTGCTTTGAGACGTGATGAGTGACGAGAGCCAAGAGCATTACCTCGCCGGTCTGAAGCACTTCGGCGAGGACAACTACCCCGAAGCGATCGCCGCCTACAAGCGCGCGCTCGAGGTCAAGCCCGACTGGACCGACGCGATGCACGGTCTCGCGATGGCGCACGCCAACGGCGGAGAGCTCGACGAAGCGATCCGCATCGGCAACCGCATCGTCGAGCTCGACGGCGAGGACCCGTTCGCCCACACGAGCCTCTCGATGTTCTACCAGCGCAAGAGCGCCATCGCCGAGGCCGCCGGCGACGCCGAAGAGGCGCGCGCGATGATCGACGCCGCCGAGAAGGAAGGGGCAAAGGCGCGCATGCTGTCGTGGAAGCAGGAGCTCAAGGCGAACCCGAACGCGGTTCCACCGGGTCCCGCGGGCAGCATGGACGTGATTCAGTGAACGGATTCGCGCGGCTCGTCGTGTGCGCCGCGCTCGGCCTGACGGCGTGCGAGGTCGAGGTCGCGACGTCGGATTCGACCGTTCAGACCAAGTCCACCACGCAGGCCGTCGTCTTGACGCAACCGGGCCGGCGCCTGCTCGAGGTCATCAAGCTTCTGCGCGAGGTGACCGGCAAGGGGCTGAAAGACGCCAAGGACGCGGTCGACTCGCCGCCCTCCGTCGTCGGCGAGGGGCTCACGCCCGCCGAAGCGAAGGCGCTCGCGCAGCGCTTTACCGACATCGGCGCGAAGGTCGAGCTGCGGACGGAGTAGCGCCGGGCCTACTGGCCCTTGCGCACGACCCACGTCGTCATGCAGCGCATGCCCTGCACGTTCGTCGTCTTGATCGGATCGACGAGCTCCGCACCGAGCTTCTTCGCGGCCGCCAGCAGCCGCTCCTCGTCGACGAGGTAGCGCTCGCTGCCGTCCGGCAGTCCGTAGCGGCCGTTCGCGAACGGCCGCACGCGATCCTCGATCCCGATCGACGACGCGAGGCGGGTGAAGAGCATCCCGCCCGGCGCCAACACGTGCCACAGCCGGCCGAGCATCGCGTCGAAGTGCTCGTGGTCGCGCGCGAAGTGCAGCACAGCGTTGCAGATCACGACGTCGGCGCAGCCCATCGGGAAGCTCAGCTCCTCGACCGGTTCGGCGCGGAAGTGATCCGGGGGGAGCTTGGGCGCCAGCTCCGCCGCGAGCGTCCGCACCTTGCCGACCGCGGCCGCATCCGTGTCGGCTGCGTACACCGCGTAGCCGGCGCGCAACAGGTACACGAGGTTGCGGCCTCCGCCGCAGCCTGCGTCGAGCACGCGCATGCCCGGCGCGATGTTGCCTTTCTGGAGCTGGTCGAAGACGTAGACGTCCATGCCTCCGAAGAGAGCGGGGACGTCGAGCGGAACGGGCGTCTCGCTCAGCTGTCGTCCTCGTCTTCGTCCGCCTCGATGCCGAGGATCGCGCGCCCTTCCCTGGAGATCAGCTGCGGGCCCCAGGCGGGCTCCCAGACGATCTCGACCTCGGTGCCCTCGATGCCCTCGAGCGTGTTGCACCGGCGCTTGACGACCTCGGGGATCGTCTTGGCCTCCGGGCACTGCTGGGAGGTGAGCGTCATCTTGACGTTGACAGTGTTGCCGTCGACGGCGACGTCGTAGATGAGGCCGAGATCGACGATGTTGACCGGAATCTCGGGGTCAAAGACCTGTTTGAGCTCGGAGTAGACGTCTTCGGTGGTGGGCATGGTCGCTGGGGGCTGAGGCGGAAAACCGGGCGGAGATTCTAAGTCGAAGTGGTCCCCATGGCACGCCAGCCGTCGGTTTCAACCCTCCCGAGGCCGTAGAATCCAGCCGTGATCCAGTACGAAGGCAGTCTCTACCGCCCGCCCTCCGAGGCGGACAGCCTGATCCTCCAGGCGACGATCGGGTGCAGCTACAACGAGTGCACGTTCTGCGCGATGTATCGCGACAAGCGCTTCCGGGTGCGTCCCAAGGAGGAGCTCTTCGAGGAGATCCGCTGGGCGCGCGAGCATCTGGGCGGTGTGCGCAAGGTGTTCCTGGCGGACGGCGACGCGCTCGTCGCGAAGGCGTCGTTCCTGCACGCGCTGCTCGACGAGCTGAACGCCGCGTTCCCCGACTTGCGCCGCGTCAGCGCCTACGCCTCGCCCCAGTCGCTGCAAGTGCGCAAGGTCGAGGAGATGCGTGCGCTGCGCGAAGCGGGCTTGACGCTCTACTACCTCGGCATCGAGTCGGGCCACGACGCGGTGCTCTCGAAGTTGGAGAAGGGCGTCGACGCCGCCGAGATGATCCGCGTCGCGAACAAGGCGAACGAGGCCGGCGTCAAGCTGTCGACGATGATCCTGCTCGGCGCCGGCGGCAAAGCGCTGTCCCGCGAGCACGCGCGCGAGTCCGCGCGCATCGTGAACGCGATCCAGCCGCGCTTCGTCAGCACGCTCGTGATGACGCCGGTCGAAGGCACACCGCTCTGGGACCAGGCCAGGCGCGGCGCAGTCGACGAGCTGTCCGACCCCGAGCTCGCCGCCGAGCTGCGCGAATTCGTCGCCGGCCTCGAGTGCAAGGGATCGATCTTCCGCTCGAACCATGCGAGCAACTCGCTGACCCTGAAGGGCAGCTTGCCGAAAGACAAGGACGCGCTGCTCGAGGTGCTCGACGCGGTGCTCGCCCACCCCGACCGCGCGCCGTTCGTCCCCGAGTGGATGCGCGCCCTTTGATGATGAGATCGACCGGATTCCTTCTCCTCCTCGCAGCCGCCTGCGCAACGACCGAACCGATGAACTTCGACGAGCTCTGGAACTACTCCGACCCCGCCGCGACCGAGGCCGCCTTTCGCGCCGCGCTCCCCGAGGTTGAAGCCGCCGGTGACGCCGACCGCCACGCCCAGCTCCTGACGCAGATCGCGCGCACGCACAGCCTGCGCCGTGACTTCGACGCCGCGCACGCCCAGCTCGACGACGTCGAGCCGATGCTCTCGGAAGCGACGCCCGTCGCGCGCGTGCGCTACCTGCTCGAGCGCGGCCGCACCCACAACTCGGCCGGCGACAGGTCGGCGGCGACCGAGTTGTTCCTCGAAGCCTGGGAGAGCGGCCACGCCGCCGGTGCCGACGGCCACGCCGCGGACGCCGGCCACATGCTCGCCATCGTCTCTCCGCCCGAGGAGTCCCTCGCCTGGAACGAACGCACGATCGAGTTCGCCGAGTCGAGCGACGATCCGGTCGCGCGCCGCATGCTCGCCCCGCTCTACAACAACACCGGCCACACCTACCTCGCCCGCGAGGACTACATCAAGGCCCTCGACCTCTTCGAGAACGCCCTCGAGATCCGCCGCGAGAACGGCGTCCAGGGCCCGATCCTGATCGCCGAGTGGTCCGTCGCGCACACCCTACGCCGCATGGGCCGCACCAAGCTCGCGCTGGCGAGGCAGCAGGAGATCCTCGGCGAGCACAACGAGGCCGGCACGGTCGACGGCTACGTGTTCGAGGAGCTCGCCGAGTGCCTGTGGGCGATGGACCGCAAGGACCAGGCGCGCAAGCACTTCAAGCGGGCGTTTGAGGAGCTGTCGAAGGATGCTTGGTTCGCGGAGAACGAGAAGGAGCGGCTGGCGCGGATGGGGGAGTTGGGGGGGGAGTAGGGGAGGGACGTCCTGGTCAGGCTTGTGATACCGGGGAGGCTGGCCTACGAGGCTCCGAGATACGAATGTCCGATCCCGACCAGAGAGACGACCTCGAACAGCGCATCGGTGTCGATGACGCTGTGCGCTTCGGCAGACCCGCAATCCGAGGCACTCGAGTCACGGCGAATGGAGTCGTCGGCCTCATTGCTGCCGGGATGGACCGAGACGCCGTGGCGGAGGAGTACGGCATCGAAGTCGCGGACGTCAACGCGGCGCTTCGATACGCCGCGAACGCCGTTGCGAACGAGCGTCGCTGGGCACAGTAGAAGTGCGCGTCGTCTGCGACGCGGCGAGACTAGGCGAGGTGACGACCCATTCCCGAGTCCCTGCTCGAGCGTCTCCTGGAAGATCAACTGCTGAGCGGACGCGGGCGCGGCGAGTAGCAGCGCCAAGAGGAGCCTGGTGCATCCGTGTGACCTCAGAGCACGAAGTGGACGGCGACGGCGTTCGTCAGGTTGCTGTTCTCGCCGCATGGTCCGCCCGCGTCGCGGTACCACACCTGGAAGTTCCACATCGTGCCCGGCTCGATCGCTCCGGCCGGTCCGAAGTTCGCGTTGGCGTGCGCGCCGAGGCCCGGGCCGTAGGTGCGCGTGCCGCTCGTCGTCGTGCCGGGCAGGAAGCGATGCAGGCCGGTCGAGCCGATGCAGAGCTGGCCGTTGCCGAGCCGAATCATGGAAGCCTCCGAGGGTGCGTGGGATCCCAGCCTCCTGATCTGCCACCGCGGGGCCGGGTGTTGGTTCAATGCTGGGGAAGACTCGGGAACGAGTCGCCGATCCACTGCTCGAGCCCCTCGATGGGAATCGGATCGCACTTCACCAAGTCTTCACGCTCGAACTCCATCCGATAGATGCTCAGGCCCAGTTGATACTTGCGCTTGACGACCTGGGGCGGCCAGAACTCGCGCGCGTTGTCCATGTCCATGAAGTACTCGCCAAGCGCGCGGGTCGCTCGCCCGGAGTATCCGAACAGCGCGATGCGCAAGCTGTCCTTGTCGGGGAAGTGACTCGTCAGGATGACGCCCGCATCGTGGGTCGAGTCGAACGGGGCGCTGAGCCATTCGCCTCCGCCGCCACGGTAGTAGAGGCCGGGACGAAGTGCGCCTTTCAATCCGAGCGGCACCGTGTGGCCGCCGAAGCAGCTGCTGTAGATGCGATCGTTCTCGCGATAGGCAAGGTAGATCGGCGGGCCCGCGTTCTCCTTCGAGGGAACGAAGGGGATCGCGCCGAAGCACTGAGCAACCATCTGTTCGACCAGCAGGTTGATGCGTTGCGAGCCGACGAGGATGGAGACCATCCCCTCTTCTGCGCACAGCTCGTCGTAGATGGCTCGCGACGACTGATGACCCTCTTCGGCCTCAATGCTGTGCGTGTCGTCGGTGGCCATCGGAAGCAACTGACACGGGACGAACTCGAGGTCCACCGGCTGGCCCCGTCCTTGCTTCGTGACGGAGTGCACGAAGGTCTTCAGTAGCTCCGCGTCGTTGCACGAGAGCCACCGACGGTCGTGGGACTCCGACACGCGTACCTGGTACTCGCCAAGGAAGACTCGGACACTGCTCGAGCGGATGAAGAACTCCCAGAGCTCGGGGGGACCGAGGAGTCGGCTCGGAAGGTCCCTCGCGGGGACGCCCTTCGCTTCCAGCCAAGTGCAGATTGCGCCCAGGAGTTCGAGCCGCAGTTGCTTCGCGCTGTTGTGGTAGAGGCCGGCAATCGTGTGTCGATGCACGCCGAGGTCGCTCGCGATGCGCGACACGACGCCGTGCTTGTCGAGATCGTGCTCCTGCAGGATGTTTCGGAGCCGGAGTTCGATGCGCACTGGTTTTTCCCTTGGTTTACATCAGTGGGGGGCGTCCGAGCGGTGAGACCGTCTCGCCTTTGTTACCCAAGGGCCCAAATGGCGAGTTTATCTGCCAGTTGAATGCCGGGGCCTCGGGGGGCTGGCAGTGGACGATAGCAAGTTGCGATCTACGTATCACCACGATATGTCGATGGGCTCGGACATTTGTGGTTCATGAGCACCCGCCACGGTGGTTCTAGAGGATCGACAACTGGGTGGCGATCACTATGACTGACTCCGTCCTCACTTTCCTCTCATTGCGCTTCCCGCGCTCGGAGTCACCCCATGCAGATCCTGCGCCGCTTGCCCACCGTCCTGCCCGTTCTGGCTGCCTTCCCCACCTTCCTCTCGAGCTCTTGTGCGTTCGCTCAAGTCCAGGCGATTGCATCCGAGCCCTTCGCTTACACCTGGCCCGGTCTCGTTCACGATCAGTCCGGTGGTTCGGGTTGGGCGTCGTCCTGGGCTGCAACCGCTGCTCCCAATCACGACGACGTGGTTCTGTTCTCCCCTGCCGTGCCGGGCCCTCCGCCCTTTCCTCTGGGCGGCTCCACGTTTGCTGGGCAAGCGCATGAGTTCGGCTATGCCGAACGTGTTCCGGACCCCAGCGGTCATTCGTCTGTCGTCGAGAACGGTCGCTTTGGGCGCGATGGCGGGACGATCTGGGTCTCTCTGAGCAGCATGCGCTACATGGGCACGGGCCTCGGTCACTACTTCGGAGGCCTGTCGCTCATGAACGGCACCACGGAGGAGCTTCTCCTGGGTAACCCCTGGGGTCTTCCGGGTTGGGGCCTCGACGATGAGGCGAGTGGCGGAGCGCCGCCGGTCGTGGTGGCGGGCTCCGACGACGCGCAGGCCGCGCGACTGGTCCTTCGCATCGATTACCTTCCGGGTCCCGAGCGCGCCCGCCTGTGGCTGAATCCCGCCGTCCCTCATCCCAACTGTGACCCGGACCTCGACGTGCTCCTGCACGATCACAGGTTCGGGCACATTCGCATCTGGTCGGGTGGGAACGGCCAAGCTGGCAACCCCGCGCATTTCTTCTACGACGGGATCAACTTGGACGCGGGTGCCAGTCCCATTGGTTCGTCCTTCTGTTCTCCCGCGACGCCCAACTCGTCCGGGGCCCCCGCGCTCGTTCGCGCGTTCGGCTGCGTCCGCGTCAGCGCCCAAGACATCACGTTGCGCGCAACTCAGCTGCCGCCCGGTCAGCCGGGCTACTTCTTGGTCAGTCAGGGTGCAGGGAGCTTCTCGCCACCCGGCAGCCAGGGCGTGCTGTGCCTGTCCGGCAGTATCGGCCGCTACAACCAGCTCACCAACGTGATCGTCGGGCCGTCGGGTTCCCTGCGCGTCGACCTGACCGCGCTGCCGTTGTCTCCCCCGGTCGCCGTTGCCCCGGGCCAGACGTGGCGGTTCCAGTGCTGGTACCGGGACCTGAACCCGCAGCCCACGAGCAACTTCACGGACGCTGTCGCTCTCACGTTTCAGTGAGCGCGCGGCTCGTGCACCTCTTCCTCATTGTCGCCGGTCGTGTGCCTCACGGTGCTGCCGGAGCTCGATCCCTCACGCGAAAGTGCTTGCTGTCATGAAACATGTTCTTACCCGCGTTTCCCTGCGCGTCCTCGCCCTGGCCCTCGTCGTGGCTGTCCCCTGCGCCCGTGCGCTGCATCCTCCTTCCCCGGAGCCTCCGCCACCGTCTCCTCCGGGTCTTGCCGCCCCGCTCGACGTATGTGGCCTGATCCCGGTCGGCGAAGTCTGGTCTCTCGCGCACTCCCCCGTACGTGTCACGTGCGACCTGATCCTCGCTGGTCTCACCATCGAGCCCGGTGTCGAGGTCCTCGTCACGGGCAACTACGAGATTGTCGTCGATGGCTACCTGCGTTCGTTGGGCACGGCATCGGCGCCCGTGCTCTTCAGCACCGAGGCCGGTGTCGCTGGCTGGAAGGGGCTGTACTTCGAAGATGCACCCGGCGGTAGTGAGCTACGCTGGACCGAGATCGAGAACGCTACGAGTAGCGCTGTTCATCTGGTTCGGTCAGCGCCGACGTTCGCCCACGTCACTTTCCGCGCCAACTCCGCGTCGAACGGCGGAGGCCTGCGCGCCGAGTTGCTCGACCAGGATCTCGTCCTCTCGAACTGCGTCTTCGAGGGCAACTATGCGGACTACGCTGGCGGCGGCATCCACGTCGTCGGCCCCACGGGTCCCGCCGACGCTGCTCTGGTTTTGACGGACGCGTTGTTCATCAAGAACCGAGCAGGCACGACTGGAACCAATCACAACACGAAGGCCGGTGCCGTCCATGTGAACGGCAACGCGCGTATCCTGCGCTCGACCTTTCTCGGCAACGAAGCCCGTGCGTACACCATCTACGCGGCTGGCGGCAGATACACCCAGGGTGGTTCGCTCTTCCTGCGTGGCGGCCACTTCGACGTCACCGCGTGCTCGTTTCTCGAGAACGGTTGCAGGATGGGCGCACACAGCCAGACTCCGGATCCGAGCCGTGCCTACGGCGGCGCGATCTACCAGCACTCCGGAGACCTGTTTCTTGCCAACAGCCTGCTTGCCTGGAATCTCCTCTCGGTCGCACGCAACCCCGTGCTGAGGGGAGCCGGTCTCCATTGCGCCGGAGGTACGGCCGCGATTGTCAACACGACGTTGGCTCGCAACACGCGCCATGCGATCTACTCGAACGCGAGCAGCGTCGAGGTCACCAATTCGATCCTCTTCGACAACAACGCCAGCGGCTCACAGATCTCGGATGCGTCGGGCGCATTGACTGCCACCTACTCGGACATCCAGAACGGCTTCCCCGGTGAGGGGAACATCCTCACCAACCCGGTGTTCGACGCGTACTTCCGGATTGTCCCTCCGTCGCCTGCCATCGACGGGGGCCTTCCCGATCCGGGCAATCGCGATGTCTTCCCCATAGGCCTTGGAGGTGCTCGGGCGGACATGGGGTTCACGGGTGGCCGATTCGGTGCCTACTGGGATGCGGCGACTTGTCATCGCGACGCGGACGGCGACGGCTTTGGCGACCCGCAGGCGTTTGCGTTCACGCCGGCGTGCACGCTCGGGTTTGTCCCCGACGGCACCGATTGCGACGACAGCGACTCCAGCGTCTACCCGGGTGCGGGTTGCCCGGACACGACCGGCGGTGTTTGCGGCCTCGTGGACAGGGTCGTGTGGTCCCTCGCCAATTCGCCGGTCTACGTTTCCTGCGACCTCAACGTCGCGAGCTTGATCATCGAGGCCGGTGTCGAGGTCCATGTCGCCGACGATCGTCAGATCGTCGTCAACGGGCTCATCCGCTGTCTAGGAACCCCCGAGGCCCCCGTCGTCTTCAAGCCGACGCCTGGTAGCTCCACGGGATGGGGCGGCCTGTTCTTTCGGGACACGATGGATGGGAGCGAGTTCAGGTGGACCGAGATCGAGGGGGCGACGACGAGCGGTGTCCACCTCGTGCGGTCGACTCCCACCTTCGACCACGTCACGTTCCGTGGCAACTCGGCGTCGTACGGCGGCGGCCTGCGTGCGGAGCTGTCGACTCAGGACTTGGTTCTGACCGACTGCGTCTTCGAGGGCAACTACGCTAGCTACGCAGGTGGAGGCGGTTACGTCGTCGGTCCCACCGGCCCTGACGATGCCGCCTTGGTCCTGACGGCGAACACCTTTACTGGCAACAACGCCGGTACGACTGGGACACACCATAATACGTCGGCGGGTGCGCTGCACGTCGACGGGAATGCGCGTATCGATCGCTCCGAGTTCATCCAGAACGAAGCCCGTGCTTACACGATCTACGCCTCCGGTGGCAGGTACACGAGGGGCGGGGCTCTCTTTGTTCGCGGTGGGCGGTTTGAGATCACAGCATCGCTGTTCTTGAGCAACGCCTGCAGGATGGGCGCGCACAGCCAGACTCCGGACGCCAGTCGGGCCCACGGCGGGACGATCTACCACAAGTCCGGCGAGCTACACCTCGCCAACAGTCTGCTGGCTCGCGGCCTCTTGTCCGTTGCGCGCAACCCCGACCTCAAGGGCAGCGGCCTCCACACGGCTGGCGGTGTCGCTTCGATCACGAACACGACGATGGCAAGGAACTCCCGCCATGCCATCTACGTGAACGGTGGTGTCGTCTCCGTCGCCAACTCCATCCTCTTCGACAACAACAATGGCGCCTCGCAGGTCTGGGATGCGTCGAGCACGCTCAGTGCGACTTACTCGGCGATTCAGAACGGCTTTCCAGGTCAGGGAAACATCGCTTCGAGCCCCATCTTCGTGGACGCCTCGAACGACGATTATCGCGTGAGCTGGGGCAGCCCCTGCATCGATACGGGCGATCAGGCCACTCAGGCCGACGGCCTCGACCTCGACGGTTTCCAGCGCCCGCTCGACGGTGACTTGGACTTGACCCCCGTGGTCGACATGGGCTCGCACGAGTTCGCTCCGTTGCGCCAGCACGGCGCCGCCCGACTCGGTGGTGCGATTGACATCGAGCTCTGGGGACCGAACGGCTCGACCGCCGAGCTCTTGTTCGTGCGCGGTCTTCCACTCTCGACTCCGGTCTCGACGCCCGTGGGGGAGCTGTGGTTGTCCCATCAGCGCCAGTCCCTTGGAACGCTACCCGTCGCGGCCGGCCCGCCCTACGTTCACTCGATCGGTCTGGGAAACGACCCAGCGCTTGTCGGCGAATCTCTCTCGTTCCAGTCGCTCGTAATGACTGGCGCAACGCCAGTACTGGCCCTGTCGAATCTCGTAGTGGTCGAGATCTTGCCGTAGCGCGACTCGGGTCGCGGAGACATGACATTCGACAAGATGGGCGGGGTCGGTCAGATTGGACGCAAGAGGTCCATGGCCGGCTCCGCCGTGCTCTTCGTTACACCCATCCAACCCTCTTCCAACGTGCTGTAGATCGAGCGGAAGTCCGCCGTCGACGGCACGTCCCCATCGACGAGGCGTTCCAGGTCGGGGGCCGTGCCGTGCTGGCCGCCGGCGACCGGCTCGCCCATGAGGAACACCGGTGCGCCGCGGCCGTGGTCGGTGCCCTTGGACGCATTCTCGCCGGCGCGGCGTCCGAACTCGGAGAAGACCAGTGTGACGACGCGGTCGGCGATGCCCGCCCGCTCGAGGTCGCGCTGGAACGCGGTCAGCGCGGTCGACACCTGGCGCAGGAGCTCGTTGTGCACCGGCGCCTGGCGCGCGTGCGTGTCGTAGCCGTCGTGGGCGAGGTGGAAGACGCGTGTACCGAAGCCGCCGCGCACGAGCTGTGCGACGAGACGCAGCTCCTTGGCGAGCGCGTGCTCGGGATAGTCGGCCGCGGATTCATCGTCGGTGAGTGCGCTCATGCGCGCCGCGGTCGCGTACGTCGAACGCGCCGCCTGGCGCAGGAACCCGAGGTCGCCCGCGGCTTCGCCAGCGAGGAGCGCGTCGCGCGCCGTGCGCACGACTTCGCCTTCGGGACTGGCGCGGAAGCCGCGCGGGTCGCGTACGGTTGGAGCGAGGAACGATTCGCCGCGCATCGACAGCGGCAAGTTGCCCGCTCCGATCGCCAGCGCCGAGAGCGCGCCCGGGGAGCTCTTCGTGATGCTGTCCGTCATCCGCCCGAGCCAACCGACGTCGCCTGCCGGTCCCGCCGGATCCGCCGTGTGCCAGATCTCGAGCGACCGGAAGTGCGAGCGATCGGGATTGGGGTGACCGGCGCCGTGCACGACGGCGAGGCGCCCCTCGGCGTAGAGCTCCGCGATCCCCGCGAGCGACGGATGCAGCCCGACCGAGTCGTCGAGTGCGTGCAGCTCGCGCTTGCGCAGTCCCAGGAACGGGCGCATGCGGTAGTACGCGTCCTGCCCGTAGGGGATGACCGTGTTCAGACCGTCGTTTCCGCCCGAGAGCTGCAGGACGACCAGGACGCGGTCCGCGGCCTTCCCGTGGCGCGCGGCGACAGCGAGGTTTGGCAATGCCGGCAGGAGCGCGGTGACGCGCAGGCCTTGAACGAGGAACGTGCGGCGTGAGAGCTGCATGACTACACCAGGTGGTACTCGGGAGAGGTCAGGGTCAGCGCCAGGACGTGTCGGACGGCCTCGCTCGTGTCCGCCGCGGCCGACGCCGCGGCCTCGAGCTCGCGCGTGTAGGCGGGCGTCGCGCCTTCCGGGAACGCGCGCGCGAGCACTGCGCGCGCGACCTCCTCCTTCGACGAGGGGTGGCCCAGCGCTGGCGCCGCGTCGACGCGGCCGGCGCCGTGCTCGAGGGCCAGCTCGGTCAACGTGTTGTGCCGCGCGAGCCAACTGCCGGCGTGGATCCACGTCCGGCCGCCGTCCCAGCCCTTGACGCTTGGCGGACGCAGGAGCGCCTGTCCCATGTCGCTCGCCGCGCGCACCGCATCGCGTGGACCCATGCGCAAGCCGAAGGAAATGACTGTGTTCGCGATCAGCTCGACCGGGCCCGCGATGCGCGAGCGTCGTGCGGAGTCCGAATCGAAGAGCTCCGAACGCAGGAGCTGCGCGAGCGTGCGCTCGATATTCCAGTCGGCCGCGACCAGAACGCTCGCCCAGTGTTCGACGTCCTGTGCGCTGGGCTCCGGCAGGACAAACTCGGCCAACAGACGCCGCGCGATGTGCCGCGCGCACGCGGGGTGTGCGAGGACGAGGTCGATCACGTCGTCGCCGTCGAAGTCGCCGCTCTCACCCAGGACGCTCTTGGCGCCAGGATCGTGGTAGGCCTCGCGGAAAACGAAGCGGCGCCCGTCGACGCCCCAGCCGGTGAAGGCGCGCGCCGCCTCGAGAACGTCGTGCTCGTCGTAGTGACCGATGCCGAGCGCGAACAGCTCGAGCACCTCGCGAGCGAAGTTCTCGTTCGGGCGTCCGCGCCGATTCGCGTTGCCGTCGAGCCACACGAGCATCGCCGGATCGCGCGCGACCGCGTGCAAGAGCTCGCGGAAGTCGCCCAGGCCCATCCGTCGAAACAGCTCGATCTGGCCGTGCATCAGGCGCACGTCACCGACCTTGTCGTGGGACGTCGCGAAGTGGTCGTGCCACATCAACGCGATGCGCTCGATGAGGGGCGCGCCGTCGCCGAGGATCAGGGACATCCACCACGACTGCAGGGGCTCGATGTCCTCGAGCGCGAGCATGGGGCGGATGCCGCGCACGAGGGCGGGGTCGTGTTCGCGGCGGGCGAACAGGCTCTCGATCGTCTGATCGCGCCCCGCCTCGAGCGCTTCGTCGATCCGTTCACGATGAGCGCCGAATCCCGCGCGGCGGAAGAGGTGCGCGGCGGTCGCTGCGTCCCAGGGCTGCGTCATGTCCGGCCGTCCTTCACTTCACTTCACTTCACTTCACTTCACTTCATGTCATGTCATGTCATGTCATGTCACGTTACGTTACTTCAGCTGGACGTGGATCGTCGCGGAGTGCGTGGTCGCGGCGAGGCGCTTCACGTCGAGGGAGACACCTTCGATCAGCGCGAGCACGGCCTCGAGGCCGCCGATGTCGCCGCGCGACTGCTCCATCGACTTGCCTTCGTTCAGGACGCCGTTCATGACGAGCGCCTCGCGGTTCGCCTCGACGACGTCGAGGACGGCGGGGCCGGCGATGCGCAGGTTCTCGCCTGTCGTCGCGGGCTCGAGCTCACCGCGCGAGACCTGGTCGACGACCTGGCGCACGAGCGAGACGTGGCTGCCGAGCACGAAGACGTCGCCGACGAGGCAGCACGCCGGCACGAGGTTGTGGCGGATGTCGACACCCTCGTCCTTGCGGGGCGGGCTGAAGCGCGCCGTCGTCACCGTGTGCTCGCCGGCGAGCTCGAGCCCGAGCGTCAACGTCGGCTGCATGTTCTGCGCCGACTCGAGATTCACGACGCCGATCAGCGTCTGGAACGCGCTGACGAGGCGTGGACCGACGGACTCGTCCTTGATCCGTACCAGCAGCGCGAGCGCGGGGAGGGGGACATCCGGCATCGCATTCGCATCGAACTGCGCGGCCCGCGACACGACGCCGATCCATGGGTCGAGCGCGGGCAGCACCGTGTCGCTGATGTCCTCTCCGCCGAAGAACAGCGCCAGGGTCGACGTCGCCTCGGCGAAGTCGGGCTGGAAGCGGGCGGGGAACAGCTCGCTGCGCACGCGGAACAAGCCCGCGAGGTCGCGGTACAGCGCACCGCTCAAGACATCGCCGTCCAGCCCCTTCGGCACCGCTGCGCCGGCGGAGTCCTGAGCTGGCCTCAGCTCGGCACCGATCTCGGGGTCGACTCCATGACCGCGGAGCTTGAGCTCGAGTGCGTCCCCCGCGAGGGCCAGTCGCGCCTCGACGCGCTCCGCGCCGCCCAGGAAAGTGAAGGTCGAGCCCAGCAGGAAGTGTGCGCCGGGCTCCGTTGTCATCCCACGCAGGTCGCCGAGCGCACGGGGGTTGGTCGTGTCGACCACGTCCAGGTCGACCCAGCCCCACGCGAAGCTCGAAGCGTCTCCGCGCGCCGATGCGGTGAACGTCTCGCGCGCGAGCAGATTCGTCTTGTCGCCACCGTCGAGCGCGCGGTCGATCATGTCGCGCAGGTGGCCTTCGTCGTTGCTCATGAGCAACGTCGTGCCTTCGATCGCGAACGCGAGCTCGCGGTTCAGAATCCACGCGTCGAGGCCGCGGATGGCGCGTGGTGTACTCGCGGCGGTCGACAGCTTGCCCTGCGTTGCGAACTGATCGAGCACCGTTTCGATCGTGGTGAGCAGGCGCTCTTCGTCGTTGCCGCGCACGGCGAGCGAGAAGACTGGCCCCGCGTGCTTCAGGTCGATCGCGATCGCTGCGCCACCAGCCGACAGAGAGGACAGGAGTGGAAGCAGGGGCTCCCCGATGAACTGTTCGGCGATCGCGAGCGCGGCTTCGGGTTGGATCGGTGCCTGCTGGAGCGCGAAAGCGCCGACCGGCGACTCGAGGAAGCGCGCGATGAGCGGGTGCTCGAGGCCCTTGGCGCAGAGCTCGCTCAGACCCGGAGCCTCGAGGAAGGCGAAGCTCGAGTGGGGCATGAGGCGCGCGAGGTCTCCCTCCGTGGCCTGAGGCGCGAACCCGAGCGCGAGGCAGGTGAAGAGCGGCAGCGTGGGCGTCAGCATCAGCGGGGCCTTTCCGAGTCTCATCTTCGAACGTCTGGTACGCAGCATACGGCGGTCGCGTTCCAACCTTTTCGAAACCTGGAGCGCAGAACGGCCGTGCGCGCTGACGAATCGCCGCTACGGATGCACAATGGCGAGCCAATCCGGCCGTCGTCTCACAGATGCCGGAGCATTCCTTCATCAAGCTGTTCTCGGCTGCCCCCGAAGTTCTCCATGCGATTCACCAGCTCCCGCGCGCGAGCGGTGGCGGCCGTCGTGCCGCTGTTGTTCCTCGCGCCCGCTGCCGGCGCCCAGAGCGCCGCTCCCCGGCCCGAAGCCTACGCATTGACGAACGTGCGGCTATCTCCCGAGGAGGACGAGCCGACTCACACGATCCTCTTGGAAGCGGGCCGCATCCGCGCCGTTCAGTTCGCGAGCGAACAGGTGCCGGCGCACATGCGCGTCATCGACGCCGAGGGCTTGCTTGCGGTGCCCGCGTTCGTCGATGCGTACGGGAGCGCCGGCTGCGCGACGCCGAACCCGACCGCGCAGAAGGATGCTCCGGCGTCCGAGTCGGCCAACGTGCCGATCGACATGCGCCAGGCGAACCGCAAGGGGATCCAGCCGGCGTTCCGCGCCGCCGACGTGTACACGGTCGAGGGCGACGTCGGCGAACGCTTCCGCAAGAACGGATTCGGGGCCCACGTCGCGGCGCCGCGCGGTGAGCTGCTCGCCGGCCGCAGCGCGCTAGCGAGCACGCGCGACGCTGCGCCGCGCGACGTGATCATCGTCGGCGACCTGCTGCATCACGGAGCATTCACCGCTTCGGGTTCGGGCTACCCCAGCACGCTGATGGGCTATCACGCGCAGCTGCGGCAGTTCTTCCTCGACGCGCAGCGGCACGCCGAGCTCGAGCGCCGCTGGAAGGAGGGGCGTCCCGGGCCGCGACCGCCGTTCGATGCCGACCTGCAAGCGGCGCAAGAGCTCATGGCGGGCGAACGCCGGCTGGTGTGTGAAGCGCGCACCGACCGCGACGTCCGGCGCTGGGTCGCGCTCGCCGACGAGTTCGGGATACAGATCGCGATCAGCGGTGGGCGCGAGATTCAGAAGGCAGCTGCGCTCTTGGTGGAACGCGACATCCCCGTCTTCCTGACGCTCGACTGGGGCGAAGAGGTCAAGGACCCGCGCGAAGAGGAGAAGAAGAAGCGGGAGAAGAACGAAGAGCGCGAGCCGGGCGAGGAGCAGGAAGCGGAGCCGGACGACGAGGCCGCCGCCGACGAAGAAGCTGACGTCCCAGAGGGCAACCCAGAGGACAACCCAGAGGGCAACCCAGAGGGCAACCCAGAGGACAACCCAGAGGACCCAGAGGACCCAGAGGACGCCGACTCGGAGGAGGGCCAGGAACCGAAAGAGGAGCCCAAGGACGAGCCCGCTGAAGAAGAAGCAGCGCAGGAAGGCGAGGAAGCCCCCGAGGACAACAAGGACCGTTGGAAGTACGTGGAGCCCATGCCCGTGCGCATCGAGAAGCGCCTCGCCTGGGAGCGTCGTCGCGACTGCGCGCTGCGCCTGTCCGAAGCCGGCGTGCGCGTCGTGTTCGGGACCGGCACGCGCAATCCCGACGACGTCCTGAAGTCGCTGCGCGCGCTTGTCGAGGCGGGTTTCTCGAAGGAGGCGGCGCTCGCCGGACTGACGAGCGCGCCCGCGGAGGTGCTCGGCGTCGACCGTCACTTCGGTTGGCTGAAGCCCGGGCACTCCGCTCAAGTCGCGCTCTGGACCAAGCACCCGCTCGACGAGGGCGCCCAGGTGAAGTGGATCTTCGTCGACGGCTTTCCCTACGAGTTCGAGGTGAAGGACGAAGCGCAGGGCGAAGGTCCGGCCGACGGCGTCGACGTCAGCGGCACGTGGGACGCTCAGGATCCCGACGACGACGAGGGGCGCAAGCTCGTGCTCGAGCTCGAGATGGCCGAGGACGGCAAGGTGAGCGGTTCGGCCGAGGTCGAGAGCCCTGCGGACGGCTCGATGTTGAAGAGCGACGTGACCGGCAAGGTGTCGGGTGAGACCGTGACTTTGAAGATGTCGATCGCGGTGGGCGAGATGCAGATCGACCTCGACTTCGAGGGCAAGGTCGATGACGACGAGATGAAGGGCGAGCTCATGATCAAGTTCGCCGGCCAGGAACAAGAGGCACAGCTCGTTGCCGAGCGCCGCCCTGGAGGTGCACGTTGAAGACCGCCATGACGACCGCGAGACGATTCCTGTGTGCCAGCCTTCTGTCGGTTCCCGCGCTGGCGCTCGGCGACGACCATCCGTACGAGACCGACGAGCACCGCGTGCCGGCGTTCCAGACGGGCGGCGACGCGGTGATCCGCAACGTGACGATCCACTCGGCCGTGGGCCCGGCCGTGCAGGGCGACGTCGCCGTCAAGGACGGCAAGATCGTCGGTGTCGGCGAGGTCGAAGCGCCGGAAGGTGCGCACGAGATCGATGGCGAGGGCATGCACCTCGCGCCGGGCGTGGTCGACTGCCACTCGCACATGGCGATCGAGCGTGGTGTCAACGAAGGCACCGTCTCGATCACGGCCGAGGTGACGATCGCGGACTCGGTCAACCCCGATGACCTGACGATCTTCCGCGCGCTCGCGGGTGGTGTGACGACGATCCGCCAGCTGCACGGCTCGGCGAACGCGATCGGCGGGCGCGACTCGGTCCTGAAGCTCAAGTGGAAACGCACGGCCGACGAGCTGCGCTTCCCCGGAGCACTCGAAGGGATCAAGTTCGCGCTCGGCGAGAACCCGAAGCGTTCGCGCAGTCGCGAAAACACGCGCTTTCCCGGGACGCGCATGGGGGTCGAGGCGATCTTCTACCGCGCGTTCGAGCGCGCGCGCGAGTACCAGGCGGAATGGGATGCGTACGAGAAGGCGAAGGCGGCTGGCGACGATCCCGCGCCGCCGCGGCGCGACGTGCGCCTCGACGTCCTCGCGGGCATCCTGGAGGGCGACGTGCACGTGCACTCGCACTGCTACCGGGCGGACGAGATCTTGATGCTGATTCGTGCTTCGCAGCACTTTGGCTTCCAGATCGCGACGCTCCAGCACGTGCTCGAGGGCTACAAGGTCGCCCACGAGATGGCTGAGGCGAAGGTCCCTGGATCGACGTTCAGCGACTGGTGGGCGTACAAGGTCGAGGCCTACGACGCGGTCCCGCATTGCGCGGCGCTGATGATGGAGGCCGGCGTGCTGACGTCGATCAACTCCGACTCGGGCGAGATGGTGCGGCGGCTCTACGCGGAGGCTGGGAAGTCGTTGCGCTACGGCGACATGGGGCGCGTCAATGCGCTGCAGCTCGTCACGCTCAACCCCGCCAAGCAGCTCGGGATCGGCGACCGCGTCGGCTCGATCGAGGTCGGCAAGGACGCGGACCTCGTGCTGCTCAACGGCGATCCGTTGTCGCCGCGCACGCGCGTCGAATGGACGATGGTCGACGGCCACATCGAGTTCACTCGGCGCGACGCGTTCGGGCTACAGGACGATCCGCCTGCCGTGCGCGAGATCGAGGCCACCGCGGTCGCGGCCGAAGTGACCGAGGGCGACCCCGTCGTGGCGCTCGTGGGTGGAACGATTCATCCCGCGACCGGACCGGCGATCGAGCAGGGCACCTTGCTCATGCAGTCCGGCGTCATCGTGGCCGTCGGCGCCGACGTCAAGGTGCCGTTCGGCGCGACGATCATCGACTGCGCGGAGAAGCACCTGTGGCCGGGGATGATCTCACTCAACAGCGCGGTCGGGCTGCAGGAGATCGGCGCCGTGCGCGCGACGATCGACACGCGCGAGATGGGCGGCGACCAGCCGGACTTGCGCGTGACCGCGTCGATCAACGCCGACTCCGCCAAGATCGGCGTCACGCGGCACAACGGCATCACGCGGGTGCAGACCGCACCGCAGGGCGGCGGCCCGTTGATGGGGCAATCGGCGGTCCTGCGCCTGGCCGGCGACACGTGGGAGGAGATGCTCACGGTCGACCGGGACATGCTGCACGTGCGCTTCCCGAGCAGCGGCCGCCGCCGCTTCTTCGGTGAAGACGACGGCCACGGCCATGACGACCACGACTCGTGCGACGAGCGTGTCGACTACGACGACTGGCTGACCGCCGGCATCGAGCCCGTGCAAGGTCCGCCCGGCCGCGGGCGCCGCGGTCGCGACAGCGGCTCCGACGACGAGGAGGCGAAGGAGCCCGATGGTGTGAAGGAGCTGCGCGACATGCTCGCGGACGCGCGCGAGTACGCGCGTCGCCGCGAGCTGGCGACGGGCGGATCGAAGCCCGCTTTCGATCCGCGGCTCGACGCGCTCGCGCCCTTCGCGCGAGGTGAGAAGAAGATGGGTCTGCACGTGGGCAACGCCCAGACGATCCTCTTCGCGGTCAAGTTCGCTCAGGAGGAGAACCTCGACGTCGTCCTCTACGGCGCGCGCGAGGCGTGGAAGGTCGTCGACGTGCTCGCCCAAGCCGCCATCCCGGTCGTGCTCGGACCGATCTGGACCAGCCCCTCATCCAGCTACGATCCGTACGACGCTCCGTTCGCGCAGGCGGCCGTGCTGGCGCGCGCAGGCGTGCCGTTCGCGATCATGACGGCCGACACGGACAACGAACGGAACCTCCCGTTGCAGGCAGCGACCGCGTCGGCGTACGGTCTGCCGGAGCAAGAGGCGGTGCGCGCGGTGACCTACTACCCAGCACGGATCCTCGGTGTCGCCGAACGCCACGGCAGCCTCGAGGTCGGTCGCGCCGGCGACGTGCTCGTGACCTCGGGCCACCTCCTGGACGTCGACGCGCCGGTCGAACGCATGTTCATCGACGGAGTCGAGGTCGACCCGCGCGCCGACAAGCACACGAGGCTGTACCGCCGCTACCGCGAACGCCTGCACTCCAAGCAGGGCGTCGCGCGGGAGGAGTAGTGCTGCTTCCGAGAGGGTTCGCCGAGCTGGCGCGCGTCGAGCGCCGGCTCGGCTCTGTCGTTCTCGGAACCCGCGAAGAGCCGCCGGTGTTCTGGGTCGCGGCGAGCGGCTTCGTCACTCCTTCGCTCCTGCGCGAGGACCTGCGACGTGCGGAGGCGTTCGGACGAGCCCATTCCTGGGGGTGGGACTACGTGGCCGACACGACTCGCGTTCGTGCCGTTCATCCGGCGAACCCGCTGCTCTTGCGGCGTATCCACGATCTACCGTTCCTGCGGCGCTACATCACCGTCGCGCCTTCGTGGGCGACGCGCTTCGCGATCGTCAGCATGCGCGCGGTCGTGCGTTGTGACGTGGTCGCGCGCTCGACGGAGCAAGCGCTCGAGCTCGTGGGGGAGCGCTGATAGCGCCTCCAGTCCAATCAGCGTCCGAACAGGACGGCGAAGAGAGCGAGCCAGAGCACGATCCCGACCGCGCGTTCCAACTGACGGCCGTCGCGGAGGAGCGTCCGCAGCCGCGTCGTGGGACGCATCGGGGTTGTGGCGGTTTGCGTAGTATTCGGCTTCAAGGGGGCATTCTCCGCCCACTTCTATGCGGGTGGGCTCGCTGGGTAACGATGCCGCCCGCCGTGGGCTTCCTGTTAGATAGACTCGTCGGGGGCGCTGGAGTTCCGCAATCCTCACGACCGTTACGAAAGACGTGCCGAGTTGGAGACGAAACAAATCGAGGTGACGTGTCCCTGCTGTAATGAGCGACTCGTCGTCGACGTCCGGACTCAGAAAGTGCTGAAACATTCTCCGGAGGCTCAAATCAGCGACACGGGGAAGCCCGTATTGGACGAGGGGCGTTGGGACACGGCGAGCGAACACGTGCAGGGACGCGGCGTGCGTGGCGACGACGTCTTCGACTCCGCGCTCGAGAAGGAAAAACGACGCGAGAAGGATCTCGACGACCTGTTCAAGAAGGCGAACGAGAACGTAGCGCGCCGCAAGCAGTCGTCCGAGGACGAGGAGCTCTAGTCGCTCGCCATCCCTGAAACGGGAAGGCCCAGGAATCCCGCAATTGCGTCCTGGGAACGCGCGTTCCACCCTGAGGGCGTTCGCGGTTCGCGCCCCTCAGCCGGCCGCGGAGTCGCGCGCACGAATCGTGTACGCGCAGCGCCGACTGCCCTCGAGAATGTGCTCGGTCCGTTCGATCTCGACCTCGGGACCGAGCAGCTCTTCGAAGAGCTTCTGCTCCGCACCGCAGAACCCCTGGCACACGCGCGCGGCGGCACAGATCGGGCAGTGGTTTTCGAGGAGTGTGAAAGTTCCGTCGCGGCCCCGCCGCCATTCGGCCATGTACCCCTCGCGCGAGCGAATCCGCACGAGCGCGGCGATCCGTTTCGCAAGGGGTGTCTCGAATTCGGGCATTACGGCCCGATAGCTGGCAGCTTGGCTGCGCGTGCGCGCGGCGACCAGCTTGTCGAGCCCTTCGCTGCCGAAGCTGGCGCGGACTCCGTCCAGGATGTCGAGCGCTAGGTCGGCGTAGCCCTCGGGGAAGCGCTGTCCTCCGGCCTCGGTCAGCCGCCACATCCGCGCCGGCCGGCCGACCCCCTGCGGCTCCTGATCGAATTCGACGAGGCCGCCCTCGTGTAGCAGTACGAGGTGCTGTCGCACCGCGACGGGCGTCAGCTCCAGGCGGCCGGCAAGATCTTGGGCGGTCTGGGGGCCGCGTGTCTTGATCAGGAAGAGGATGCGCTCCCGGGTTGTTCCTTCTGGCGGGGCCATTCCATCAAGCTAGCCCGGACTATTGATCAGCATTGCGCCAGAGCCGCCCAAGTCCGCCGTGCCCGCACCTTTGTGCCGATCGCGTCCTCGACGGGGCGCAGAGACCCCGACTGCGGGGCGATCGACGCAAAGGCACGAGCACGACGGACTTGGACGGCTC